>CALLSU010000166.1:0-1677 GCA_938011935.1 uncultured Collinsella sp.
AGCGGCGAGATGATACGGTCGATGAGCACACGGATCTGCTCGTCGTCCTCAAACGCGTGCTCGATGGGATACAAAACGCCACTGCGCTCAAAAAAGGCAGAGCGACAGCCGTTGATCATGATTTCGGTAACGGTGTCGTCCTCGATGAGCGGCTGCAGCGGTCCCAGGCCCACCACGTCATCTAGGATCTCGTCGATGATGGTCTCACGCTCAGGCGTCGCCAAGTCGGTCGGCTCTTCCACGTTGAGCGCCGCTTCCACCGCCGGACGTAGCTCAGAGCGGGCAAGGGCAGGGTCGACGTAGGCACTGATGCGCGCCACCTCGTCGTAGCCCATGCGGTCCATCACCGCACGCTTGGTGCGGCGTTTAACGGCACGGCAGCGTCCCGCATCAACGGGGGCAGCCGCGGCGGCCGCGCCAGCGGCTTTAATCCGCGTCTGCAGACTCATCGCGCATCACCCTCACGAGACCAGGGAAGACGGATGCGCGGGCGCTCGGTACGGATCGCGCGGTCGGCGACCATATCGCTCCAGGGACCGACGGCGCAGCCCAGCTCCACGAGCATCTCGCGCGTGGCCTCGCGCACGCTGGTCGCAAAAGCGCTCGTCTGACCCACTGCCTCGTCGGCGCGACCGAATGCCATGAGCGCGGCCAAGTCCTGGCCGCCATCGGCAATGCGGATCTTGGAGCTCAGTGCGCAGGCGATCTCGAAGCGCATGGCGACGTCCTCGTCGGCACCGCGCGCACCAAACCGGTTGAACACGGCGCTCATGCGCGTGCGTGGCACGCCCACGCGGCTCGCCAGCTCAATGACGCGCGAAGCGGATGTCGCGGACGATACCGCCGCATCGCCTACGACCAGGCAACGGTCGCTCGCCGCCACCGCGGCGGCCGCGGCATCACCCCAAAAGACCGAGGTGTCGACAAAGACCACGTCGGATTCGCGACGCAAAACATCGAGCAATAGCTCCACCGGACGTGCCATGAGCTCGGCCTTCTCGGGGGCCGCGACAGGCCCCCAGAGCGTGACACCCGGGGCGACGCGCATCGATGCGGCCACGATATCCGACTCGGCAAGTGCGCCCGCCGCCGACGGCTCGATAAGCGTCGCCATATCGTGCGGGGCATCGACACCCAGCAGATCGTATAGGTTTCCAAACATGAGGTCCAAGTCGAGCACGGCGGCACGCAAACCCAACAGCGACGCCGCATGCGCCATGGTGGCAACGATCGTCGACTTGCCGCAACCGCCCGAACCCGAAACGGCGCAGACGACCGGTGCCCGACGCGACGGAATCGAAGCGTCCGCCGACAGCGCAGGGGCTGACGGTGCGGGAACCGGCGACACAGACGCGGGCGATAACATCCCCGTCTCCCCCGCCGCGGTCACGTGCCGAGCCCAAGCCGGCATGGCAGGCTGCCTGGGCTGCGGTTCCGAAGCCAAAGACGCAGCGGCACACGGCTCGCCAGCCCCGGCAAAACCCTCGACCTCATCGAGCTCATCGGCCAGATTTACGCCGTGCACGTATCCCATATCTTCAGCCAGAACGTCATCGCCATACGGTACCGGCCCTCCAGCGTCATCGTATGCAAGGGGGTCCCGGGGGCGCCGACCATGCTCGGCTTCCGCTTTTCCATAATCATCAACACGCGGGCCTCTTGTAGCGCGAGGCGCCC
>CALLSU010000167.1:0-1006 GCA_938011935.1 uncultured Collinsella sp.
GGACCATTACCTGCGCTACTTTATGGGCACGCAAATGTCCGGCGTCATGGTTCAGCCCATGGCATCCCCCGACTGGCACCCCGCTATGGCCAAGATGCCCGTACCGATTGTCCACCTGGACATCCATTGCTCCGAGCCCGGCTACTACGTAGCGGCCGACAACGAGGCACAGGGGCGCATTATCGCCGAGCTCGCCATCGCCCGCGGCGCACACCATATCACCGTTGTGGGCAGAGCGGCATTCATGCAGCTCACCCTGCGCGTACTTGGCATTCACAAGGCCCTCGCCCTGCATCCCGATATCAAAATTGAAGTCATTGACGCCGGAGAGTGGAATACCGCAGCCGACGGCTACAGCATTGGCGCTCAGATTGCCGGGCGCCCTGCCGACGAACGCCCCGATTTTGTCGTCGGCCTGACCGACGTGTTGGCCTCGGGCGTTATCTCGGCATTGGTCGACAAAGGCATCTCCGTCCCCGAGCAGGTTCGCGTGGCCGGATGCGACGGCAACCCACTCGCTTGGAGCGGATCGGTCCCGCTCACAACGGTAGCGCCCCCGGGCTACGAGATTGGCCGCAAGGGTGTCCAACTGCTGATGGAGCAAATCGAGAACAAGGTCCCGACAAAGACCAAGCACATCCACGTCGGCTCTGCAGCACGCACCGTCACCGCAGTCACCACCGCGGAGGATATCAACCGCCAAGAACTCGTGCGGCCGTTCCTACTGGAGCGCGCCAGCACCCAGGCAAACACCCAGACCGACGCCACGGCCATCAACCTAGGCGCGTATCTATAGCACGTCGGCCAGTATGCCAAAACGCCGCTTAAGTAAAAGAGGCCCGACCATTGCCGGACCTCTTTTACTTAGGCTCTGTTAGACCAACATTGACATATAGGTGATGCCACGGTGGTATAATAGCCGTAAGCACTACGGCATTGGAGTATCATGAACGCCGAAGACCTGGTCATCACCTTCAAAAAGAACATGGCGAATCTCAGCAAAACC
>CALLSU010000168.1:0-2678 GCA_938011935.1 uncultured Collinsella sp.
AGAGTGTCAAGGTAGGACAGATCGAAGCCCTCGCCCAAAAGGCTTTCGGTGGCGACGATGATTCGATGTTCATGCTCGAAGCGGGGAAGACTGCTCAGTATCGTTTTTCTTTCTTTGGCGTCGATTTCCCCGGTCAGGAGAACGGGTTCGTGTCCTTGGTTTTTGAGCATCCCGAACAGCTCCTCGGCATGCTTTTTCCTTTTAGTCAGCACGAGCGGATGCCGGTCGTTTGACGCAGCTTCAATAGCGTCGTTGACAATCAATTCGTTTCTAGCTGCATGCGTGCACAGCAGGTCGAGAATCTGATTGAAGTTTGCACCTGGCTCGTAGGCGGGTAGTCGAATTCCAGTAAAACGAGGCCGTACGATGCGCTGGATGCCCTGCTGAATCGCTTGCGCTTTTGATCGATAACATAACGGAGCGGGCCGCAGAGCATGGAGAGCGCCCGCGTAAGGCCGTCGGATCGTTCGGGCGTCGCAGAAAGGCCGTATACGTATTTGGCCGGGGCGGACTTGAGAATAAGCTCGAGCTGTGGTGCGGCGGCATGGTGGCATTCGTCGCAGATAATGAGGCCGTAATTACGAACAAGGCCCTTAACTATCGGCTCTCCGGTTTGGCGGTCTTTGCCAGATAACGACTGGAATGAAGCGATGTCGACGAGGCCGCTTACGGCCATTTTGCCTCCTCCTATTTGTCCGATGACCGGAGGCTGCCTTTTGCTGATTCGTCCTTTTGGGGTTCGGACGGGCTCCCTGTTGTCCGTAATGTCGATAAATCGCTCGAGCTGGGATTTCCATTGGGTTATGAGTGCGGTTTTGGGAACGATGACGAGCGTTGGAAGACCAATGGATGCAATAAGATAAGCTCCGATGACTGTTTTACCGAAGCCTGTCGGCGCGGACATGATTCCGTCTTCGTATATGAGCATCTGATCAGCGGCGATTTGCTGCTCAGGGCGAAGGACTCCTTTAAATGCCATAACAATCGGATTACCCGATTTGCGCTCGTCTGAATAGTGGGCGGTAACGCCGGTCTCTTGAACTAGCTGCTCAAGTTGAGTTTTGCAGCCCCGGGGAATTGCAACATGACCATCTCTCAGTTCGCTAAGGTCTATGAGTCGCGGTTTGCCGAATACTGATTGATGCATGGACTGCGCGCGATAGAATGCCGGATTGGCAAATGTCGCAAGTCCGCGGATTTCCATTTGAGCTGCTGGACTCAGAGACTTCTCGGGGATGTACAGCATATCGGCTTGAATAACGGGCAGCGATGAGGGAAAGTCCCGCGATGTGAGTGGTAGTCGCTTTCGTGGTCTTTGGGCATACCGTTTGCCCTTGTTTGCCACCGTAGTTGTTGCTGGTCCGTGCGGGTTGTTTCCAGGGGCCTCAATCAGATCTTGCACCGTCGAGCGCGGAATCAGCTGGACTTGTGATAGATAGAGCCATTGGTCGGGAAAGGGCTTGAATTGTTCGTCTACAAATACACTGTTTCCTTCACGTTGCGCCTTGCCTTGAAAGGGGAGTGCGATGAGGTTTCCGAAGCCTCCATCGGGAATAGTGGCCTGAGCGGGTAGCATTCGATCAAAGGCCTCGAACGTGATTGTCTTATTATGCGCCGCAGCTTCGGTTATGAGGCAACTTCCAAACTCTCGGGCAGCCTTTGCGCTGATTGGCTCGAGGAAGAAAAACCAGATGTGGGCGCCGTTGCCGGACCTTGAGCGCTCAACGGCGGCGTTAATGCCCCGTCGTATTGCAACAAGCCGTACGGCATTTGTTGCCTCTTTCCAGTCCGCTTTGTCAAAATCGATGACGAGAACTTTCGTGTTGCAGTTCCTATCGAGAACATATTGCCCGAGGACATCGCGGAACCGGTCATCGTTGCCTTTAAAGTGAGCAATGATTGCGGCATCGCTTAATTCCGGGAAGACGCGATTGCTGCATTCTACGCATTTAACTCTTTGATAGGCTGCTTTGGGGCAAATTCCTGGCTCCCACTCATTAGCACAAGCAGGCGTATAGCCAATGCCCCCGTCCTTTCTGCGATATCCATGAGCGTAAACATCTTTGCGCCCGGTAAAGAGACTGCGAAAGAGCTCGAGTTTATCGCGTGCTGGGCTCGCGCTGGTGACGATGCCCTCGATTTGCGCTCGTTCATCGAACAAAGCGCCAGCTTCTTCCCACTCTTCTAGCGTTGCGTAGCGTACGTCTGAACCGTTGTTGCAAATGACGATTTGTCGGTGTTGGTCCGATATATGTGTGATCGTCTGATCGTATTTAAATTGTGCGGTCCCAAAGAGGGCGTATTGATGCATGGCGTTGCCCATTTGAATGCCGTCCTTGTATTGGAGTTGTTGAGACGAGGGTACGGCATTACGGCTTTTTGGGATATGTAATTTCGATTCAAGTTTGCTAATGGCAAGGGATTATTCTGCGAGCCGCTTTCAGTCGATGCCAAGGCGCGCGACGGCCCTTGATAATCAGGGTTTGCGGTCATATAGGTAGCCGGAGGCGTAAAGAGCGGACCTCATTCAGACCCGGTGGGCAAAAAATGGCAAATATGAGTACTGTTGCTCGGTTAGTCTCATATCATTTGAGAAGTATCTAAGACCAATTGACTGAGTTTTAGTATATTCACCCCTCTAAACACGACGATTCGGGGCTTTATGGAGCTTGAAATCG
>CALLSU010000169.1:0-1943 GCA_938011935.1 uncultured Collinsella sp.
TCGGACTCCTCAGCCTGCTTACGGCTGCGGATGAGGTGCGCCACGCCGATGCACAGCACCGCGCCACCAGCGATCCAAGTGAAGGTCACGCCGTTGAGACCGGTGAGCGGGAGGCCGGAGCCCTTCTTGTTCTTGACGGTGAGAGTGACGGTGCCGTTATCAACAGACGGTTTGATAACGAGGTCAGAACCATTCTTGGTCGCACTGACACTCAGGTTATTATTCCCCTCATCATTGCCGAGACCATCAGCCGTGATGGTGAAGGTGAATTTGGGCAACGTGTTGTAGCCGTCGAGCGTGTGAGTCTCCTCGACCGTATAGGTACCAGCATCGAGGCCCTTGATATTAATCTCGCCGTTACGATCGGTCGTGAACTCATAGGAGTCGGCGCCGAGCGAACCATCCTCCTGGACAAACTTGGTGCCATCACCCTCGTCGGCGCCGGTGGCCTGGATGGTGAACTTTACGCCGCTGAGTTTAGCCGTCTCGTCTGCTGAGTCCCCCTTGACGAGCTTGAGCGCGTAAGTGTAATCGCGGACGGTATCGGGCACGGACTCACCCTTACCATCGCTCATGGGGTTGTTGGAATAGATGAGCTTGACAGTGTTCTCATTGCCCTCGCCACCGACAACTGCCTTATTGGGATCAAGCTGAGCGGTATACTCAACAAAAATCTTGGTACTAGACGAGAGGTTCGCAACGGCAAGTTTGAGATTATCGAACTTTACGGTCAGGGTTTGGCCGGCGCCGTTTTCAGCATTCTTGACTTCGGGAGTGAATCCAGAAGTAATTTCGACAGCGCTGGCACGATCGCTGCCTGCAAATACCTTAATGGAAGCGTCGGTAACCGTCAGGCCAGCAGAAAGCTCATCGCGAAACTCGTAGTAGTAACTATCGAACGAGGCCACATTTTCGGCAACGGTGCCGGTTAGCTGATATTTAACATCCTGACCAACCTGCGAGTCAGCCTTATCGGCCCATCCAGCGCCGGACTTGTCGTCCTTAATCTTCTTTGTAACCGTAGGTATACCAGTCTTCTCGGTAACCTCAACAGCACTACCGCCTACAACAGCGAAAATCGGCGAAGTACCAGTCTGCCTCAACTCGGAATAGCTGTCCTTAGTACCGATAGAACTATCGTCCGTCAGGAAGAGATAGTAGCCAGAGTTCTTAAAGGAAATTGAGGTATCATCCGCGGCGAAAGCAGCGCTAGAAGCCCCCCTTGGCATGGCAGGAGTAGTGCCCTTGACCAAGTCGGCAATCGTATCGAGCAAATCGCCATTATTCACAACCCAAGAAGCGTCTTGGAGATTATCAGCCATCCAGTCAGCAACATCCTGCGCGGTGGGCGTTTTGTCTTTAGGAAGCTTCGACTTACTAGAATCGTAACCAGCACTCTGCTTAATTGCATTAATAATGCTAGCCTGGGCAGGTTCCGTTACATTTTTAGCCCATGCGACATCGGAAACGACCTTATCGCTTGCGCTAGTTCCATCAACCACTTTGGCATTAAAAATCTGATAAGCGACGAACTGCGTCTTTCTGTTGGGATTCGTTGCGTCCGTATTTTCTGCATTTTGCTTGATGGTGATGCGATTGTTCAGAGTAGTAGCAAACGCCATCGTGGCCGGGGCCATAACGCCACCAAAGCTCAGCGCTGCCGTGAGGCCTGCTGTCACTGCCAGGCGTGCGATGTTCTTGTTCATGCTCATCTTCTTTTCCTCCGTTTTCCGGTTGGTTCTCATTCGATCGGTCATCATCTGTCTGTGTCTTAGCATCTGCTTCGCTACGTCTCGCCCCGCTCTCTGTGGGGCTGCCAGCTACTCTTTATGGCTGCCACCTCCCCGCTTGATCAGGAGCGCGACCACGATCAGTGCAGCTCCGGCGACCGCTGCGGCGGCCGCGGCGTACATTGCCATATCGCCAGTCAAGGGCATAAAGCC
>CALLSU010000170.1:0-1232 GCA_938011935.1 uncultured Collinsella sp.
GCGACCGAAAGCGCGGAGCTGATCTGCGAGCCGATCTGGGCGACCTTCTTGGGGTCGAGGGCGCCGTGGCTCTTGATGCCGCTCTTAAGGTCGGTACCGCGCAGGTACTCCATGACGATGTAATAGGTGTCGCCGTCCTTGCCCCAATCGTAGACGCCCACGATATAGGGGGAGGAGAGACCGGCTGCTGCCTGGGCCTCCTGCTTAAAGCGTGCGGCGAAGGTTGCGTCGCCAGCATACTGCGGTAGCATGATCTTGACGGCAACCGTGCGGTCGAGGACCTGGTCCTGTGCACGGTAGACGGTCGCCATGCCGCCTGTCCCCACCTTATCCTTGAGGAGGTATCTTCCCCCGAGGACCCTCTGTTCCATTCCTGCTCCTAACATAACTATTCGCTCAACGATGTGTGTAGTACCTACGATGTGGCCGCTGGGGCCGTGTGGCGCGTTGCCGCTAACTCTTCGGCCGCGGCGCGCCTCGGGTGTCCGATTCGATCATGGGCATCACGCTCCCTGTGCGGCGAGCGCCGCGGTCAGGACGATGCCGGCAATCTTGGCCGCCTTGACGTCGTGTTTGTCGTAATCCTCCAAGGCCACCGAGATGGCGACCGTGGGTGAATCGTAAGGTGCAAAGCCAACGAACATCGAGTTGACGTTGGTGCCGCCGGTCTCGGCCGAGCCGGTCTTGCCGGCGACCTTGACGCCGGGGACCTGGGCATCGGTGCCGGTACCGGACTGGACGACGGCGAGCATGGCCTGCTTGACCTGGTCGGCCGTGGCGGAGCTGACGGCCTGACCCAGCGAGCGGGACTGCGTGGTCTTGACCACAGTTCCGTCCGGGGCGAGTACCTGGGCTACAAAGTACGGGTCCATGACCACGCCACTGTTAGCGATGGCGGCGGCAATCACGGCGTTTTGCATGACGGTGGTCTGCGGCCCGGGCGTGTGGTCCATGCCGACAGGCTGGCCGGCGCCGGCCCAGGCGGTCTCCCACTCGGTCATGAGCGACGGGTCGGCCATGATGGAGGCCGCGGAGGTCAGGTCCTGGCCGAGCTTTTGGCCGTAGCCAAAGGCGTTGGCAAACTGCACGAGCGTGTTTGCGCCAACTTCGTTTGCCACCTGGCCAAAGACGACGTTGGAGGACACGGCAAAGGCCTGCTGCAGGCTGATGGTGCCGTAGCTCTCGTTGGCATAGTTGGTGACCGGTGCGTTGCCGATGTCCATGGAGCCGGG
>CALLSU010000171.1:0-1565 GCA_938011935.1 uncultured Collinsella sp.
TTCCTCACCGCGGGCGCCGTGCTCTACGCCACGGGCACCACCTACCTCGAAAAGCTCGGCGGCCTGGCGCGGAAGATGCCCCAAACCGCGGCGCTCTTCCTCATCGGCGCGTTCTCCATCAGCGGCATCCCGCCCTTCAACGGCTTTGTGTCCGAGTGGTTTACCTACCAGTCGCTCTTTAACGCCGCCATGCAGGGCGACAAGGCCGTCATGATCGTGGCCGTGTTCGCTGCCGTCGCGCTTGCCATTACCGGCGCGCTGGCCGTCACGTGCTTCGTCAAGGCCTATGGCGTCTCCTTTGCCTCCGCGCCCCGCTCCGAGGCCGCGGCCAATGCTAAGGAGGTTCCCGCCCCCATGGTGTTTGCGCAGGGCCTGCTCGCGGCCATCTGCGTCGTGCTGGGCATTGGCGCTCCCGTGATCGCGCCCGTGCTGCATCCGTACGGTGGCGTGTTTGCCGCCGAGGGCATGGAGCTCATGAACCAGTACTCCGGCGCTGCCACCTCCACGCCCGCGATCGCTATTGCGCTCGTGGTGCTCGTCGGCCTTGCCTGCGGCTATCGCAAGCTCAAGACCGTCGGCAAGGTGCAGAAGTCCCAGCCGTGGGCATGCGGCTATGCTCCCAACGAGCATATGCCCGTCGTGGCCACGACCTTTGCCTCCGAGGTGTCCTGGTTTATGCAGCCGCTCTACACGCTGCGTGACCGCTGCACGGCCGTCTGCTGGTCCATCGCGCACTTCTTCCAGAAGCTCACCGGTGTGGCCGAGGCTGTGGAGCCCGTACCCGACAAGGTTCTCGTCGATGCCCCGCATAAGGGTGTCGAGAAGCTCGCCGACCTCGCGACTAAGCTCGAAGGCGGCAACTACAGCATCTATATCTGCTACATCGTCGCGGCACTCGTGGTGTTCCTCGTGCTCGCCGTGCAAATGGGTTAAGGAGGGGAGAGCATGAACAACATCGTACTTGCCGTTCTGCAGGGCGTGGTCGTTATGGCCGTCGCGCCGTTCTTCTCCGGTCTCGGTCGCGTGATCCGCGCCAAGATGCACAACCGTCGCGGCCCCAGCATCATGCAGGACTACCGCGACCTGGCCAAGCTCTTTGCGCGCCCCGAGTCCCAGTGCGAGGACGCGAGCTTTGCGCTGCGCATTATGCCGCCGCTGTTCCTCGCCGTCGCCTTTATGCTCGCGATGGGCCTGCCGCTCTTTACGGCACAAAGTCCCATCCCGGTCTTTGGTGACGCCATCACCATCATGTACAGCCTGGCGCTCGCCCGCTTCTTCTTCGCCCTCTGCGGTGTGGATTCGTCCAACGCCTACGCCGGTATCGGCGGCGTTCGCGAGCTGCTCATGAGCGTGCTCATCGAGCCGTCCATGCTGCTGGCGCTGTTTGCCGCCGCCCTGGTGTGCGGCTCCACCGACATCGCCACCATGGGTCAGCACATCATGACGGGCGCCATCGACGCACCGGTCGCCGTGATCCTCGCCGGCATCGCCTTTGCGATTGCCTGCTACATGGAACTCGGCAAGCTGCCGTTTGACCAGGCCGAGGCCGAGCAAGAGCTTCAGGA
>CALLSU010000172.1:0-2748 GCA_938011935.1 uncultured Collinsella sp.
GGCGGTCTCGGCGCCCTGCAGCTTGTGCGCAGCGCCGAGCGTACCGTCACCGTTGTCGGTGATGGTGGTCACGATGGTATAGGTCTTGCCGTCGTAGGAGATGCCGTTGCTGGTGGTTCCGCCGTTGACCTCGCGCAGCGTATAGGTGTGCTCGCCAGCAGCGGTGTACTCGATGCCAGTCATCGTAATCTTGCCGCGAGCGTCGTTGGTGCCGATAGCGACGACATCGTTACCCTCGACGAGCTCGAAGGAGAACTCGCCGGCCTTGAGGTCGCGCCCGTCCAGGGACTTGGTCGCGGTGATCTGGTCGGTGACGCTGAAGCTCTCGGGGGTCAGATTGTAAGCGTTCTTGAACTCGATGCTCTTAACGCCCTCGGCGCCCTTCAGCTCATGCGTAGCCACAAGCTCGCCCTTGCCGTTGTCGGCAATGGTCGTCACGATGGTGTAGACCGCGTTGTCATAGTCAATACCACCGGCGTCGCCTGCAACCTCATGCAGCGTGTAGGTGTGCTGACCGATCTCGGTGTACTTGATGGGCTTGAACGTAACGTTGCCCTCGGCGTCATTCTCAACGGTCTCGATAAGCTCAGAGTCCCCGCCCTTAACCTCGCGCAGCTCAAAGCTGAACTCGCCGGCTGTAAGGTCGCGCCCGGTCAGGACCTTGGCTACGG
Organism: uncultured Collinsella sp.; assembly: GCA_938011935.1. Classification (GTDB taxonomy): domain Bacteria; phylum Actinomycetota; class Coriobacteriia; order Coriobacteriales; family Coriobacteriaceae; genus Collinsella. The sequence goes on from CALLSU010000172.1 coordinate 672, forward strand.
CAATCTGACTGGTAACACTGGACTCAACAGGATTCGTGGTGTAGGTGTTCTCGAACTTGGCCTTGCCCGAGGTCACCTCCACGGCAGCGCTGAGCTTACCCTTCTTGTTGGGCGTTACCGTCACGGTAATCTCCGCAACGTTTCCGCTGTAGGTGATGCCGTCGACCGTGGTCCCGGCGTTCTTTTCGCTGACTTTGTAGACATACGTGCCGGGCTCGGTGTAGGTGATCTCACCGAAGCCGATGGCCGTGTTGTCCTTGGTCACGGTCGCGGTCGCGGATGTGGGCATCGGGGCGTCATTCTCGGATGTCGCGGAGAGTTCAAACTTAAACTCGTCCGCATCCGTCCAGGCGCGGCCCTCGAGCACCTTGGTCAGACCAAAACTGGCCTTGGTATCCACCGTTGCCGGCGTCATGTTGTACTTATAGCTGATCTTGCCGTTGTTGCCCAGGTAGGAATTGACATGCGTCGCGGTCGCCTTGGATGACGTGTCATTCCACCTGGGATTGAGCACGTCGGACGCGGTGCCGGTCGCGTTGGGATTCTTGTCGGTATGAAGTTCGTCAATAAATGCCAGGCGTGCGGTTCCGGCGCTAAACGACAGGTTTCCGCTCTCGTCGGCAACCACGGCGTCCGCAAACTGTGCAGCATGCCTGCCGGCAAACTCGATGACGGTGATGCCGTGGTCGAGCTTGCGGCTGGCGTCCGCTATCTCAAACTCATCCTGGTAGTAATAAAGGCGGTCGCTCGCCAACTGCTCCTTCGCGGGCTGCGTGCAGGCGGGATCCGTGTAAATGGGCGTCTGCTTCTGGAAGAAGTAGTACCGGTTGGTGGCGGCGGGCTTAAAGTTGGCGATCGTGTCGCCCAGGTCCGGATCACCACTCCACTTGTTGGCATAGAAGGCAACAGACTTGGAGCCCTGCTCGTCGATCGCATTCTCGTCGATATACTTCTTCAGCGCTTCATCAGGGGTGAACAGGTTTTCGCGCGCGATAGCCTTGACGCTCGAAGCATACTTCACGCGGATGGGATCGACATCGTTGACCGTAAGCGTGCCCTTGGTCTCGTCAACGTCAAAGTTGCGCAGCGGGATCAACGACGCGGGGATCTTGACCTCTACAATATCGCCCTGCTGGGGGCCGCCCGCCGCGGCGCGCTGGACGGTAATGACCAGGTTCGCGGCTTCGCCGGCAAAGGCGTAGGCATCGACATTGCCCGTGGTGGACTTTACCGGATCGACAAACGTCGTGCCGTTGTATTCGACTTCGGTAAAGTTGTCGACCTGCATATAGTCGCCCAGCTCGTCGGTAAACGTGATGTAGCCGGACTTATTGGCGTAGCCGTCATGGGTTTCGGTCGGGTAGCCAACAACCTCGGTGATGCTCTCGGAGATATCCTTGAAGATATCCTCGAGCTCCTTGGCGTTCTTCGCCGACTTGTAGTAATTGGCATTTTCTGCACGCGCACCGAAGTTGATGGTCCATTCGCCCCAGTAAGAAATACTGGACGAGGCCGCAGGATAGTTGCTCGACACGGCGTGCATGAACTTATTCTCGTTAATCGTACTGGAGGCCGTGGGGTCGGCGCTGGGATTCGCGCCGCTAAAAATGCCAATGGTGTAAATGACGGTGCCGTCTTTCTTCATGCTATTCGCCTTGTTGATGGCGCCATTGGCAACCGAGGGCTCAAAGCTGCTGTAGCTCGTGGGCGAACCATCGGTAAAGAACAGGACAACCTTCTTGGCGTCCGCTCGGCCAGAAATGTCCTTGGCAAGATCCATGCCATAGTCGGCACGTGTGGCGCCGGCAGGTGAAATGGAGCTGACCGTACTCTTGAGGCTGTTTACGCCATCGCCCAAGCAAGGCGTCGGGCTCTTCATGATCTGCGAATAGTTGTAAGTGTGGCCGCCTTCACGATAAGTGCCGTTGCCGACCTCATCAGTCTTATAGCCCGAGAACTTTACAATTGCGACCCGATGCTGCTTGGACTCATCCGAGATCTTTGCATTTTCTTCGGCGATCTTTTCGATAAAGCTATTGGCCGCGGTCTTCAGCGCATCAATGCGCTTGGTGCGGTC
>CALLSU010000173.1:0-2884 GCA_938011935.1 uncultured Collinsella sp.
CCTGGATGCGGGGCGTAATGAAGCGCCCACCCATGAGGCCAAGCAGACCGCCCGCGATCAAAAGCGCGACGTTGATGATCGTTCCCAAACCCGGCATGAACCCTCCTGTAATTGATGCCAACGCGGCAATCGTAGCAGAACGGGGAGGGGAGCGCTCAGTATCCGAGCCAAGCGGCGGTTGGCGGTCTAGGATAGGACGGGGCTAAAGTCGAAGCGCAGCGTCATGAGGTGCTGTGGGGATTCGATGGCTGCGGCAATGATGTCGGCATCTCGCGCACGATCGAACCCTTCAAGTTCCATTTGATAGGGGAAGTCTTCTTGGATACCGATGCGACGCGGAACCAAAAGCTTAGTTCCGTCGAATTCTTCGGTTCGCGTTCCGTCTGCTGCAACGGAATAAAGGTGTAACTTGGCGGTCGTTGTGGCATCAAGTGCCGAGATAGCTTGGATATCGTTCGATGCGCTCCTTGCTCCCATTGCTGTAAGTGCCGTAGGCGCGACGACTTCGCCCGAAGGCAAAAAGACGAGCTCGACGGTATTGGGGAATGCGATGAGGATATTTTTGCGGCGGGGCGCATTGGCAGCGACTGGCTCAATGCTTGCGGCATCGACGGTTTCCGTGTGGTCGAGCGCGACCATCATGTAACAGTTGCCTTCGTCGACATCTGGGGGAGCGGCAAATTCCAGGCCGTCTTTCGGCTGGGGATTGCCTAGTTCGGTGGCGGTGTCGCCTGGCTTCTCGAGAGGAGCCGCAGTGTTGTCTTCTGATGATGCATCGTCTGCATCGTTAACATGTGTCGGTGCGTCTGCGACCTCGTCTTTGGGGGATTTGTCATTATCGCTCGATATGGGAGCAGCAATCCCGACGGACCCCACTCCGTGCCATGTCATTTGGAGCACGCCCGGCTCCTGGGTATCGATATTGATGGGGGCGGGTTCTGATCCACGCGTGAGGTTAAGCGAGCCCTTCTGCCTATTGCTTTGAGCCTCTTGGTCGTCCGCGTCGCCAGCGTAGAACAGCAAAGGCGCATCTCCCATTGCGATGGCTTCGGTGTCCGCCTTGGTCAGTCGCAGTGATGCCGTAAAGGAGATGATGGGCTGCGCGCCATCGACATTCGAGGGAACGCAGCCCAGGCATACACCCCCTTCTTCTTCATAGGCCGCGCTGTCGAAGACGACCTTCGCCCCGTTCGCCGAGTCATCGACCGAGGCAATATCGATGCGCAGCTCTAGGTCGCATGGGTCGCCATCGGCGTCGACTGCGGCCGATTTCCATGTGCAGATGGCACAACCTGTCTGGGGGCCGTTCTCCTTGTTCGGTCGCTTGATATCCACGACTATCGAGTCGACCGTATTGCGGTGAAGGCATCCCGAGGTTCGGACCGTGGCGTGTGCGAGCGAAAAACGTTGGCAGGCGACGATACCCGACGAATCCGCCACGGGGTTCAGAGCTTGCGGTAAGGAGTTTGCCGTGGCGGGCGTCGCCCAAGCGGCGAGAGGCATACCGCTCGCCAGTGCGCTGCAGAGCGCGGCAACGGGCAAAAGGTTTTTGGGTGCCATGGTTCTCCTATCTATTCCGCGTACTCCGGTCGCGCTTGGCTATTGGTTGCGTTTGATGTGCAGGCCAAGGCACGTCAGTCCTGCTCCCACCGTGGCGACGCCTACCGCAATGAGTTGCCGGGTGTCGCTCGTCTGAGCGAGCGGCTCGTGTCGGCTACCGCGATCAAGGCCCGAAAGGTCGACGGTCACTTCTGTGGCCGCCTGTGCTTGCTCTTGTTGAGCAAAGGCCATGGCAGGTGCGGACGCCAAGATGCCGACGATGGCGGCCAGTGCAATCGCCTTAGGACGTGGCGTGCGCACCGGGCTCGACCGTCCAGGTGATGCTTGCCACTTGATCTCCCGTACCGGTGGCGTGGTAGATGTCACGCGTAACGCGCGCGACGTGTCCACTCACACTGAGCATGATCTTGTCCGTTCCATCGGCAATGCCCTGGTACTTCATGTCGAAGTTTGCGTCCTAGGAAAGATCGAGGCCCGTGCCCGTCTTTGCGTCTGCAACGATTGTCCAGTCGTTCTTGGCCGTGACCTTCATGTTAGTGACGTGGATGCCATATGCCGAGAGGTTGTCGATGGTAATCGTCTTGTCGGAGGGTCCTACAAGCGTTCCGTCGGCTTTGGCGGCAAAGGGGATGACCGTTGGCGCCTTAAACGAAACATTGCTAATGTCGGCCTTTACCGTCACATCGGTGGTTCCAACGCGCACCTCTGCCATGGCCGCCGTTGGCGCGGCGCCCATCGCAAGTGCGAGCGTAAGCCCTGCGCCCACGGCGAGTGCCCTGGCTCCGCTCAGGTTCATGGGTGTGTTCATAATCGATCCTTTCTGCTCGTCACGGACTGCTTCCGTGATGGTTGGACGAATGGGGACAGGGTGCTGCCCCTGCGAGCGCGTCGGCCGCTAGCCTTCTGCCTGGGCCACCCGCACTTTGACGCGCGTCGGATTGCCGTGGGTGTCGTAGGTCTTGGCATCGAGTGCCTGAATCTCGATATATGCCTCGCCTTCTTGGATATCGCCGGCAGGGCAGGTCTCAACCGTCTTGCCGGCTTCGACCACACCGGACTCATAGATGGTCTCGTCGTTTTGAATCACGCGGAAGCGCTGGGGAAACTTGTTGTCTTGGACGTTTTGCACGTTGACGCGCAGCTTGCCGCCTTCCTGCAACTGTGCGACCGGCGCGACCGAGATCGTCATCATGTTGTCGCGGACAATGGCGTCGAGCTCATCCTGGATTTCTTGGCGCGATTTACCTTCTGCCGTCGTGACTGAGGCGCCCGCTTCGGGCACGGGCTGCGACTGCCAGGCGTATAGCCCTACGGCGATGAGGGC
>CALLSU010000174.1:0-23194 GCA_938011935.1 uncultured Collinsella sp.
GGCGACACCGACATCAACATCATCGACACCGCCGAGTTCGCCATCCCCGGCCTTGACGACGAGTTCCGCGTCATCGTGTCTCCGTGGATCCTCTCCTCGCTGATCACCGATCGCCTTGCCGCTTACTACGAGACGGTCACCAAGCACAACCTCAACTATCGCCGCTACTATCACCAGTTCGATTACTAATCGGTGACAAATAAGCTACTGATTAAGAAGCACCCTGCCCGGGCGCATGCGTCCGGGCATTTTTATGCCGAAATTCGCAAGAAAGGGGAATCGAATGAGGCAGTTTATCGTGGCATCCCATGCTCATTTTGCGTCCGGAATCGTCGAGAGCATCGGCCTGCTCTCCGGCGAGCGCGAAAACGTCCATGCGCTGTCTATGTATGTCGACGGAAACGAGGACCTGGTCAAGGAGGCTGCGGCGATTCTCGATGGGTTTGCTGCGGACGACGAAGTTGTCGTGTGCACTGACCTGTTCGGCGGCAGCGTCAACAACGAGTTCACCAAGATCGTCCAGACGCGCCCCAACACGCACCTGGTGACCAATATGAACCTGCCACTCCTTATTCAGCTGCTGTTCGTGCCCGACTCCACCCCGATCGATGAGGCCATTCGCCAGATAGTCGAGGCGGACGACACCAAGGTCAAGTACGTCAACGACCTGCTGGGGCAGGCCGAACTCGATGAGTTTTAATCGCTAGGGAGCACATCATGATTCAGATGATTCGTGTAGATTATCGACTGCTGCACGGCCAGGTTGCCGTTAGCTGGACCTCGGCTCTGGGTGCCGACTGCATCCTGTTGGTGAGCGACACGGTCCTCAATGACAAGCTTCGTCTGCAGGCCCTGTCCCTTGCAAAGCCTGAGGGCTGCAAGGTCGTCGTCAAAAACACCGAGGACGCCGTCAAGGCGCTTCAGAGCGGTGTGACCGACAAGTACAAGCTCTTCGTGGTTTGCGAGACGATCCAGCAGGCCGGTGCCGTCGCCAAGGCGATGGGCGTCAAGAAGATCAACCTCGGCAATGTTGCCTTTAGCGAGGACGCCCGCCAGGTCTCGACGAGCGTGTTCCTTACGCCCGAGAACGAGGCCTACGTGAAGGAGCTGCTCGGCGAGGGCTATGAGCTGTTCATTCAGATGATTCCGGCAGATGCGAAGACTGACGCCGCGAAGGTCATCGGTTAGGGGCCATCATGGTTATCAAGACAATCCTGATTTTCCTTATTGCCCTTTTGGGTTATTCCGAGTGGCTGACGGGCACGAGCTACCTCCAGCGCCCGATCGTGCTCGGACCTCTGGTTGGCCTTGTCATGGGCGACATGGTGACCGGCACGATCATGGGCGCCACGATGGAGCTTGCCATGGTCGGTGCCATCTCGGTCGGTGCCTATAACCCGCCCGATACGATTTCCGGCACTATCCTGGGCGTATCTCTTGCCATGCAGGCCGGCGCGGACGCTTCGGCGGCCCTGACCCTGGGCATTCCCATCGCAACGATCGTCCTGGCGCTCGATACCGCCCTGGGCCAGCCGGTGATGCTGCTGTTGGTGCACCGTATCGACAAAAACGTCGAGGACGGAGACGCCAAGGCCATCACGCGCAACATGCTCATCGCCGGTTACGCGCAGAGCTGGTGCGGTCTGCTGATTATTCCCCTGGCATTCTTCTTTGGCGCCGATGCCGTCGCCAGCCTGCTCAACATCATCCCCGATTTCGTTCAGACCGGCATGGATGTTGCCGCCGCCTTCTTGCCCGCACTCGGCTTTGCGATGCTGGCGCAGATGATTATGAACAAAACGGTGGCTCCGTTCTTCTTCGCTGGCTTCTTCCTCGTCGCCTACTTTGGCATTAGCACGACGGGCGTGGCGATCTTTGCCGCGATCATCGTCGTCGCGATGACGGTTTTGGGCGAGAAGAAAAAGGCGGAGCAGCCCGCAGTGGCAACCGAGGATCCTGCGATTGGGAGTGGGTTCGATGAGTTTTAAGTTTGAGTCTTCCTACGACGGGTTGATTACCCGCGCAGATCTTAAGAAGCTGTTCTGGCGCTCGATTCCCTATGAGCACTCCTGGAACTACGAGCGTATGGGCCATATCGGCTTTATGTGGGCCCTTATGCCGATCCTTCGCAAGCTGTATCCGCAGGATGCAGACTTTAAGGCCGCACTCAAGCGCCATATGGAGCTCTATAACGTCACGCCGTACATCTCGACGCTCCCCATGTCTATTGCTGCCGCAATGGAAGAAGTCAACGCCACCGAAGATAACTTTGACACGAGCGCGATCTCTAATGTCAAGCTTGCTTTGATGGGACCGCTGTCCGGCGTGGGCGATGCCTTCTACTGGGGCACGCTGCGAATTTTGGCAACGGGTGTCGGCACGTCGCTGGCGCTGCAGGGCTCTATTCTTGGCCCGATTTTGTTCCTGCTCGTGTTCAACGTCCCTCACTACATCATCCGTTACCTGCTGACGTTTGTGGGATATCGCTTTGGCTCGGACATGATCAGCAAGGTCCAGGAATCGGGCATTATGGACACGATCGTCAAGATGGCCTCTATCATGGGCGCCATGGTGATCGGTGCTATGACCATGGAGATGGTCACCGTGGACATTCCGCTCATGGTCGGCGTGGGCGATGGCGCTCAGACGCTCGCCGAGCTGCTCAACGGAATCTTCCCGGGCTTTGTCACGATGGGGCTGTTTGGAATCGTCTATCTCATGCTCAAGAAGAAGATGAATCCGCTGCTTATCATGCTCGTGATCCTGCTCGTTAGTATCGCCGGCGCGTTCTTTGGAGTGCTTGGTGTTCAGTAGGGCATCCGTCATAATTAAAACAATGTAAGAGGGGGCGTCGCGCACACTGTGCTGCGGCGCCCTTTTGCCGAAAGGTGGACAAGATGGAGTATCCGCAGCTTGCCGTCATGAATATCAGCCATCGTTATTTTGACCTTGAGGAATTCTTTTCTTCGGCGGCGGCCTCGGGCTACACGTGCTGTGAGCTTTGGACCGGGGCGATGCATCTGTATGTCGATTGCCATGGATACGATTCGCTCGAGCAGGTGCGGGAGCTGTCACAGCGGTATGGGGTTCGGATTGTGGGGCTTTGTCCCGAACAGAACAACCCCAAGCCGTGGAATATCGCGGCGCGCGGGAATGAGGCGCGTGCCCGTACGCTCGCGTACTTTAAGAACGTTGTGGATATCGCGGCGGAACTTGGAGCCGAGCAGGTCATGGTCTCGAGCGGCTGGGCATTTTTGAACGAGCCGATCGAGGACGCGTGGGGTCGCAGCGCTTCGATGCTGCGTACGATTGCCGAGCATGCGGGAGAGCGCGGCGTGCGACTGGTGCTCGAGGCCCTGCAGCCGGTTGAGTCGATGATCGTGAACTCGGCGGCCGACACGAAGCGTATGATCGAGGCAGTTGATCATCCGGCGCTTAAGGCGTGTCTGGATTTGGGCGCTATGGCGGTGGCGGGGGATACCATCGACGATTATTTCGACCTGCTTGGCGATGATGTCGCCCACGTGCATTTTGTCGATGTTGCGGCAGATGGCACGACGCATCTTGCCTGGGGTGACGGCGACCGCGATATGCGCGCCGACCTGGATAGGCTGGTGGCGCGCGGCTATCGCGGAGTTGTTTCGGCCGAGACCTATGACGGGCGCTATTTTGCCGACCCCGCAGCTGCCGATGCGCAGGTAATGGCAGAGTATCGTCGTGCGATTGGCGCTTAGGTGGGGTTGGGCTGCGGCAATCTGCCCTATGTTTCCAAATGAATACGGTGTGAGCGGCTGCGACGGATTTTCCCCGCAAGCACTCTAGTATGCTAAAGTACCCAGAAGACCGGCGGAGCTATGCCGGTCTTCTGTTCTACATGAAACACAGCATGAGGAGGCTCACCAGATGACGGCCACACCGTGGGGATTCCGGGACATATTGCCCGAGGAGGCTCAGGCGCGCGAGGAGATCGCATGTACGGTGAAGGGCTGCTTTAGGGAGCATCACTACCTGCCGGTCGAGACGCCGCTGCTCGAGGACAAGGGTTCGCTCGAGGAAGGCGGCCGCATTGCGGACACGCCGTTTAAGCTCTTTGATGACGACGGTCGCCTGCTGGTGGTCCGTCCCGACAACACGTTGCCGATCGTGCGCCTGGTTTCGACCCGCATGCGCGCGGCCGATTTGCCGCTGCGCCTTCGCTACGAGGCGCCGGTGGTTCGCGAGTGCCAGCGCAATGCCGGCGGCTCGCGTCAGTTTACGCAACTGGGTTTTGAGCTTATCGGTGTGGGCGACACTGCGGGCGATGTCGAGATCGTCTCGCTGGTGGCGGAGGCGGTGCGCAAGCTGGCACTTCCCGATGCGCGCATTATCGCGGGCAGCGTGCGTCCGTTTAAGGAGTTGCTTGCGGCCTGTGAGGACCGCGAACTGGCTGCCGAGGCGTTGCGTTGCGTGCACGCCAACGACTTTGTGGGCCTCGATGCCCGTGTGGCGGCAAGCGCCGAGCCCGAGGCCGTCAAGGCTGCCATTAGCGAGCTGCCGCGCCTGCACGGTGGTGCCGAGGTGCTCGACCGCGTCGATGCGCTGCTGGCGGCGGCAGGCATTGTCGCGCCGCTCACGCGCGAGCTGCGCGCCCTGGTTGAGGGTCTGGCTCCCGAGGACGCCCAGGTGCTGTCCTTCGACTTCTCCATCATGAACTCGTTTGATTACTACACGGGTCTGGTCTTTAAGGCCTATGCCGGCGGCCTGCCCGATCCGGTGGGTTCGGGCGGACGCTACGACTCCATCTTTACCGGTGCATTTGGCGACGGCATTGAGGTGCCGGCGGCGGGCTTTGCCTTTTCGCTTGAGCGTCTGGAGGCCGCGCACACCTCGGCCGAGGACGCTGCCTCCGATGGCAATCACGCCGCGGGCCGTGGCACCGAGGGTCCGTTGCGCATTGCCGTGCCCAAGGGCTCGCTCAAGGCCGACACGCTCGACGTGCTCGAGGCCGCGGGCTTGGATGTCTCTGAGCTGCGTGATCCCGGTCGTCATCTCATCGTGCGCGGTCGCGACACACGCGCCGGTGAGGGTGCGGTCAGCGATATCGAGTTTGTCATCGTGCGTCCCAGCGACGCGCCCGCTTTTGTGGGCTGTGGCGGTGCCGACTGCGGCATCTGCGGTTGGGACTCGCTTATCGAGGCAGACCTCAACCTGCTGCAGCTGGTCGACCTGGGCTACGGCCTGTGCACGTTTATCGAGGCGGAGCCCGCGTGGCGCGCCGGCCAGGCCGAGCGCAACTATGCCCGCCGTGGGTCGCTTCGCGTGGCCACCAAGTATCCGCGCATCGCGAGTGCCTGGTATGCCGAGCGCGGCGTGAACGCCGACATCGTTTCGCTGCACGGCAACATCGAGCTGGGCCCCATCGTCGGCATGACCGATCGCATCGTGGATATTACCGCCACGGGCGCCACGCTGCGCGATAACGACCTGGTCATTACCGGCCGCATCATGGACTGCACGGCCCGCTTCTTTGTCAATCCGGGTGCCGCACGTCTGGATCCGCGCGTACGCAATCTGGCAGATCGCTTGGCGGCAGCCGTGAAGGACAAGCATTTTGAGCCCGTTGCGGGCTCGGCACAATAGCGCGAGCACGCACGGGCGCCCCAACGTCCGGGCTGCGGGCCGACTGACGCCGCCGCCCGGTCTCTCGTTTTTTGAACAAGACCTCGACCGATAGGGGATACCGATATGAAGACCACCAAGCTTGCTCCCGGTGAGCGCCTCGTTACCAACCAGCTCAACCGTAAGGGCGTGCTGCCGCAAAACATCGTCGACGCCGCCCGCGATATCGTGGCAAACGTGCGTGCCAACGGCGATGCCGCGGTGCGCGATTACTGCCAGCGTTTTGACGGTGTTGAGTTGCAGAGCTTCCGTCTGCCGCAAGAGCAGGTCGATGCCGCGCTCGAAGGCCTCGATCCCGCCTTTGTCGCGGCGCTCGAAAAGGCTGCACGCCAGATTCGCGAGTTCCACCAGCGCGAGGTCGAACAGAGCTGGTTTACTACGCGCCCGGACGGCACGATGCTCGGCGTTAAGGTGACCCCGCTCGCGGCGGCCGGCATCTATGTGCCGGGCGGTCGCGCGCAGTATCCCTCCACCGTGCTTATGAACGCCATTCCCGCCAAGGTGGCCGGCGTCAAACGCGTGGTCATGGTGACCCCGCCGCAAAAGGACGGCCTGATCAGCCCCTACACGCTCGCCGCGGCAAAGCTCGGCGGCGTGGACGAGATCTATATGGTGGGCGGCGCCCAGGCCGTGGCCGCACTGGCGTACGGTACCGAGACCATTCCGCGCGTCGACAAGATTACCGGCCCGGGCAACGCCTTTGTCGCCGCTGCCAAACAGATTGTTTCGGGTGACGTGGGTATCGATATGGTCGCCGGTCCCTCCGAGGTCTGCGTGCTGGCCGACGCCACGGCCAAGCCCATGGTGGTCGCGGCCGACCTGATGGCCCAGGCCGAGCATGATCCGCTGGCGGCCTGCTATCTGGTGACCTGCGACGAGCAGTTTGCGCGTGAGGTCGAGGCGGGTATCGACATTCTGGTAGCGCAGTCGCCGCGTGCCGAGATCACGCGCGCCTCGCTCGACAATGAGGGCACCATCGTGGTGGCAGCCGACATGGCTGCCGCCGTCGAGGCGGTGAACACCGTGGCGCCCGAGCACCTGGAGCTGCACTGCAAGGATGCGATGGGCCTGCTCGGCGGCATTCGCAACGCCGGCGCCATCTTTGTGGGCGCTTGGAGCTCCGAGCCGCTCGGCGATTACGTTGCCGGCCCCAACCACACGCTGCCGACCGGCGGCACCGCCATGTTCTCCAACCCGCTTTCGGTGGAGGAGTTCGTCAAGCGCTCGAGTGTCATTTGCTATACGCCCAAGGGCCTGCTCTCCGACGCTCCCGCTACGCAGCGCCTGGCCGAGGCCGAGGGCCTGTGGGCACACGCGCTTTCTGCCGCACTGCGCCGCCGCGTGTTGGAGCAGGGCGAGGATGCCGTGAGTGCCGCGTCGCTGGCTGCGGCCGACCTGACTAAGGTTGCCTGGCCGGGCGACGCCGTGGCGACGGTTGCCGAGGGCGTGGACCTGACGGCGGCTGCAAGCGCGGATGGCGCCGGCGCGACCGGCGGGGAGGCCTAATATGGCCGAACTCACACCTCGCATGAAGGAGCTCGTCCAGCCCTACTTGGCCGGCATCGAGCCCTACGATCCTAACTTTACGCCCACGCGCATCAACCTCTCGGCCAACGAGAACACCTATCCCGTGCCGGTCGGCGTGCGCGAGGCGGTTGATGCGGCCCTGGCTGCCACGCCGCTCAACCGCTATCCCGATCCCATGTCCAACGACCTGCGCGACGAGCTTGCTGCCTGGCATGGCGTGACGCGCGGGAACATCTGCGTGGGAAACGGCGGCGACGAGCTGCTCTATAACTACCTGCTGGCGTTTGGCGGCGCGGGGCGGACCCTGCTCAACTGCCCGCCGTGCTTTAGCGAGTATGCCTTCTTTGCGTCGCTGTGCCAGACTGAAGTGCGCGATGTGTGGCGCGACCCGGCGACCTTTGAGCTCGACCAAGCGGCTGTGTTCGCAGCGGCGCCCGAGTGCAACCTGGCAATCGTGACCTCGCCCAATAATCCCACGGGCGATGTGGTGCCGCTCGACTTTGTCGCGGCCCTGTGCGATGCATGCCCCGGCATGGTCATGGTCGACGAGGCCTATGTTGAGTTTGCCGACGATTCGTTTGGCGCGGCAACCACGGCGCAAGGCCTTATCGCCGAGCATCCCAACCTGGTGATTCTGCACACGCTGTCCAAGGCGTTCGGCGCCGCCGGCACGCGTCTGGGCTATGTGATCGCGGCGCCCGAGGTCATCGATGTGTTCGCGGCGATTCGCCAGATCTATTCGGTCAATGTGCTGAGCCAGGCCGCAGCGCTTGCCTGCGTGCGTGCCCGCGATGCGTATGCACCCGTGGTGGCGCAAGTTACATCCGAGCGCGAGCGCGAGTTGTGCGCCCTGCGCGCAATGGCTGCCGAGGGCATGCCCGTGGAGGCATGGCCGAGCGCGGCGAATTTTGTGCTCGTGCGCACGCCGCATGCCACGCGCGTGCGCGAGCGTCTGCGCGACGAGCATTCGATTCTGGTGCGCGACTTTAGCTACGCGCCGGGGCTCGCGGACTGCCTGCGCATTACCGTGGGCACCCCGCAGGAAAACGACGAGGTGCTGGCCGCGTTTGCCGCGCTGGTGAAGGAGGAGATGTAGATGGACCGCTATGCCGAGGTAACCCGCAAGACGGGCGAGACCGACATTGTCGTAAAGCTCGACCTGGACGGAAGCGGCGTGTGCGATATCTCGACCGGCGTGCCGTTTTTCGACCACATGCTCAACGCTTTTGGCCGCCATGGTCTGTTCGATCTGACGGCGCACGCGGTGGGCGACGTGGAGGTCGATGCGCACCACACCGTCGAGGACACGGGTATTGTGCTGGGCGAGGCGTTTTGCCAGGCGCTGGGCGACAAGGCGGGCATTACGCGCTTTGCCGACGCGGCGATTGCCATGGACGAGACGCTTGTGATGGCTGCTGTTGATATTTCGGGCCGCGGGCAGGCCTACTGCGAGCTGCCCGTGCCCACCGAGCGCGTGGGCAGCTTCGATACCGAGCTGGCGGTCGAGTTCTTCTACGCCTTCGCGCGCGATGCCAAGCTCACGCTGCATGTGCGCGAGCTGGCGGGCGGTAACTCGCATCACATTATCGAGGCCGCCTTTAAGGCCGTGGGCCGCACGATGCGCCACGCCTGCGAGCTGGACCCTCGCGTGCAAGGCATCCCCAGCACCAAGGGCTCACTGTAACCGCCGCAAAGGCAGAAACCACCACAAAGGGGACAGGCACCTTCGTGGTGGTTTTGGATGATGAGAAGTGGAGGGGTCGCGTGGGCGAACCGAAGATCGTGGTGGTCGACTACCACAAGGGCAACTTGTCGAGCGTCGTGCGCGGGCTCGCGCGCGCCGGTGCTGCCGCCTGCACGTCGGACGATCCGGAGCAGATCCGCAACGCCGACGGCCTGGTCATCCCGGGCGTGGGCGCGTTCTGTGACGCGATCGCCTTTATGCGCCAGAGCGGCGAGGAGGCGGCCGTGCTCGATGCCGTTGCCGCCGGAACTCCGCTGCTCGGCATCTGCCTGGGCCTTCAGCTGTTTTTTGAGCGCGGCGACGAGGGCGTTCCTGCGGGCGAGGGCGTGGCCGCGGATGGCGGCACCCCCGAGCAGGCTGGCGGCCCCTGGGTCGATGGCCTGGGTATCATGCGCGGTTCGTGTACGCGCTTGGAATCGAGTCGTCTGAAGGTGCCGCACGTGGGCTGGGACCAGGTGCACATGACGCCCGCCGGTGCTGCCGACCCGCTGCTCGCCGGTTTTGCCGAGGGCGCCAACATGTACTTCACTCACAGCTACGCGGTGACCGACGACGCCGATGCCGCTGATGTTTTGGCGCGCACACACTACACGCGGAGTTTCCCGTGCATCGTGCGTCGCGGCAACGTGTGGGGCTGCCAGTTCCATCCCGAGAAATCCTCCGCGCTTGGTCAGCGCATCCTTAAGAACTTCGTCAACATCGTCGAGGAGGCCGGCCGATGATCCTGTTTCCTGCAATCGATTTGATCGGCGGCAAGGTCGTGCGCCTGGAGCGCGGCGACCGGAGCCGCTGCAAGGTATATTCCGACGACCCCGTGGCCGTTGCTCGCTCCTTTGCCGAGCAGGGTGCGAGCTGGGTGCACGTCGTCGACCTGTCCGCTGCCTTTGGCGAGGACGAGGACGCGTGCGCTGCCAACTCGGCGGCGATCGAGGCCATCTGCGGCGTCGACGGTCTGTCGGTGGACGTGGGCGGCGGCGTTCGCTCGCTCGCGCGCATCGACGAGCTGGCCGGCTACGGCGCGCGTCGCATCGCACTGGGCACCGTGCTGGTGACTGAGCCGGGTTTTGCCGAGGTGGCGGCCCAAGGCTTTGGCGAGCTGCTGGTGGCAGATATTGCCGCCCGTGACGGCCAGGTCAAGGTGAACGGTTGGCGCGACGGTGCGGGTGTGGCGCTCGACGATGCCGTGGCGCAGCTCACGGAGCTGGGCTTTAAACATCTGGTGTATACCGATATCGCGCGCGACGGTATGCAGACGGGCATCGACGTGGCAGCATATCGCCACGTGGCCGAGGTCGCGGGCTTTCCCGTTGTGGCGTCGGGCGGCATCTCGACGCTCGACGATATCCGTGCGCTCGCCGCAGTGGGCGAGGGCGCTATTGAGGGCGCCATCACCGGTCGCGCGCTCTACGAGGGCAACTTTACGCTGGTACAGGCGTTGGCCGCCGCGCGAGGGGAGGAGTAGCCCATGCTTACCAAACGCGTCATTCCCTGCCTGGACGTTAAGGACGGCCGCGTGGTCAAGGGCGTCAACTTTGTGAGCCTGCGCGATGCGGGCGATCCGGTGGAGCTTGCCCGTGCCTACGATCGCGAAGGTGCGGACGAGGTCGTGTTCCTGGACATCACTGCCACGAGCGACAACCGTGCGACGACCATCGAGATGGCGGCGCATGCGGCCGAGGAGCTCGCCATTCCCTACGCCGTGGGCGGTGGCTTTCGCGACCTTGTGGGCATGCGAACGATGGTGGCGGCCGGTGCCGACAAGGTATCGCTCAACTCTGCCGCTGTGCGCGACCCATCGCTGATCAGCCAAGCTGCCGCGGCGTTTGGCAGCCAGGCCGTGGTCGTGGCGATCGATGCCAAGCGCGTCGGCCTGCCTGGGCAGCCGGATGCCGACAAGTGGGAGGTCTTTACCGCGGGAGGCCGCAATGCCACGGGTATCGACGCGGTGGCGTGGGCCGAGGAGGCGGCCCGTCGCGGCGCCGGCGAGATCTTGCTCACCAGCATGGACCGCGACGGCACCAAGGCTGGTTTTGACCTGGCGCTCACCCGCGCCGTGGCGCGCGCGGTGTCGATTCCCGTCATCGCGAGCGGCGGCGTGGGCACGCTCGAGCATTTTGCCGAGGGCGTGATCGAGGGCGAAGCCGACGCCGTACTGGCGGCCAGCGTCTTTCACTTTGGAACCTTCAGCATTCGCCAGGTGAAGGAGTATATGGCCAGCCAAGGCATCCCTGTGAGGCTGGACTTCTAGTGCTGCGGCTTGCCCAGGCACCGCATCTTGCCGCTCAAACCGTCGCTCGCGTACCAAAGTACGCGTCGCTCCTCTTTCGCGGCAACCTGCGGCACCTGGACAACCCTCGCCGACCTGTGGGATTTCGTTTGTTACTTGGGAGAAATGATGACTGAGGTAATAAATGCTACCGAGCTTAAATACGACGCCCACGGGCTGATTCCTTGTGTGGTTCAGCAATATGACACCGGCGAGGTGCTTATGGTTGCTTGGATGAACGAGGAATCGGTGGGGCTGACGCTCAAGACCGGGACCACGTGGTTTTGGAGTCGCAGCCGTCAGGAGCTCTGGAACAAGGGCGCGACGAGTGGCAACATGCAAGAGGTCAAGGAGCTCTGGGCCGACTGCGATAGCGATACGCTGCTGGTCAAGGTGGACTCGCCGGGCCCGGCCTGCCATACCGGCAACCGTACCTGCTTCTTTAAGCGCGTGGAAGGGGGAGTGCGATGAAAGTCGTGACGCCGTTCGAGGTCGCCGAATGCAACACCGAGCTCCTCCGCGCGGGCGTGCCATGCCGCGTGCACCTGACTGATGCCTGCGGGGCGCAGTCGCTTTGGCTCGAGGCCGAGAAGGAAAGGCTCGATGAGGCCCATGCCGTCATCGTCGAGTTCTTTGAGAAAAAGGGCGCAAAGCCTCGGTTCGATGAGACCGGTACCTACTTTACGCTGCAGTAACGAGAGGAAATAACCATGGGAGTCAGAACAGCTAACGTGCAGCCGGGAAATATCGGCGAGACGCTGACGGGTCTGGCCGAGGTGATTCACGGTCGTCGCGATGCGTCGCCACAGGAGAGCTACACCGCCCGTCTGCTGACCGACGTCGAGGACGAGCTGCTCAAGAAGCTTGCCGAGGAGGCGAGCGAGGTGATCATGGCCTGCAAGGATAACGACCACGATCACATTCGCTACGAGGCCGGCGACCTGATCTACCACCTGCTCGTGACGCTCGAGCGCTACGGCATCACCCTCGACGAACTGGCCGGCGAACTCAACGCCCGCCGCCACTAGTCATTGGGGACGTTCTTAAACGACTAGTTAGGCGAGGGGCGTGGATTCCCATTCGCCGGTGGGGTGGGGGATATCGAAGGCCCGGTAGCCGCAGTCGTAGGCGTGGGCCTGGGCCTCGCGGATGTTCCAGCAGATGTCGCAGGCGCGGTGCGCGTCCGAGCCAAAGGTGATGGGCACCTCGGCATGGGCGAAGCGGCGCAACAGCCCGGTCGCGGGGTAGTAATCGTCGAGCCCCTTGCGCGGTGCGGCGGTCGAGACCTCAACGCGGCGACCCGTATCGTGGGCGCATTCGGCCATCTGCTCCCAAAACGGCGCGGGGTCAAAGTCGGGTGCAAAGCCGTCCTTCGAAAAGCGCATGACCAGGTCGGGGTGGGCCATCACGTCAAAGTTGAGCGAGCTCTCGCAGGCGCGGCACCAGTCATCGACATAGCGCTCCCACACGCCGCGCACGCCTAAGTTTTCCCAAACATGCAGGTTGGTATCGTCGTCGATCCAGCCACAAAGCGAATCGGGCGTATCGGGACGCGCGACGTCCTCTGTCCCCGCCGTCCCCGCGGCGCCTGCCATGATATCGCCCGGATCGCCAATCCAGTGCACACTGCCCAAGCGCACTATGGCACCCGCGGACCAGCGTTCAACCAAAGGCTCGCAATCTTCGTACCAGTCGCATTCAAAGCCATAGATAAGCTCGAGCTCCGGCGCGATTTGCGCGGCAAGCCTGCGGGCGTCCTCAAAGGCCAGGCGATGCGCCGTCAGGTCGCCCTCGACAACCTGCACTTCGCAGTTGGCGTCCATGCTGGCGGGCAGGGTGAGGTGGTCGGTTGAGACCATAACGCGGCAGCCGGCGGCGGCAGCAGCGCGGACGTTGTCCTCAAACGTGGCGTGTCCATCCGAAAACGAGGTGTGGGTGTGGCAATCGACCAGCGGGCAAGCGGACATGGCGGCTCCTTTGCATTTGGCGAATCCGTTCCATTGTAATGGCGCAGCCTCGGCGCGGCGGGAACGCTGCAAGTCGAAACCGACTGGAAAGAGCAGGCGGCGCGTGCCGGCGCCGGCAACTACTTGCTTCGTGCCGCCACGCGTTTGGCCTGCACCGTTACCATCGCGTGTCTCACGGCGGTGATGGGGCGATAGCGGATCATACGCGGTCCCGACCAGCGCATGACCTCGCGGATCTTCTCGCGCATGGCAGGCCGGTAACAATGCGAAGGACAGGCCGAGCAAAATGTCTTGATGTCCATGTGGGGGCAGCGCTCGATGCGCGCGACGGCGTAGGCCTGCAGCTCGGCACATTCGGAGCAGAGCGTAATGGTCCGAAGGCCGAGCTTCACGCGCACGGACTCATCGTCGCCAGCCTGTTCGACCACATGCCCGCCGCCATGATGCCCACGACACCACAGCGCAATCATCTGCGACACCATCTGGGCCTCGCGTGCACGTTTGCGCGCCAGCTCCGGCGTGTCGACCGGGCGCGCCATTAGCTCAGCCTCCCGTGCTCGACCGAAAGCGAGAAATCGGCAAACGCGCAGGTGCTGGCACGGTGGCTCACGAGCACAATGGTCTTGCCGCGGCGCTTGAGCTCGTCGATTGCCTGCATCACGGACGCCTCGTTGAGAGCATCGAGCGCGCTGGTGGGTTCGTCGAGCAAGATGAAGGGTGCGTCGTTGAGGAAGATGCGCGCAAGGCCGATGCGCTGGCGCTCGCCGCCCGAAAGCGAGTCGCCCAGCTCGGCAACGGGCGTGTCGAGTCCCTGCGGCAGACGGTCGATGAGCGTGGTGAGTGAGGCGGAGCGGCAAGCGTCGAGCAGCTCGGCATCGGTGGCGTTGGCGTGCGCGACCAGCAGGTTCTCGCGTACGGTGCCGCAGAACAGATGCGTGTCCTGGGTCATATAGGCCTCGTGGCTGCGCAGGCTCGCCGTGTTGATGTGGCGGGCATCGACGCCGCTCACCGTGATGGTGCCGGCTGCGGGGTCCCAAAAGCGCATGAGCAGCTTAAGCAGCGTCGACTTGCCCGAACCCGAGCGCCCCATGATGCAGGTCATGGTACCGGGCGCAAAGGTGCAGGTCACGTCGTCGAGGATGAGACTCGCAGCGGTGTCGTTCGCGACCTGCTCTGTGGCGCCCGCACCGCCCGCGTCCACGCCGCCCGCATAGCTAAAGCTCACATGCTCGGCTGCGGCGCCGGCAAACTCAACGTTCTGTCCATCGGCGACCTCGGCGCACTGGGGCTGCTCGTCGAGCAAATCGAGCACGCGTGCGCCCGAGGCGAGCGTCTCCTGCAGTGAGGCGCCCAGGCGGCTCACGGCCATCACCGAGCCAAACGACGACACAAAGGTAAAGACGGCGACAAACGCTGCGGCAAAGTCAATCGTTCCCGCAGCCACCAGCTGCAGCGCACGCCCGAGCATCACCAGATTAGCCACAAGAATAAGCGCATCGGCTACGGCCTCGCTGACCGCCTGGCGGCGCTTGAGGCGCGCGTCCACGGCGCCGACTTGCTCGGTCAGCTTGCCCAGGGCACGGCTGCGATCGGTGCCACCGGCAAACTGGATGGTCTCGCCCGCGCCGCGCAGACTGTCGAGTACAAAGGCGCCCAGCTTACCGGCGCCCTCGCGGCTCTGGCGGCCGGTGGTGCCGCATGCCTTGGCCGAGGTCAGGGGCAGCAGCACGCCCAGGACCGCGTAGGCCACGAGCGCGATGCCCGCGAGCTCGGGGCTCACAGCCAGCAAAAAGCCCTCAAACACAACGGTGCAGACCAGAGCTATGGCAATGGGCGAGATGGTGTGCGCGTAGAAGACCTCGAGCAGCTCGATATCCGAGGTGACCAGGCTCACGAGCTCGCCCTTGCCGCGGCCCTCGAGCTTGGCGGGGGCGAGCTGGCGCAGGGCGCCAAACACCAGGTCGCGAATGTGTGCGAGCAGACGGAATGCGATGTAATGGTTGCAGAGCTGCTCGCCGTAGTGGAGCGGCCCGCGTGCGATGCCGCAGGCGGCACAGGCCGCGCATGCTGCGATCAGACCAAGCCCCAAGGCGTTGCGGCCCAGCGCGGCCATAAGGCCAAGGGCGCCAAAGGCCGGCACGAACGCGGCGGTGAGCATGCCGATGCTGCCCAGCGCGACGGCTAGCACAAGCCAGCCGGCAAGCGGTCGGACGAGCCCCATCATGCGCCACATGATGGACGGCGCCGAGCGACGGGCGCGGCCGGAGTCAGGCGCCGCGGCAGCGGAAGACGAACTAGTACCGTTGAGGCCATCGGCACAGGCGGCGCTGCCGTCAACAGCCTCAACCGCGCCGGCATCCTCAGCATCACCCTCTGCATACGCATATGCCGAGAGCTGCTTCTGGCTGTTCCACATGCGCGCATAGGCGCCCGCGGCGGCCAAGAGCTCGCCGTGAGTCCCGTGCTCGGCAATGCGGCCGCGTTCCAGCACCAGGATCTGATCGGCGTCCACGATCGTCGACAGGCGGTGTGCCACCACAATTACAGTGTGCCCGCCGGCAAGCGACGCGATGACCTCGCCGATCGCGGCCTCGCTTGCGGCATCGACGTTGCTCGTAGCCTCGTCAAACACATAGATCGGCGAGTCGTGCAGCAGGGCGCGGGCCATGCACACGCGCTGGCGCTGGCCGCCCGAAAGGTTGGTGCCACCCTCGTTAATCACCATGTCGAGCCCGCCGTTGGCCCGCACAAAGGCCGCCACGCGCGTGCGGTCGAGCGCGCGCAAAAGCTCGGTGTCGGTGGCGTTGGGCTGGGCGAGCAGCAGGTTGTCGCGCAGGGTGCCGGCAAACAGGTAGCCGTTGGTGGGCACCAGCGTGACGGCGCGCATGAGTGAGGCGGCCGTGACATCGCGCAGCTCGACGCCGCCAATGCGCACGCTGCCGCGGTAGGCGTCCTTGCGGCCCGCGATAATCCCCGCGAGCGTGGACTTGCCGCCGCCGCTTTCGCCCACGAGTGCCACGAGCGAGCCGTGCGCAATGGTCGCGCTGGCGCTGTCCAGCACGGTGCGGTCGCCGTAGGCATAGCTCACGCCTGCGAGCTCGATATCGCCGCGACCATCAAGCTCAACATCGCCGCGCTCGGGCTCGGGCGTATCCAAAATGCCAAACATGCGGCGCGAGGCGGCCATGCCGTTCATGGCCGTGTGGAACAGCGATCCCAGGCGGCGCATAGGCAAAAAGAACTCCTGTGACAGAAAGACGATGAGGAAGGCAGCCTCAAAGCCGATCTTGCCCGTGGCGAGCTGCAGTGCGGCCACGATAATGCCGAGCGCGGCGCCCATATAGACGACCAGGTCCATAACGCAAATGGAGCGCAGCTGCATCACCAGCAGGTGCATGGTCGCTGTGCGGAAACGCTCGGACTCGGCGTTGATGCGCTCGTGCCAGTCGCGGTCGGCCTGGTAGACCTTAAGGGTGGTGAGGCCCTGAACGGCCTCCAGGAACATGCCGCCCAGATCGACATAGCTGCCCCAGTACTCGGCGCCGATCTTTTTGGCGTTGCGCATGACCATCATAATGGAGACGGGGATGACCGGAACGCAGGCGAGCAGCAGCGCGGCGGGAAGACCCGCCTGGCCCACGAGTAGTACAAACAGCGTGATGGGTGCCAAGCCGGCAAAGAAGAGCTGCGGCAGGTAGCCGCCAAAGTACACCTGGAGTTGCGTGGCGCCCTCGACGCTGGTCTGGACGGCCTCGGCGGTGGGGACGGTCTCGGTGTAGGAGGGGCCGAGTGCGGTGAGCTTGTCGTAGACGAGCGAGCGCACGCGGCGGACGGCCTCGAACGCGGCCTTGTCGCCGGCGCGTTGGGCCAGGTAGATGGAGGAGGCGCGCACGATGATGACGGCGGCGAGCGGCAAGGCCGCCTGTGCGAGGGCATCGACGGCGAGCGCAGCGGAAAGGCCGTCCGTGACGATGCCGCCCAAGATGCGCGCGAGTACCCACATTACCGTGATGTTTGCCATGAGCGCGATCCACTTAAACAGGACGCTTGCCAGAATGTAGGGCGTTGCCTGCGGAACCAGGGAGAAGAGCCGCTTCTCGAACATGAAACCTCCTATGCCGTAACGGTGCCGGGCGGGGTTCTCGGCAGCCGCTTAGTTAGCCAAATGCAACTAGAGTACCATCGTGCAGCGGGTAAGTATGCCGAGGGTAATTTTTAGCCGATGAACTGCGTAGAAAGTTCAAAATTGTTGAGTGCGGCGAACTTTGTGGTGGACGGAATGCGGGCGCAATTTTGATCGTGTGCGGCCCGCTCCAAAACGTGTACGTCAGCCTCCAAAACCGACAAAAAATGACATGTTTGGAGGCTGACGTACATGTTTGGATAGGGGCAAGGGCGACGACGGACGAAAGTCACGCCTGTGCCACGTTCGATGTGCTAGCGTTTGGGTGAATAAAACGAGCCCGTGCGGAAAGGATCCGGACCGTATGCAACGTGGAAGTACATCTCCGCTGTCCCGCGAGACCGATGCGCCCGAAACCATCGTCAAGCTGGAGTGCGACATCGATGATGCGTCGCCCGAGGTACTCGCCTATGCCGCTGACCGCCTGCGCGAGGCCGGCGCCCGCGAGGTGCACTGGCTGCCCCTCTACTGCAAAAAAGGTCGCCCCGGATGGCAGTTGCAGGTGATCTGCTCGCACGAAGATATCGAGCGCCTGCAGACGATTATCTTTTTGGAGACCACGACCAACGCCGTTCGTCGCCAGGTCATGGAGCGTGTTTGCTTGCCACGTCGCTTTGAACAGGTGGCGACGCCTTGGGGCGAGGTGTCCGTCAAGGTGGCCACCCTGCCCGACGGCAGCGAGCGCGCGGCTCCCGAGTACGAAGACTGCGCCCGTCTTGCCCGCGAACATGGCGTGCCGCTCCAACGCGTGATGCAAGCGGCCCAAGCCGCGGCGTTGCGATTTGAGTGATGCGGGCGAGTGACGCGCCGCGCCAATCCAATTAACCCCACCGAAAGGACTCCCCATGAAATACCTCATCGCTTCCGACATCCATGGCTCGGCATACTGGGCCGAGCGCCTCTGCACTGCCATCGAATCCGAACAGCCCGACCGCATTGTGCTGCTGGGCGACCTGCTCTACCACGGCCCGCGTAACGACCTGCCGCGCGACTACGCCCCCAAACGCGTGATTCCGCTGCTCAACGCCCTGGCCGACCGCATCATCGCGGTGCGCGGCAACTGCGACGCCGAGGTCGACCAGATGGTCCTCGACTTCCCCGTCATGGCTGACTACGCCACACTATTCGACGAGACCGGACGTGAACTGTTCCTGACGCACGGCCACGTCTTTGGCGCCGGCATGCATAACAGCGTTGACCACGCGCCCGCGCTGCCCGAGGGCTCCGCGCTCGTCTACGGCCATACGCACATCAAGGTTAACGAGGAAAGCGCCGCGCACCCGGGTCTGTGGCTCTTCAATCCCGGCAGCGTGAGCATCCCCAAGGACGGCACACATAGCTACGGCGTCTACGAGGGCGGCGCGTTCCGCCATGTGATCATGGGGGAGGACTAACCATGGCCGAGCATATGGCTCAGCAAAATGTCGAGGGTTCGCGCGACCTGTCCACGCTGGTAGACGCGTCGGCCGAGCTGCAGCATCTGGTGCAGACCATCTGGCGCCTGCGTCAGCCCGACGGCTGCCCGTGGGACCGCGAGCAGACGCACCGCAGCATTGGCAAGAACATGATCGAGGAAGCCTACGAGGCGCTCGACTGCATCGAGGCCGACGACGCGGCACACCTGCGCGAGGAGTTGGGCGACGTGCTCATGCAGGTCGTACTGCATGCGCAGATTGCGGCGGATGCCGGCGAGTTTTCGCTGGCCGATGTGGCGCGCGATATCGACGCCAAGCTCATCCGTCGTCACCCGCACGTGTTTGGCGATGCGGATGCCGACAACTCCGACGAGGTGCTCAAGATTTGGGACGAGGTCAAGCTTGCCGAGAAGGCCGCCAAAGACCAGGCCGTGGCGGCAGGCGGGGCCGCACCCGAGGGTCTGCTCGACGGTGTGCCCACGCACCTGCCGGCGCTGATGCAGGCTCAGAAGGTGTCGCGCAAGGCGGCTGCCGTGGGCTTTGAGTGGGAGACGGTCCAGGACGTGTGGGACGAGGTCGCTGAGGAGCGTGCCGAGTTTGAGGCCGAGGCTCCCGGCTCGCCCGAGCGCGAGATGGAGTTTGGCGACCTGCTCTTTGCCCTGGTCAACGTTGCGCGCAAGGAGGGAATCGACGCCGAGAGCGCCCTGCGTGCCAGCACGGCAAAGTTCCGCCGCCGCTGGGCCGCGATGGAGCAGATGGCGGCCGACGCCCACGTGGATCTGGCCGAGCTTTCGACCCACGGCCTCAATGACCTCTGGGATGCCGCAAAGGCAGAGGAGTAAGACTGCGGGAACGACGGGCTGACACGCCTCATCGTTCCCGCTAAATTTTTCGAAAATCAAGTGTATCCCTCGGCTAACTTAGGGCATAATGCAAAAAGTGCGACATGGCTAACTTACGGAGACGCACCGACGGTGCGCGGTCAGCCGGTCGTTTGCATCCATTACGTTTCCAAGTGAGAGGGAGACAACATGAGCGATATTTTGGACGTCTACGGTCGCGAGGTGCTCGACAGCCGCGGCAATCCCACTGTCGAGGTCGAGGTCGTGCTCGAGGACGGTAGCTTTGGCCGCGCAATGGTGCCTTCGGGCGCTTCGACCGGTGCCTTTGAGGCCTGCGAGCTGCGCGATGGCGACAAGGGTCGCTACCTGGGCAAGGGCGTTTCGCAGGCCGTCGAGCACGTCAATAACGAGTGCGCTAACGCCGTCGTGGGCCTCGACGCCTTCGACCAGCGCGCCGTCGATGCCGCGCTGATTGCCGCGGACGGTACCCCCAACAAGACCAAGCTCGGTGCCAACGCCATCCTGGGCGTGTCGCTGGCCGTCGCCCGCGCCGCTGCCGAGTCGGCGGGTCTTTCGCTGTACCAGTACCTGGGCGGCGTCAACGCCCATCTGCTGCCCACGCCCATGATGAACATCCTCAACGGCGGCGTGCATGCCGACAATAACGTCGACTTCCAGGAGTTCATGATCATGCCGGTGGGCGCCCCGAGCTTTGCCGAGGGCCTGCGTTGGTGCGCCGAGGTCTACCACACCCTCAAGGGCGTGCTGCACGAGGCCGGCCTGGGCGGCGGCGTGGGCGACGAGGGCGGCTTTGCGCCCAACCTTAAGACCAATGCCGAGCCGTTCGAGTACATTACCAAGGCCGTCGAGAAGGCTGGCTTTAAGCCCGGCGTCGACTTCATGTACGCCATGGACCCGGCCTCGACCGAGTTCTACAACGCCGAGACCGGCATGTACGAGCTCAAGGGCGAGGGTGTGGAGTACACGAGTGCCCAGATGGTTGATTACTGGGAGAAGCTCGTCGACACCTACCCCATCATCTCCATCGAGGATGGCATGGCCGAGGAGGACTGGGACGGCTGGGTCGAGCTTACCCGTCGCATTGGCAACAAGGTGCAGCTGGTGGGCGACGACCTGTTCGTCACCAACACCGAGCGCCTCAAGAAGGGCATCGAGCTGGGTGCCGCCAACGCGATCCTGGTCAAGGTCAACCAGATCGGTACGCTCACCGAGTCGCTCGAGGCCATCGAGACCGCCAAGGAGGCCGGTTACGCCTGCATCGTGAGCCACCGCTCCGGCGAGACCGAGGATTCCACGATTGCCGACCTGGTCGTGGGCGTCAATGCCGGCCAGATCAAGTCGGGCGCCCCGTGCCGCAGCGACCGTATCGCCAAGTACAACCAGCTCATCCGCATCGAGGACGAGCTCGAGGGCAGCGCGCGCTACGCCGGCAAGGCCGCGTTCTATAACATTCGCTAGATAGACGAGCCTGGTGGGGAGGGGATGGACTCGGCTTCGCCCCGCTCCAGCTAGACGCTACAGAGTTCTGTCGGGCGCTGGGCCATATGGCTCAGCGCCTTTTTTATGTCGAGCAAAGGCTGGCGAAGGCGGTGCGGGCGCTCGTGCTATAACTAAAGGACTTAGCGCAAACAAACCTCAACCGCACAAGGCGCACATGGATCAGATTTACGACAACAGGTACTATTCCGCCGCATCGCGCGAGCCGTCGCCTCGCCGCGCACGTACGGTGCAGCTCGGCGGTTCCGACTACGCCGGCGCCGACCGCTCCACGCAGCGCCCGACAAGTACCTCGCGCCCCAATGCTCAAGTGAATACTTCGACAGATGGACCAGTACGTCCGACACGTTCGCCGCATTCGTCGCGTCCCTCGGCCCAGACGCACGACAAATCGAGCAGACCTTCGAGCCGTCTTTCGGGCTCGGACTTTATGCGCTACGCCAACGACAATGCGGTGGTCAAGGCGATCTATGACTTTACGCATGGCTCTCTGCGTCCGCTGTTTATCGGCATCGTTGTGGCGCTGGCGCTCGTGAGCCTGTATTTCCCCGTGCGCGACCTGTACGTGGCAAAACGCTCGAGCGACATCTTGGCCAAGCAGGTCGAGATTCGCCAGCAATACAACGACGAGATGAAAAAAGACACTGACAAGTGGTTTTCGGAAGAGGGCATTAAGGATTCGGCACGGGACCTGGGCATGGTGATGCCCGGCGAGAAGAGGATTGAAGTGCAAGGTCTGGACGAGGATTCGGATTCGTCGTCGAGCAAAAAGTCCTCAAACGCCAAGAATGCCAGCGAAGTGGCCAAGGAGATCGAAGAGGTCGGCAAGGACGCACCGTGGTACATCCAGGCGCTCGACATGCTGTTTGGGTTTAACGGCGTCGAGGGTCAGACGGTCGTGTCCAACGGCAAATAGCGCCCGGAGGGGAGCCCGCAATGACAAATTGCAAACGCTATAAGGTGGCCGCGATCGACCTGGGAACGGTGTCGTCGCGAGTGGTGTTGGCCCAGGTCGAGGGCGGAGCGATTGTGGAATCGTCCAAGCATACCGAGATTACCGACCTGGGCGAGGGCGTGGACGCGACGGGCCGCTTTTGCGAGGCGGCCGTTGAGCGCGTGCTCGCTGCGTGCCGCATGTTTGTGGTTGAGGCCCGTGCCTTTGGGGCCGCGTGCGTCTGCACCACGTGCACGAGCGCCGCGCGCGATGCGTCCAATGCCGCGCTGCTGCTGGACGGCCTGCGCGAGCTGGGGCTCGAGCCGCAGGTGATTCCGGGTGAGGTCGAGGCACGCCTGACGTTTTTTGGCGTGGCGCACGACTTTGCAGGCGAGCGCATCATCGTTGCCGATTCGGGCGGCGGGTCCACGGAGCTCGCGACGGGCGTATACGCTCCGGAGTGCAGCGTCTTTGCGCTGGAGGGAACGCGCTCGCTGGACATCGGTTGCCGTCGCGTGACGGAGCGGTTTTTCTCGGCGCTGCCACCCGCGGATGGCGAGCTTTCAGCCGCCGCTGCGTGGTCGGGCGAGCAGTTCGCCGCCTATTTTGAGGGCCTGCCCAGCGACTTTGAGCATGCAGAGCGCCTGGTCGCCGTGGGCGGCACCGTCACCACGCTCGTGGCACTGGTTCACGAGCTGGAACCGTACGATTCGAGCTTTGTGCACCTATGCGAGCTGTCGCTGGAGCAGGTCTCGGCCGCTATCGAGCGCATGTCTGTGTTGGACGCGGAAGGCATCGCCACGCTACCGGGTGTACAGCCCAAACGCGCGGGCGTGATTCTGGCCGGCGCCGTGGTGATCCGCGAGCTCATGCGTGCCGGCGGCTACAAGACGCTCACCGTAAGCGAGAACAGCCTACTCGCCGGCATGGCCGCCACCATCAACGAGACCCTCGACGGCACAACCCCCACCATCGGCTGGACCCCCAGCCTCAACGCCCTTTAACCATCCCCTCATAAGTTGCGGTGAAATACGGACTAAAATCGCCCTTTCGGGCCCCAAACGGGGGTGCGGACAGAAAGTTGGACCGCGGGGCGGTCCGGACTGGAGGTTCGCATGTACAGCAGGGAGAAGGTCGAGC
>CALLSU010000175.1:0-2797 GCA_938011935.1 uncultured Collinsella sp.
AACAAAGACTGAAAACTAGGCCGCCCGCGCTCCATGTTGCTTACACGGGATGCGTCGTTTTCTGTTGTCATTCTACCCTCTTTGGGCAGATAAAACCACCGTACGCTTGGGTTCTCATGCGAGTTCATCCATCGTCCATGCGGCGTGATCGCAACAGTGGGAGCCGTCCAGGACAGCTCATCTTACAATCGAATGAATTGCAGCTGCCGAATTGATCTCCATAAACATGACGCGGCTGTAGAATGAAGCAGGGTCGAAACGAAGCAGTTCCCGGACAATTGGCGTCCGGCCAGACACTTCGGTTCGGCCCTTTCTCATGCGCATTTCTAGAAACGCCTAGTACGGATACAGGTCTGGACTAGGTCCACTCATCGCCAGCGACATGTATTCCGAAATGATTGCGAATCGCTTTTGATGCGGTGCCTGACGGCACCTATGATCCGCTCGCGAAGCTCGCTGACTTATATATCTCTTATTTACATCGCCCGGGGAGCGAAGCGACGCCGGCGCTGAGGGCTGACGGCTGGCACGCCTCGCGCTGATGACTTGCTGATTGTAATTACTGGTCGCGAGGTCTAATTAGCTTGGTGGTTGAATTGTTAGGCGGTGGAGCATCCACAGAGTCCGGGCACAATCGTGGACCCTCCCTAAATCTTCGATACCAGCATTGCAGCTGGGAAAGCCTCACCCGCCCCTTGGCCTTTTGCTCGACGATCTCGCGGGACTCCGCATGGCTACGCCCATGCATCCGGACTGTTCGTTTTAACGCGCCGGCCGTCCTCACCGGCACCCCCGTACATGGCGGAACCCGGGGTTGGGCTCAGAATCCGTCACGGCTGCATGCTCATCGCGATCCTCTTTGCTTGACGTTGCGGCTTATCACCGCGACACGTGTGTTGCCACACGGCTATCCAACCAACTCCTGATCTTCGGCTGTTCGCCTACTTTCCTGCAGTTTTCCAGCAGGACAATCGCTCTGAATCCGGCACGCCGTCTCCGCCCAGAAGGGCCGAGGCGGCGCAGGGGTCACATGGAGGGCACTACCCCCGTCGAAGTCTCCGTAGAGACGGGACAATGAACCTGTACAGCTCAGTCTCCGATTATTCGAGCCCTTGGCTACCTTTTTGAACGGGTCTTAAACCCGTGCCGACCGGGAACGGCATATGTCCGCTCCCATAAAAAATGGGAGCCGTGCGAGCCGGCTCCCATTTGCGTTTTCTAACTGTCATCCATAGCGTGACCTGCGGGTCCCTGCTATCATTGGATGTGCCAGGAGTGCTGTTTGCGTTTTTAGCACAACTGGCAAGTAGAAACGCGAGTTGGTAGCTCGCCTCTACACCGTGCGGAGGTGTTGGTAGCACCCGAGCACAATCTTGATGGTATCACGCCCGCCCGTCTTTTCGGCGGGCGGGTTGCCATTTTTTTATGCCTCTACCTGCGGAAACTATAGTATACCTCAGTAACTCATGCCTCACCGCTCTACCGGGGCATGAGCGCTTTACTCCGCCCCGACAGGCAGTTCGAGGCTAGCGAGGCGTGTCGCCGCGAGCGTAATCGCCGCGATCGACGACGCGATCGTCCATCTGTCGCAACACGGCGCTACCGCTGTGCGCCTGGCCGGCGGCGCGAACGCGGTCGTCGCCGGCATCGACAACGCCGCCGGCGTAACGGTTGCGAATCTCCCTTGCGTAACCGCGCCGGGCAAGAAGCTCATCACGTACGGCGGGATCTTCGAGCAGATCTTCATCGCACTTCGGTGCAATGAATTTAGGAAACGAATAGTAGGAGACGCCCTTGCTCGCTTTCGCCTGCTCGACCCACGCCGAGTATGCTTTCTTGAGACGCTTGATGTAAATCTCACAACGTTTCTCGTATGGAAGGGCTCGCTCGGCTTCCAACACGTTATTTCCGAAAGCCGTCTGCAACGACTTCAACGCGAACCGCCCGTCGAGACGGGTCAAGTTGAAGGTACATTTTGGATTACCGGCCTCTTTGATATCGAGATCTGTCGCATAGACTCGATTGTTCTTGATGAAAATGTCTACGCCCCACGAGGCAAGTAATTTTTTGAACTGCTCCATATTCTTCGGGTGGTAGTCGTCGATTGCAATATGGATCAGCTCGCGCAGATTGTTTTTATAACTGTACTCTCCCCGATCGACAATCTCCTTTTCAATATCGCGCGGCTGACGATCTCGAATCTTTGAATTTCTCTTACCTTTTTCAAGTTGAGTAAGATTCCAGGCCTTGTCCATTTCACGAACCCATGAAGCGCGTTCGAATTTTCCGCGACGCCCACCAGTCTCACAACGTTTGCCGGTCAGCAAATCGGTACGGTTGATCGCCATATGGACCGCGTAGCGTTTTCCCGCCTTATCGCTTTCCTCATGCAACGCGAGAATCACTTGTTGATGCGGATAGTGCTTCGCAAGCCATTGCTCCGCGTAGGCCAAACATGCATCGGGGGTCATCTTGCCTCCGTTGCAGCTGCACTCCTCGGGCAGAAACGCGAGAATCTGATGAAGCATGATTACGTTTTTGACTCCGGCTCTCGACGGTTTGTCGTGATGGAAACCCTTTCTGGTTCTATCCATTTTCGAAAACCAGTGGTCGCTCCATTCGATGTTCCAGCCACCACGCACAATCGCATCTTTTCCGTTGATGTATTTACGAACATTCTTTGCATAGCGCTCACTCGACACTCTTTTCTGTTTGATAACAGTCACTTCACATCACCACCGACGAAATAGCGCTTTTCAAGCTCGTCGATGAAACGGTCTAGCTTACGCCCAACTTG
>CALLSU010000176.1:0-7180 GCA_938011935.1 uncultured Collinsella sp.
CATCGCGCCGAGAGTACTGCGGGGCCAGCCCGTGGGAGGCCAGGGCGCCGCTGACCGGTGGACGGCACCGAGCCGTCTGATGACTTGAAGAAGGGGGAGGCCTCGCGGCCTCCCCCTTTTTTGCGTTAACGGGTTTTGTCTCACATAGTAGCTGTGTTTTATAACCCTCGTTTGTCGCATCTTCTGTGAACGGGCTACAATAACTTAGTCTGTGCGATATGGAGGTGAACATGGCTGAAGCTGGTATCGGCGTTGATATCGTCGAGATTTCCTGTATGAAATCAATTCTTGAAAAGACGCCGTCGTTTGCTCGGCGTGTGTTTACCGAAGAAGAGCGCGCGTATTGCGATGCATCATCGCGTCCCGCTGCTCACTATGCGAGCCGCTTTGCTTCGCGCGAGGCGGTGCTTAAAGCTCTTGGCACGGGTTTTAGTCAAGGCGTGGGTCGCCAGGATGTTTCGGTAACGCGTGATAAACTCGGCAAGCCGAAGGCGCTGCTTTCGGGCCGTGCACTCGAGATCGCTCAAGAGCTGGGTGTTGTTGAGGTCGCTCTTTCCATTACGCTTACAGGAGACTTAGCCGTTGCGAATGCCATCGCCATTACCGAAGATGCTCGACCTAAGCCTAAGGAAGAAAAAGTGAGCAACAAGAAACGCGTTGCGAAGACATTTAAAGAGGCTCGCTCTGTTTTAGATGAGCTTGAACAGCTGCAGAATTCAGCATTGACGGAGCACCTGGGCGATGCTTCGCAAGATACGCTAGGAGCATAGATGAAACCGGTTTTGAGTACCGAAGAAGTCGTTCGTCTCGAGGATATCATCGAACGCGAAGGGACTTCGAAGGCCGAGCTTATGGAGCTAGCGGGTGAGTTTGCCGCCAACGAGGTCTTGAAGCTCAATCCCGATCGGGTTCTCGTTCTGGTCGGTTTTGGTAATAATGGCGGCGACGGTTGGGTTGCCGCCGATATCCTGAGCCACAAGGGTGTGGACGTGGATATCGTTTCTCCGGTTGAGCCGGATGAGATTCCTGCTGCTCTGGCACGTCATGTTGCTCGTCGAACTGCCGGCCGCGATGTGCACGTTTGCGTCGGTCCCTCGCGTGACGAACTCGAGGTTTTGATCGATAAGGCCGATGTTGTTGTCGATGCCATTTTTGGTACCGGTTTCCACGGGAATCTGCGTGCGCCGTTCTCCATTTGGATTCCTACGGTCAATGAATGCGCCGATTGTGTCGTATCCATTGATGTCCCCTCGGGCCTGAATGCCGAGACGGGCGTTGTTGATGACGACTGCATTCGTGCCGAGCGCACGGTGACGATGATTGCGCCCAAGATTGGTCTGTATAGCGCTGATGGTCCTGAGTATGCCGGCGATTTGATCTGCGGCAATCTTTACGACCGTCTTGACGAGGTCATCGATGATGTCGACCACGCCGCCGAGATTGTCGAGCCCGGTGACTTAGTTGATTACTTTGCTCCGCTACCATCGAATATCGATAAGTATTCCCGTGGCTCCGTGCTTATTGTCGCCGGATCAGCGCAATATCCTGGTGCTGCCATTATGGCGGCCAAGTCTGCAGCTCGCGCGGGTGCTGGTTACGTGGCAGTCGCGGCTCCTGACGCCTGCGCCAATCTCATTCGCATGGCACTTCCTTCGATTCCGGTCTTTGCTATTCCGTCTGATTCCCGCGGCTCCTTTGGCGCCGCTGCGCGCATGACGGTGTGCGAGATCGCAAAGAAGTACAGCTGCGTGTTGTGCGGTCCCGGTATGACGACGTCTGCCGGCGCTATGCAGGTGGTTTCGGGCTTGCTCGAGCTTGATGTACCGCTAATTTTGGACGCCGATGCACTCAACTGCCTTGCTAAGATTGCCATTGACGGTATTGATAGTAACCCCGAGATGTATCGTCGCGAGCAGCCGTTGGTTATGACACCGCACTATCGTGAGCTTTCGCGTCTGGTTGCCGGTGACGAGGTGAACGACCTTGGTACCGCGATTGCGGCCGCGCAGAAGGTTGTCTGGGCTGCAGGCTCCGACAATCTGGTGGTCATTGCCAAGGGGCCGACGACGGCTATCTGTGGCGTTGAGCGTGTGCTGCTGCCGCTCTCGGGTCCGGCTTCTCTGGCAACTGCCGGTTCGGGTGATGTTCTCGCGGGTATTTTGGCCGGCACGCTTGCCACCATGCGCGACGAGATGGATCGTTGGGAGTTGCTGTATTCGTACGCCGTCGCACTTCACAGCTACGCCGGTTTTGCCGCGGCGACGGAGTATGGTGAGAAGAGCGTTATCGCAACCGATCTTATCGACTTGATCGGTCCTGCCATGGAGCTGGCGGCAAAGGATGCGCTCGAAGATCTGGGAATCATGGACGAAGGGTCGGATGACTAATCATGAATAAAGCCGATTTGACGCGCTGGTCCTGGGTCGAGATCGACCGCGGGGCGCTCCGTCGCAACACGAGGGCCTATAAGAACTTGTTGAATCCGCGTCAGCGCCTGTGCTGCGTGGTCAAGGCCGATGCTTATGGTCATGGAGCTGTTGAGTGCGCCAAGATCATGTATTCGGCCGGTGCCGACATGTTTGCCGTGGCGACGGTTAACGAGGGCGTTGAGCTCCGACAGGGCGGGATTACGAAACCCATCCTCATCCTAAGCGAGCCGCCTATCGAGGCCATTCCGACGTTGCTCGAGTTTGATATCATGCCCTCGGTCTATACGTCTGACTTTGCTCTTGCGTATGGCGAATGTGCCGTCGCGGCGGGCAAGGTGGGCAAGTATCATCTCGCCATCGAGACGGGCATGAACCGCATTGGCGTACATTACACGCAGGTGCTCGACTTTGTCCGCGGTATTAATTTCCATCGCGGTATTCAGTGCGACGGCGTATTTACGCACTTCGCCACGGCCGATGAACCTTCGGGCTGGGACTACAAACTGCAGTGTCAGCGCTTTACCGAGGCCGTTCAGGCCATTAAGGATGCGGGCTTTGAGTGCGGTATCGTGCACTGCGCCAACACGCCGTCCTCGATGCTCGACCCCTCGATGCATTTTGATATGATTCGCGCCGGCGTCGGCTTGTATGGCATGCAGCCGTGCGAGTTGAGTGGCCGCGTGATGCAGCTTGATCCCGTTATGAGCGTCCATGCGCGCGTTACGCGCGTGGCACACCCTGCGATGGGCGAGGGCGTGGGCTACGGTTTTACCTACCGCGTACCGCGTACGCGCGTTCAGATCTGCACGCTGCCGATCGGTTATGCCGATGGCCTATCGCGTACGCTTTCCAATCGTATGGATGTGCTGTATCGCGGCGAGCGCGTGCATCAGGTTGGCAATATCTGCATGGACCAGTTTATGGTCGCCATTCAGTCCAACCCGGCACACGAGATTCCCGAGGCCGAGTATGGTGACGAGATGATCATTGTCGGCCGCGATGGCGACGCCGAGATCGCTATGGACGAGATGGCCCGACTGCGCGGAACGATTAACTACGAGGTCGCCTGCGGCTTTGGCATGCGTCTCGACAAGGTCTACGTGTAGGAGCCGCTATGGGCGTCATGCACATCCCCGGCCATAGCCATCAGGCGCCGCGTGAGGTCGCACTCGAGGAGATCGAGGCCGTTCTGGGCGATTGTCACCTCTGCCAGCTCTACCAGTCGCGTCACAATATCGTGTTTGGCGTGGGAAACCCCCGCGCTCGCGTGATGTTTATTGGCGAGGCGCCGGGCCGCAATGAGGATTTGCAGGGCGAGCCCTTTGTGGGGGCGGCAGGCGAGGACCTCAACGGCATTTTGTCGCTGGCGGGGCTCAAACGCGAAGACGTCTACATTGCCAACGTGCTTAAGTGCCGCCCGCCGGGAAACCGCAATCCGCGCCCCGAGGAAGTGCTGGCTTGCTCACCGTTTTTGCGCGAGCAGATTCGAAGCATCTGGCCCGATATTATCGTGACGCTCGGCAACCCCGCGACGCACTTTGTGCTTAAGACCGAGATTGGCATTACTAAGCTGCGCGGCAGGTTCCACCAGATGGGGCATTTTGTAGTAATGCCCACTTTCCATCCGGCAGCAGCGCTACGCAATCCGGCGTGGCAGGAGCTACTGGAGGAAGACTTTAAGATGCTGGGCGACTATCTGGAGCGACATCCCGCACCAGAGGACGCCTCGGAATAATAAGGAGCATATATGTCCCTGGAGCGCCTGGGGGTAGGTACTTACAAAACGACTTGCGCTGCCGATACGGAGTACTTTGGCGAGCTAATTGCACCGTGCCTTGAGGACGGCGATGTGCTCATCCTGACCGGTGGCCTGGGAGTGGGCAAAACTCACTTTACCAAGGGCGTCTCGCGCGGGCTGGGCGATGGGCATATGGTTACGAGCCCTACGTTTGCGCTCATGGCCGTCCACGATCAAGGTCGTATTCCGCTGTTTCACTTTGATCTATACCGCCTGGAGCATGCCTACGAGCTCGAGGATACGGGCATTTTCGATGTGCTGGGCTATGAGGGTGCTTGCCTGCTGGAATGGGGCGAACAATTCCAAGACGAGCTGACGGATGAGTATCTTTCGGTGACGCTCAAGCGTGATGAGGGCGACAGTGATGTGCGAACGATAACGCTCGAGGCGCACGGTGACCGCGCAATGGAGCTTTCCCATTTGATTGATAAGGCTGTACAAGATGAGCTTGCATAACGACAACGCGCTGGTGGTGGCGCTCGATACCTCGACCGACATGCTTGCCTGCGCGGCAAGCTGGATTGATGGGCAGACGGGCGAGACGAAGCTCGTGAGTGGCGACCACATGTGTCGCCGTCACGCCAACGTTGAGCTCGTGAATACCGTTGATGGCATGCTGGCTCAAGCCGGTCTGGATCGCAGCGATGTTGGTTGCTACGTGGTCGGCCGCGGCCCGGGGTCGTTTACGGGTGTGCGCATCGGCATCTCCACTGCCAAGGGCCTCGCGCGCGGTGCCAATGCTCCGCTGCTGGGCGTGTCGACGCTCGACGCTTGCGCTTGGACGGCGTGGAAGGCTGGCGTGCGCGGCAAGCTTGGTATCTTGGCCGATGCTATGCGCGGTGAGGTATATCCGGCGCTGTATATGCTGGTCGATGAGGGCCCCGAGCGTCAATTTGAGCGCGAACACGTGGTCAAGGCCGCCGTGGCGCTCGATGAGTGGCGCCGAGCAGCGGACTGGGACCAGGTTCAGCTGACCGGTGACGGTCTCGTGCGCTATGGCAAGCTGCTGGGTGAGGACGAGACCGCCCGCTGCGTGGAGCGCGACCTGTGGTGGCCTTCGGGCGAGGGCTTGCTGCTCGCGCACGCTGCGGGTGACGGCGATCCGGCTCGCGTCCTGCCGATTTACACGCGCCTTTCGGATGCCGAGGAAAACGAGCGCAAGCGTCTTGGTCTTGCTGAGAGTGCACAGAGCGAAATTACGGGCGTTGCCGATGAGCTCGCCGGTCGTCATCTGCAGTTCCGTCCCATGGGCGCGGCGGATGCCGAGGGCGCGAGCGCGCTAGAGGCTGCCTGCTTTGAAGGTGCCGGACACGAGGCGTGGACGCCGGGCATGTTTCTGTCCGAACTGGGCGAGGACGTCGCTGCGCCGCGTAGTTGGTGGGTGGCACACGACGACGGCAAGCTGCTGGGCCTTGCCGGCGGTATGGTCGTGGACGGTGATGTGCAGATTCTGGATGTCGCCGTCGACCCGGCACATCGCCGTGAGGGCATTGCCCGCAAGCTGCTGTCGCATGTGAGCTATGATGCCCAGATGCTCGGCTGCACCACGGCTTCGCTCGAGGTCGAGGACGACAACAAGGGAGCGATCACGCTTTATAACGCTCTGGGCTTTACCGAGGCAGGATGGCGCCGCGGCTATTATGGTGCCGGCAAGGACGCCATCGTCATGACGGCTCCGCTGCCCCTCGTGCTTCCGGTCGACAATGCCTCGCCCGAGCCGACGGCGGCAGAGCAGCGCGTATGGCCGCTGCCTGCGCCTAGGCGCTCCGAGGGGGAGCGTGCCGAAATTGAGCGCCGCCGCCTAGTGCTTGCCATCGAGAGTTCCTGCGACGAGACGGCGGTGGCGATTATCGATGCGGGTGGCAATATGCTGGCCAACCAGGTGTCGACGCAGATCGATTTCCATGCCCGTTTTGGCGGCGTGGTGCCCGAGATCGCCTCGCGCAAGCACGTTGAGGTCATCGTGAGCGT
Source organism: uncultured Collinsella sp. (assembly GCA_938011935.1). Classification (GTDB taxonomy): domain Bacteria; phylum Actinomycetota; class Coriobacteriia; order Coriobacteriales; family Coriobacteriaceae; genus Collinsella. The sequence goes on from CALLSU010000176.1 coordinate 6,199, forward strand.
CGTGGACGCGGCGCTCGAGGACGCCGCAGCGTCGCTGGGCCTTACGGGCGGAGCCATTGCGCCAAGTGAGCTTGCCGCTGTGGGCGTGACGCAAGGTCCTGGCCTGGTGGGTGCCCTGGTGGTGGGTGTCGCCTTTGCCAAGGGCTTTGCGTATGCTGCCGGCAAACCGCTGGTGTGCGTCAATCATCTGGAGGGCCACCTGTTTGCCAACCTGTTGGCGCAGCCCGACCTCAAGCCCCCGTTTATCTTTACGCTCGTTTCGGGCGGGCACACCATGCTCGTGCACGTAAAGGCATGGGGCGACTATGAAGTGCTTGGCGAGACGCTCGACGACGCCGTGGGCGAAGCCTTCGACAAGGTGGCAAAGGCATTGGGTCTTGGCTATCCCGGAGGCCCTATCATCTCCAGGCTTGCCGAGACGGGCAACCCCAAGGCGATCGATTTCCCCCGTGCGCTTAACAGCAGGGGGGACTATCGCTTCTCGCTTTCGGGCCTCAAGACGGCGGTGACGCTCTACATCGAGCAGGAGACCAAGGCCGGGCGCACGATTCACCTGCCCGACCTAGCGGCCTCGTTTGAGGCGGCGGTCTTTGACGTGCAGTACAAGAAGGCCAAAAACGCCCTGCACGCCACCGGGTGCAAGGAGTATTGCATCGGCGGTGGTGTCTCGGCCAATCCGCATCTGCGCGAGATGATGATCAAGAAGCTCGGGCGTCAGGGGATCCGCGTGACGGTGCCGCCCTTGTCTGCCTGCACCGATAACGCTGCCATGATCGCGGAGGTCGCCCGCCGTAAATTCGACCGAGGTGAAATCTCGCCGTTCGACGTCGATGCCGATCCGAACATGACGCTGTAGTCGCAAAGGTGCGATCCCCGGCGCTGCCCGGGCGCCAACGGCCGCATATGAACTTTCCTGCTCTACAGTCCTGCTCACGACGGAGGCCACATTAAGTGGCCTCCTGTTCGTGCGGAACTCGCGATA
>CALLSU010000177.1:0-8576 GCA_938011935.1 uncultured Collinsella sp.
CCGCACGCAAAGGAAAGCACTTAATGTGCTTTCCGTCTTGCGCAGGACTGTAGAGCAGCAAACTTAACCGCCCCGCCCGGCAGGCGAGCGGACAGCGAACGACATCTGTCCAACAATTCGTGCGAAACACAATGAAAAACCGTTTGATGTGAGTTAATATAAACAACGTCGTGAATCTGACTCCTGCCACATGCATGACAGGGGTTAAACACAAAAAAGGAGTCAATTATGGTTTCTGAGAAGGCTACCCTCGTTAATCCTCAGGGTCTGCACATGCGTCCGGCTGGTCTGTTCGCCTCCACCATGGGCAAGTACGCCTGTGACGTGACGGTCGTCACCCCCGAGAAGGAGGTCAACGGCAAGTCCCCGATGGCCCTCATGGCTGCTGGTATCCCCTGTGGCACCGAGGTCGAGGTCAAGTGCGACGGCGCCGATGAGGCCGAGGCTCTGGCTGCTGCCATCGAGCTCATCAAGAGCGGTCTTGGCGAGTAGAACTCAAACGGGTCGCATGTTGAACAACTAAGTTCATATTTGGGGGCGCAGTGACCTGTCTTAAGGTAGCTGCGCTCTTTTGTCATGGATATGGCAAAACGCTTTATCACATGACACGGAGAGAGGAATGGGAATGTATCAGGGAGTCAACGCTTCCGAGGGCATCGGTATCGGCACCGTCATGGTCGCCGTCGATCCCGACTTGACGTTTGAGCCGCACGAGGTTGCTGATTCGGCAGCAGAGAAGGAGCGCTATCAGACCGCTCTTTCGGTCTTCTGCGAGAAGACCCAGGCTCAGGCCGACCACATGAAGGAGACGGTGGGCGAGGCCGAGGCCGAGATCATGAGCGGACACATTGTCCTGGCTCAGGATCCGGGCATGACCGACGCCATCAACGCCGCCATTGACGGTGGCACCTGCGCCGAGCAGGCGCTCATGGACACCTCGACCATGTTCGAGAACATGTTCCTGTCCATGGACGATGAGATGTTCCGTCTGCGCGCGGCCGACATCGCCGATATCCGTACCGGCATTCTGGCCGAGTTGCTGGGCAAGGAGGTCGTCGACCTCTCCGTCCTGCCCGAGAACACCGTCGTTGTCGTGCACGACCTTACGCCGTCCATGACCGCCACGATCGATAAGGCCCACGTTGCCGGTATCGTCACCGAGACCGGCGGCCGCACGTCGCACTCCGCGATCATCGCGCGCGCCCTCGAGATCCCGGCTGTCCTTTCGGTTTCCAACAGCTGCACCGCGCTGCGCAACGGCATGACCGTTGTCGTCGACGGCGGCAAGGGTGTTGTCGAGGCCGATCCCGACGAGGAGACGCTCGCTGCCTACACCGCCAAGGCCGAGGCCTTCGCTGCCGAGAAGGCGGCTCTCGAGGCCTTCCGCGGCAAGCCGTCCGTGACTGCCGACGGCATCAAGAAGATCATTGCCTGCAACATCGGCAACCCCGATGACGTGCCCAACGCGCTCGATCACGACGCCGAGGCTATTGGCCTGTTCCGTTCCGAGTTCCTGTTCATGGACTCTGCTGAGCTTCCTTCCGAGGAGGAGCAGTTCAACGCCTACCGTAAGGTCGCCAGCGCGCTCAAGGGCGCTCCGGTCATCATCCGCACGCTCGATGTGGGTGGCGACAAGGAGATTCCGTACCTGCACATGGTCAAGGAAGAGAACCCCTTCATGGGCTTCCGCGCCGTGCGTTACTGCCTGGCCAACCCCGACCAGTACAAGGTCCAGCTCCGCGCCCTGCTGCGCGCCAGCGCCTTCGGTGACGTCAAGATCATGATCCCGCTCGTCACCTGCGTCGAGGAAGTCTTGGCTGTCAAGGAGCTCGTCGAGCAGTGCAAGACCGAGCTGACCGAAGAGGGTCGCAAGTTCAACGAGAACATCGAGGTCGGCATCATGGTCGAGACGCCTGCAGCCTCGCTGCTCGCTGACCGCCTGGCCGAGGTCGCCGACTTCTTCTCCATCGGCACCAACGACCTGATCGGCTACACCATGTGCGCCGACCGTGGCAACGACACCATCTCCAACCTGTACCAGGTTTACTATCCCGCCGTGCTCCGCTCGCTCAAGAACATCATCGAGAGCGGCGTGAAGGCCGGCATCATGGTCGGTATGTGCGGCGAGGCCGCTGCCGATCCGTTGCTCGAGCCGCTGCTGATCAGCTGGGGCCTGGAGGAGTTCTCGATGAGCGCTCCGTCCATCCTGCGCGCCCGCAAGACCATCAGCCAGTGGACCAAGGCCGAGTGCGACGAGCTCGCCGAGAAGGCGCTCGCCTGCAACACCGCTGCCGAGGTCAAGGCACTGCTCGAGTCCGCAGCTCGCTAATTTGGTATCAGAGGTAACCGCGTGGTTGGAATGGGCCGGCCACGCGGCCCTCACATATACAGGGGGTACTGTAAATGTTCTACACGCTAACCGCTAACCCGGCTGTCGACATGACGGTTTCGAGCTCTCCGCTCGAGCCCGACGAGAACGTCCGCACCGGCTCGGCCAGCTACACGGCTAACGGCAAGGGCCTCGACGTGTCCTTCGCCTTTAAGAAGATGGGCGTCGACACCGTCGCGCTCGGTTTCTTCGCCGGCTTCACGGGCAAGTTCATCGTCGAGGAGGTCATGAACCTGGGTTGCCTGTGCCGCCCGGTCTGGACCGACGGCATCACGCGTATCAACACCTACGTCAACGATGGCCAGCACGAGTACGGCATCCTGAACCCCGGTGCTCCGATTACGCCGCAGCACCAGGAGGAGCTCTACAACATCCTGGACACCGCGGGCGATCTTGAGTGCCTGATTGTCTCTGGCTCCGTGCCTCCCAAAGCTACGCCTGACTTCCTGGCAAAGGTCATGGAGCACGCTCAGGCTCGTGGCGCTGACGTCGTCCTGGACCTGTCCTCCGACAAGCTCAAGGAGCTCGCTCACAAGAAGCCGCTGCTCATTAAGCCGAACCATCACGAGATGAAGGCTATCTTCGGCGTGCCGGTCGACACCGACGACGAGGTCCGCGTTGCCATGAAGCTGGCTCACGAGGCCGGCGTCCAGAACGTGCTGCTCACCCGTGGTAGCCGCGGTGACGCTTACTTCTCCAACGGCGAGGACATCTGGTATGCCAAGCGTGAGTTCAACATCAAGCTTGTCTCTTCCGTCTGCGCCGGCGACTGCACCCTCGCTGCGTTCCTGCACAAGTGGTACAGGGATCGCGACAACGTCGAGGAGGCCATGAAGCTCGCTATGGCCACCGGCGCCAACGTTGCCGAGTCCGTCGGCATCGGCGACTTTGGTCACGTTGACGAGTACAGCAAGCGCGTTGCTGTCCGCAAGCTCGATCGCAAGTAAGCGAAACGCGACATATTCGTGCGCATGCGGCGCTCCGGTTTCGGCCGGGGCGCCTTTTTTGTTCCGCCATGGTGGAGAGGTGTCCTGCCGTACTTCATCGCTTCCACACCGTTCACCGAGTTGTTGTAGCCTTTTGCCGAAGCGTGGAATATACTTTCATTAACACGTTACTTCGTGAAAGGAACATTCATGATTTACACGCTTACTGCAAATCCCGCTATTGACTACAACATCTCCTGCGATGGCCTGACCGCCAACACCGTTACCCGCACCCGTAACGCTGTCTACACCCCCAACGGCAAGGGTCTCAACGTTTCGTTTACGCTCGACCACTACGGCGTCGACACCACGATCCTGGGCTTCTTCGCAGGCTTCTCGGGTGAGTATATCGTTAAGGGCGCCAAGGCCCTGGGCGTGCCCGTCAAGCCCGTGTGGACTGACGGCATCACGCGCGTCAACGTGTTCCTCAATGCCGGCCCCGACACCGAGTACAACATGGTCAACGCCGGTGCCGCCATCAACGAAGCCAACGAGCAGGAGATGTTTGAGCTTATCGATTCGCTCGATGACATGACCTGCCTGGTTATCAGCGGCTCGCTGCCCCCCAACACCTCCGAGAGCTTCCTGGCAGAGGTCCTGCGTCGCGTGAAGGCGAAGGGCGCCGAGTTCGTGCTCGATATCTCGAGCCATCAGCTGGCCGACCTCATTGCTATGGAGCCGTTGCTCATTAAGCCCAACGACGACGAGCTGCTCGACATCTTTGGCATTAAGGTGAGCGGTGGCGACGACGAGTCCGTCAAGGGCGCCATGGCCGAGCTGCACGCCAAGGGCGCTAAGAATGTACTGCTGACGCTCGGCGGCGACGGCGCGTACTTCTCCAACGGCGAGCACATCTGGTTTGCCAACCGCACCTTCGACGTCAAGCTGCTGTCGACCGTCTGCGCGGGCGACTCCTCGCTGGCCGCCTTCCTGTCCGTGTGGCACGACGCCCCGGAGCGCGTCGAGGATGCCCTGCGCCTCTCGATGGCCACCGGCGCCAACGTGGTCGAGTGCCCGGGTCTGGGCGATTTTGCCAAGGTCGATGAGTATCAGAAGGGTATTGCAATCCGTCAGGTTTGCTAGTTCCGGCACCTTGCCTGAATAGTTCAATTATTTCGCATCCGTCTTAGACCAGGACGGATGCGTTTTTGTTTATCGGACTTGCGTGTGCAGTGGAGGCTGTTTCTTGCTAGACTTCTTGCAGACGCAATCGATAGCCAATTTGATAGTCGCAGGAGGCCATAGGCATGTGCAATGTTTCGCTCAACGGTACGCAGCCGACCGATGCCTCTATCCGTGTCCTGCGTGCGCTTGAGGCAGCAGGTCTTGAGGCTTGGTACGTGGGCGGTTGGGTACGTGATGCCCTGATGGGATGCCCCAGCCACGATGTTGACATGTGCTGCAGCGGCCTGTGGCAGGAGTCCAAAGAGGCGCTCGAAGCGGCTGATATTGCCGTGGTTGAGTCGGGCATAAAATTTGGCGGCATCACGGCTATTTGCGATGATGAGCGCATTGAGGTCACCACCTACCGCCTAGACGGCTTTTACACCGACGGCCGCCATCCCCAGAGTGTGGAGCGTGCAGCGTCGCTTGAGGACGATCTGGCGCGTCGTGACTTTACCGTTAACGCTATGGCCTGGCATCCCGAGCGTGGTCTTGTCGACCGCTACGATGGTCAGGGCGACCTGAAGCGCAAGCTCATCCGCGCCGTTGGAGATCCCAAGCGTCGTTTTAACGAGGACGCGCTTCGCATGCTGCGCGCGGTGCGTTTTGCCTGCCGTCTGGATTTTATGATCGAGCCTAAGACTAAACAGGCGCTTGCCGAGTGCGCGCCGCTGCTCGATGCTGTGGCGCGCGAGCGCGTGGGCATTGAGCTCGAGGGTATCCTTTCGACCGGCCATGGGGGAGACGCGATGCTGCGCTACCCCGAGCTTGTTTGCGCCGCCGTGCCCGAGCTCGCGTCCGCTCGCGGGTTTGATCAACGCAGCGTCTATCATGCGTTTAACGTCTACGAGCATATCGCCCGCGTGCTGACGGTGGCAGGGGAGCTGGCGCTGTGCGACGGCGTCGCGCCCTCGTCGAGCCTTATGTGGGCGGCGTTTTTGCACGACGTTTCCAAACCCGAGTGCTTTACGGTCGATCACGACGGCAGCGGCCACTTCTACGGTCATCCCGAGCTCGGCGCCAAGAAGGCGCGTGTCATCATGGATCGCCTGGCGCTCTCGCACGATTTGGTGCGCGATGTGTGCCTGCTGATCAAATACCATGACAAGCCGCTGCGCCCCGAGCGCTCCTGCCTGCTCAATATGATGCGCGCGCTTTCGGGCGAGGGTGTCGATACGCCGCGTCTGATGGACGAGCTCATGGACCTTAAGCGTGCCGACACGCTCGGCAAGGCGCCCTCGTGCTTCTATTACGTCGAGACGATCGAGGAGATGCGTACGCTCGCCCACGATCTGCTGCAGGCGGGGGAGCCCTATACACTCAAGATGCTTGCCATCAATGGTGGCGACCTGATCCGCGCCGGCGTCAAGCCGGGGCCGGAGCTGGGACAGCTTCTCAACGCTGCCCTCGACGCCGTGATCGAGGGCAACATCCCCAACAACCGCGAAGCCCTCCTGACTCATCTCCACCTAGGGTAGCTAAAATAGCCCCGTTCCAAATTTACTACCTTGTTGACCTGCGCGTTCCATAACCTCGCGACAAAATTTCGGCAATTTGGAATTTCTTCTTGCGCTTGCGTTTTTTGTCCCGTAATATATTTCCTCGCAGCACGGCAGTGCAGATGTCATGTGGCCCGTTCGTCTAGCGGTTTAGGACGCCGCCCTCTCAAGGCGGAGATCACCAGTTCGAATCTGGTACGGGCTACCACGCATCTGATACCCGGTCTTTCCACGGAAGGCCGGGTTTTTTATTATCAAACAACTGTCTGTCATTCCCGTTTGAACAAGAGCTTTGCGTTCTGCTTATGGCCCTTACGGGTACAATAACCAAGATATTTTGACTGTTAGAAGGAGTCTCATGACGGAGTCCTCTCAGCATACGTCTAAGCCCCAGGTCGAGGTTGAGGCCTCGGGCGGCGATGACAATAAGAGCGCACGCCGCGGCGCCATCTTTATCGGCGTCGTGCTGGTGGGTTATATCGTCTACCTGGTGGTAACCGGGCAGATGGGGCAGTTCTGGGCCGCTATGTCGAGCGTTCAGGCGCCCTGGCTCGTTGTCGCGTGTCTTTGCATGTTTATGTATCTGTTCTTTGGCATTGTGGCCTATGCGATCGCCGTCTGGCTCGACCCCAATTCGCCCGTCGGTATCCGCGACCTCATTTCGGTCGAGGCGAGCGGTATTTTCTTTGGCAACCTGACGCCCATGATGATGGGCTCTACGCCTGCCCAGATCTACCGCCTGACCAAAGCGGGCCAAAACGTGGGCGAAGCGGGTGCCACGCAGTTCACCCGATTTATTGTGTATCAGTTTGGCCTCGTTGCCTGGGGCGCTATCCTATTGCTTGCTCGCATGCCGTTTTTTGCCGAGCGCTATGGCGACATGACGCTGCTGTGCGTCTTTAGTTTTGGCGGTCACTGCTGCATCCTGCTCGGCATCTTCGCCGTCGCACTCATGCCTAAGACCGTCACGCGCGTCGCCCATTGCATCATCAATTGGCTCGAGCGCATAGGTGTCTCGGCCACTAAGATCGATGGATGGCGCTCGTTTGTCGATGGCGAGATCTACTCCTTCTCCGAGAAGTTCAAGCTTTCGGCCGGACATTTTTCTTCCATGCTGCTCACCGTGTTTATCACCATGCTGCAGCTTGCGTTTTTCTATCTGGTGCCGTATTTCCTGATGCTTGCCTTTGGCCACCACGAGGTCGACTTTTTCTCGGTCATGGCCGCGAGCGCCTTTGTCCAGCTGCTGAGCTCTGCGGTCCCCTTGCCCGGTGGAACTGGTGGCGCCGAGGGCGGCTTTGCATTGTTCTTGGGTCATTTCTTTGGGTCGGCTTCGACCGCCGGCTATCTGCTGTGGCGCCTCATTACGTTTATCGCGCCGACCATTTTGGCTGCGCCCCTGCTGGGCCTTAAGAGCGCCCACAACGAGAGCATCCATGCGCGCTGGGATCGCGCGATGCGCAAGCTCGGACGATCGCCTCAGACGTCCTCTAAGCCTGCAAAGCCCCATCCTGTGAATGCGGTTACCGTGGATCCCAATCAGCATGCTCAGAAGGCTTCTGGGGCCGCTAAACCGTCGCATAAGGCCTATGTGCGCCAGACAGGCGACGGCATCCGTGTGTCCCCGGCTGCTTTGAACAAAATGAAGCTCCCTAAGGCGTAACAGTTGGTCGTGCGTTCTTCATGTTGCCGGGCTTTTTTGTGCCGGATGGGGGATAATCCTCTTACGTAGATTAACTCTCATCTGTTGATGAATGCTCACATTCCGAAGGGACACGTCCATGGACACCAGCAAACCGCGCCTCGACCGCCGCATCGTTCGCAGCCGCAATGCCATCCTTTCTGCGTTTGAGCGCCTGCTGATGGATAAACCGCTTGCCGATATTACCGTGAGTGCCATCGCGCGTGAGGCAAATGTCGATCGTAAGACCTTCTACGTGCACTTTGGCACGGTCGACGGCCTGCTCGATGCCATCGCCGCCGATGTGGTCGAGATGATCGTCGACTCGGCCGAAAAGACGCTTTCCACTATGGGCAGTGACCCCAACGAGCGCGCCCTTGGAGCGGCGGCTACCTTCTTTAAGACCATCAACGAGGCACTTTGCAATAACCTCGTGCTCAATCGCCAGCTGATTGAAAACATCCCGCTCGACGATTTTATGACGCGTTTGCGCGTGCCGCTCGAGCATGAGATTGCCGAGCGCGATCTGCTGCCCCAAGGTCTCAAGGACGAGATGTTCGACTACTATCTGGCGTTTTTGCTGTCGGGTATTATCGGAATCTATCGCACATGGGCGCTGTCTGACGGCTCGGTTCCTATCGAGCGCGTCTCGGAGGTCGCCAACGACCTGACTCTCAATGGCCTGTCGAGTCTGGAATCTCGCTTGGATTAGGCGCAGGCTCGAGTTCGTGAGGCGCTTGTCGGGGTGCAGCCCGATCGATCAGGCGACGAGCATCCCGCCGAAGCAGTCGATGACCGGGCTCAGGTAGACCTTCTCGCCGCCCGGGAGCCTGAACTCGGTGATGTCGGTGAGCCAC
>CALLSU010000178.1:0-2144 GCA_938011935.1 uncultured Collinsella sp.
CGCGCTGACCGGCAGCGTTCTGACCATGCCCGGCCTGCCCAAGGTGCCCGCGGCAGAGAACATCGACGTCGACAACGACGGCAACATCACCGGCCTGTTCTAAGCCCGCTGCTCATAGCCGCTTGTCCGCCCCGTCGTGCCTTCAAGGCCCGGCGGGGCTTTTTGATGCGGCGGCAATGTTGCGCAACAAGAATGGGGATTTCTCCCGTACGGTGTAGTTGGAAGAACTGCGCGGGCGCATTGCGGCTGCGGCGAGAGACGGGAGATGCGATGTATTGCACCAAGTGCGGAGCTCAGATACCCGATGGCTCCATGTTTTGCACGATCTGCGGCGCTCGCGTGGGCGGCGTTGAGGACCAAGCAGAGCCTGCGGCGTTTCCGGTAGGAGATGTGCCGGTGGACGACCCTGCGGGACGGCGCGCTCTTCAGGATGTCCCGCCCTATGTGTTCGTGGAACGTTATTACGAGGATTCTACGATTGAGCCCACCGAGGCTGATCGGTCGTTTGATTCGACGACGCAGCCCAAGAAGCCCAGGCACAAGGGCCGTATCGTCGCTGCCGTTATCGGCGGTGTTGCCGTTGTCGCCATTGTCGCCGCTATCGTGATCGTGCCGCGTATCGGCGCATCTTCCGAGGTAACCTCGGGTGGCAAGGGCTATGTTGTCTGCGCATGCGAGACCAAGATTCTGCCCAAGAACAGCAAGGGCAAAAAGCTCAAGAGCTATACCGTCGAGCTGGCGCCCGCGAATGGCAAGGGCAAGAGCTACACCATCAAAGTGGATGGCGAGGACGGCTTTGCCATGGAGGACTTTGGCGAGCTGCCCGACCAGAAATACCAGATGACCATCACCTCGGGCAAGGGCAAAAAGAAGAGCACGACCACCATGAAGGTCGACTACGCCAAGGAGGGTTCGGACGCCCCTAAGAACGTTGAGCTCACGCAGTCCAAGAAGGAGGCCAAGGCATCTGCCAAGGCAGCGGTCAAGACGGCAAATGAACTGTTCACCGACAAGATCCTCGAGTACCAGAAGAAGTACGGCGAGGGCGAAGCTGTCGAATTCGATGAATATAGGTATGGAGCCCAGGGTGTTGCTTACGCAAAACTTGTTGACTTTGATGGCGACGGCCAAGATGAGCTACTGATTGAGTATTCCGATGAACCGGTGGACCGTGTGGATAACGCGGCCGCTGCGCATCTTGAAGTCTGGGCGTATAAGAATGGCAAGATTGAGAAGGTCTACACGCCAGAGGCGATCGTGGGCACTCAGGAAGCGTGCGTGACTTTGGGTGCTACTGAATATGCGGGTAATATTGGATTTACGCAGTGGTTTGACCATGGGAAGGAAATTAAACAAAGCGACGTCTCTGGCGAAAGTGGCCCTTCTGCCCATGAATACCAAGTTAAATTCATCGGGTATGATGGTCAATCATTCAAGGCAATGACGGACCTTATTGCTCTGAGGGAATTCAACTCTGATTTTTCTGGCGTTTATGGCGTGCTATTTTCCGATAAGGACTTGGTAAACGAAACCATCGCAACGGTCGCCACGACGCTGGAGCAGCTGAAATCGAAGGACTCTGACGATGCGCAGGCGAGCTACGAGGCCGTTTCCGCAACGCAGGATGTTGACTTTACGGCTGCGGTTGGCGAAGGCCCGCTGGATCCGTCCCCCGATGATACGTGCCAGATTTCGGCTACGTGGACCTATCCTCAGGTAAAGGGCCAGGGCGTGGGCGTCGCCAAGTTTAACAAGGATATGGTCCAGCTCGTTGCGGACACGCTCGATGCGAGCAAGCAGGCCTCGATGGATGACGAGGACAGCCGCGTGACCATGATGTATACCGCCGAGATCGTCTCGATTGACGGCGATATCGCCTGCGTGCGAACCTACACCGACAGCTATCAACCTCCGTATCGATCGGAACGGGTGACGAGGTCGGCGTACTACAACCTCAAGACGGGTGAGCAGGTTTCGCTCGAGGATTCGCTTGCGCAGCATGGGCTCTCGTTCGACACCCTCAAGAGCGAGGCCAAGCAGGCAATTAAGACGGCAAAGCCGGATATAGATTCCGTGTCCGAAGACAACATCGACGATGACGATAACTACACCGAGGATCATTTCTACTACGACGACAAGGGCTA
>CALLSU010000179.1:0-21893 GCA_938011935.1 uncultured Collinsella sp.
GCTGCGAACATTTGGTGGGCGTTAGAAGATTTGAACTTCTGACCTCTTCCGTGTCAGGGAAGCGCTCTCCCCCTGAGCTAAACGCCCGATCAAGGGTGCGCAAGCGCGCAAGGGATAATATAACGGAGCCTGAACTCGGTGGCAAGAACATTTTTAAAAATCGCTTACATTGTGGAATTCGGGGGCTTTGTCATATCCATTTCAAAAGAGCCTGCTGCCGCGATTTGACTGTCGCATAATGCAAGGCCATTGCGGTATCGAGCTATGGAAAGACGTCTGCGGAATTGTCCTACCGATAAGCGGACAAGCCTCCAGCTGGTGCCTTCGCCGTGGTAAGGTAAGCCGAATTGTTTCCAGGCTGCTTCGAGGGAATGGAATGAGCAAAGAGCGTGTCGAGCAGGTCGAAGGCGCAGGGGCTTCGGTGCCGATGACCGATATATCGAACATTGATGTGCCCGAGGGCACCGATGAGCTCAGCCGTAGCACCCGCCGCGCTTGGCGCGAGCGCCTGAACAGCGCTTCGACGCGCAAGATGATCACGGGCGTCTTGGCTACGCTGGTGGGCGGTTCGTTTTGGGGCTTCTCGGGCACCAGCGCGAGCTTTCTGTTCGATACCTACCACGTCGACACCTTGTGGCTTATGAGCGTGCGTCAGATTCTCGCCGGTCTACTCTTTATGGTCGTGGTCGTTACGCGCGACCGCGAGCGCCTGATTAAGCTCTGGGCCACGCCCGCCGATCGCAAGCAGCTGCTGCTCTTTACCGCCTTTGGCCTGCTGTTCAATCAGTTTTGCTATCTTTCGGCCGTGCGCCTGACGAACGCCGGAACCGCGACGGTGCTCCAGTGCCTGCAGCTCGTTATCATCATGGGCTACATCTGCGTGACCGATCGCCGCAGGCCGCGTACTCGCGAAGTCATCGGCATTGGCCTGGCTCTGGGTGGAACCTTTTTAATCGCCACCGGCGGCGACCCCACCAGCCTGAATATCTCGCCGCTTGGCCTGGCAGCAGGTCTTATGTGTGCGGTCAGCGCCACGTGTATGGCGGTGATTCCCGCCAAGATTCTTTCCGAATACGGCAGCCCTATTGTTACGGGCTCGGCAATGCTCACGGCGGGCGTGTTCTCGTGTGTCTTCGTGCAGCCCTGGACGCATATGCCAGCGCTCGACGCTGCCGGCGTCGAGGCGCTCGCGGTGTTCGTGGTTATCGGATCGTTTTTTGCTTACATGCTCTATATGCAGGGCGTTAAGGACATCGGCTCGGTGCGTGCGAGCCTCATCGGAACTGTGGAGCCGGTTTCGGCGACCATCACCAGCGCCGTTATGCTGGGCACGGTGTTTTTGCCGACCGACCTTATCGGCTTTGCCATGATCATCGTGATGATGTTCCTCACGGTGTAGCTGGCGCCGCCGCCAAGACGGAAAAGGTGTTGTGCCGCATTTTCGCCAATTGATGTCCGTGTCTGGAGTTTAGCTGTCGATGCCCAAAATGCCATAAACTAGTAACGTTATGGACTTTTTCATTGCGACTCAATTGCGAGGATTTCTTTATGGCTGGTAATCACTTTAAGGGCAGCGATAGCGGCCGTCCTGCAGTTCCGCCGCGTCCGAACGGGGCTGGTAAGGCCGGCACGCCGGGCGGCACTGGACAGGGCGGTTCCGGTAAGCGCGTGTCCCCGGGCGAGACGGCGATGTTTACCGCTCTGTACGAGCAGTCACAAAAGGCAAAAAAGACCGGCCGTGCAAGAGGGAATGTCTTTGCGGACGGTGCAACCTCCACGTCGCAGCCGAGTGGGTCTCCTTCGGTACCTGCGAACAACGCAGGTGCTGCCAACGCCGCGAATGCCGCCGGCAACGTTAATGCCGGCAAGGCCGACAACAATACTCCCTCTGCCGGTGGCGCGGGGCTTACGGGTAACCTCGGCACGATTTACACCGGCGCCTCCGAGACTGGCACGTTCGCTCGCCTGGATGATAGCGGTACCGAGTTTGCGGGCTCGGGTTCCAAGGAAGATTATTACGATTTTGGCTTGAACTACGGTAGCGACGCTTCGTCGAGTTCGACCTCTGACGGTCTGGTCCGTCATCGCCATCGCAAGGGCGAGCGCAAAAAGCGTCACACCGGTGCCATTATTGCCGCTGTAGCCGCGGTGCTTCTCGTTGCGCTTGGCGCAAGCGGCTTTATGCTGCTTAACTCGGCAAAGACCGTAAAGAGTGAAGCGAAGGAGGCCGTCGAGATTGTCGGTGGCCTTAAGGACAAGGTCACGTCGGGCGATTTTTCGACGCTGCCTGACGACGCGAAGAAGATTGATGAGCTTTGCGACAGCATGAAGGCGGAGACCTCGAGCCCGCTGTGGACGGCGGCTTCGTTTATCCCGGTGTATGGCAGCGACATCAATGCGGCCCGCACCATGATCGACGCCCTGTCCGATGTCTCGAGCAATGCGCTGGTTCCCATGGCCGATAACCTTTCGCAGGCCACGCCCGGCAAGCTGTTTCAGGACGGCATGATTAACGTGTCCGCGCTGCAGGCGGTCGCCGATTCGCTTTCCAGCAGCTCGAAGGTGTTCAAGAGCGCCAACGAGAAGATCCAGGGCATTGGCGATACTCATATTTCCCAGGTGACCGAGCTGGTCGATAAGGCCAAGGACGGCTTTGCCACCCTCAACGGCGCGGTTGACGCGGCGGAGAAGGTCGCCCCCGTCCTTCCCCAGATGCTCGGCGCCAACGGCCAGACGCGTAACTACCTTGTGTACGCCATGAACAACGTCGAAATTCGTGCCTGCGGCGGCTTTGGCGGTTCGCAAGGTTTGATTTCGGTCACCGACGGCCAGATGTCGATTGGCGAGTTTGTTCCCCGCATTGGGCTCAGTGAGGATGAGGCAGTCGAGAGTGTCGACGAAGAGGATGAGGCGCTGTTCGGCAACCACAGTAACCTGTACAACTCGGGCAATACCTATTCGCCTGATTGGCCCCGCAACTCGCAGCGTGTCGCCGCGCTGTGGAAGTCCCAATATGGGCAGGACGTTGATGGCGTCGTCGGCATCGACCCGGTGTTCCTGCAGTATCTGCTGGGCCTGGTCGGTAACGTGTCGCTGCCCGACGGAACGGTTGTCGACGGCACCAACGCCGCAAAGGTCCTCATGCACGATGTGTACTGGAACTATCCGGTCGAGGAGTCGGACGGCATCTTTGCATCCGTCGCCAGCGCTGCCTTCGACAAGATCCTTGGCGGTATCGGCGATGTCGATGTTACGAAGCTTGTCAGCGCCGTTGAGCGCGGTGCCGAAGAGGGCCGCCTGATCGCGTGGATGAAAAACGATGACGAGCAGAACGCTATCAAGGAGATGAACATCGACGCCTCGCTGCCCGATCCGGATGACCCGAGTGAAGATCCCGTTGCTGGTGTCTACTTTAACAACCTGAGCTTCTCCAAGCTCGACTGGTACCTGAATGCCGATACGCAGATTGGCCAGGGCATCAAGAACGGTGACGGCACATGCTCGTATCGCATCGCCGTTACCCTGACGAACATCATGACGCAGGAGGAGGCCGGCAAGCTGCCCGACTACGTCGCGGCGAGCGCGCCCGATGCCGCGCGCGACGACGAGCGTCTGAATGTCTCGTTGTTTGCCCCGACGGGCGGCAACATTACTGATCTGACCGTCGAGGGCACCCAGTTTGGTCTTGGCGCCGCTACGTGGCATGGAATCCCCTTCT
The DNA here is from genome assembly GCA_938011935.1 of uncultured Collinsella sp. Classification (GTDB taxonomy): domain Bacteria; phylum Actinomycetota; class Coriobacteriia; order Coriobacteriales; family Coriobacteriaceae; genus Collinsella. Next base: position 3,719 of record CALLSU010000179.1, read on the forward strand.
ATTCGGGCACCGTTGACCTGCATGCTGGCGAGACGACGACGATCACATATACGCTGACCACGTCAGCCGAGGCGGGGGACAAGCCGCTTACGCTGCGTCAGACTCCTACATGCCAGGCGGCTCGCGACAGCGCGTCGGCGTAGGGTTTTTCTGGTAGCGCAGATAATCGAGTACCATTTTGGGGCGGACAGGCAATCTGTTCGCCCCTATTTTGTAAGGAGAGCGCATGAAGTACTTTGGCACCGACGGCTTTCGCGGTGAGGCTAACGTTGGGCTGACGGTAGAGCACGCTTATAAGATTGGCCGTTTTGTGGGCTGGTATTACGGCGCCAACCGCGAGCGCAAGGCGCGCGTCATCGTGGGTAAGGACACGCGTCGCTCGAGTTATATGTTTGAGGCGGCGCTGGTGAGCGGCTTGGTCGCGAGCGGCGCGGACGCCTATATGCTGCACGTGATCCCCACGCCGGGCGTAGCGCATCAGACCGTGGAAGGCTGTTTCGATTGCGGCATCATGATCAGCGCGAGCCACAACCCGTTTTGCGATAACGGCATTAAGCTCGTCAATAGCGACGGTTTTAAGATGGACGAGGACGTACTGGAGCTCATCGAGGACTACGTCGATAGCAAGAGCGAGGTGCCGCTGGCCACGGGCAACCACATCGGCGCCACGGTGGACTACATGCAGGGCCGCAACCGCTACATTGCCTCGCTCATCGCCAGCGCGAACTTTTCGCTTCAGGGCGTCAAGATCGGCATCGACTGCGCCAACGGCTCGGCGTCCTCGGTGGCCAAGCCGGTGTTCGACGCGCTGGGCGCCGACGTGCGCGTGATCAATGCCGCGCCTGATGGTTTTAACATCAACGTCGACTGCGGCTCCACGCATATGGAGCGTCTGCAGCGCCATGTGGTGGAGCAGGGCCTGGACGTGGGCTTTGCCTACGACGGCGATGCCGACCGCTGCCTGGCCGTGGACGAGCGCGGCCGCGTGGTCGATGGCGACCAGATCCTGTACGTGTGCGGCGTGTACCTGAACAAGCACGGTCGCCTTTCGGGCGGTACCGTGGTTCCGACGATTGCCAGCAACTTTGGCCTGATCAAGTCGTTGGAGCTTGCCGGCCTAAGTGTCGTGACCAGCGGTGTGGGCGACCGTCACGTGTATGCCAAGATGCGCGAGGGCGGTTACAGCCTGGGCGGCGAGCAGACGGGCCATACGATCTTTGGCGATATCGAGCGCACGGGCGACGGCATTATGACCTCGCTGCGCGTGATGGAAGTGATCCGCGCCGAGCGCGAGACGCTCTCGCAGCTCACGGCTCCGTGCAAGCTGCTGCCGCAGGCGCAGGTGGCCGTGCGCGTGGCGGACAAGGACGCCGCGCTCGAGAACATGGGCGTGCAGAACGCCATCGCCGAGGCCGAGGCTGCGCTGGCAGGCGAGGGCCGCGTGCTCGTACGCAAGAGCGGAACCGAGTCGGTTATCCGCGTGCTGGCCGAGGCGCCCGACCAAGCATCCGCCGATGCCGCCATGAAGCGCATCGCCAACGCACTCGAGGCTCTGTAGTTACGCGGTTTTACCAAACCGCGTAACTGCTCGACGCTGCAAACGCCCCTAAGCGGCAATCTGACGTTCAATTTCAAGGGCGCGACCAGAAGGTCAGCGCCCTTTCATTTCACGTCACCTTGCTCGCTTAGGGTCGTTTTCGCTGACGTTGCCAAGACATCGGCGTCAACATGGTTGGCGTTGGCGATGGCGTGCTGGTCAATCCTTACAACTCGTACAGCGTGGTGAACTTGTCCTGCAGGTAGCTGCAGTAGTAGCGGGCGTCAAAGGCCATGCCGCAGGCGCCCTTGATGAGCTCCGGCGCGTCTTTGGCGCGACCCCACTGCCAAATGTGCTCGCCCAGCCACGCGCGAACGGGTGACAGATCGCCACTCGCGCAGGCACCGGTAAGGTCGACGCCGTCGCGGCACATGGCCGGCACAAACATGGCGTCGTAGGCGCTGCCCAGCGCATAGGTGGGGAAGTAGCCAAACGAGCCGCCGCTCCAGTGCGTGTCCTGCAGACAACCGCGCGTGTCGTCGGGAACGGGAAGGCCCAGGTACTCGTCCATAAAGCGGTTCCAAAGCGCGGGGATGTCCTTGGCCGTGGCCTCGCCGGCAAACAGCATGCGCTCAATCTGGTAGCGCACCATAATATGCAGCGGGTAGGTGAGCTCGTCGGCTTCGGTGCGGATCAGCGACGGCTGCGCAATGTTCACGGCGCAGTAGAGCGTGTCCTCGTCCACGTCGCCGTAGACCTCGGGCGCGTGACGGCGCAGTACCTGCAGCAGCGGTCCCATAAAGGCGCGGCTGCGGCCCACGGTGTTCTCAAAGAAGCGGCTCTGGCTCTCGTGGATGCCCATGGAAGTGCCGCCCTCCAGGCACGTGCGCGCATAAGCCGGATTGACGCCCAGCTCGTACATGGCATGTCCCGCCTCGTGGATGATGCTGTAGACGTTGGAGATGCAGTCGTCTTCGTAGATGTGCGTCGCGATGCGCGCATCACCCACGGCAAAGCCCTCGCTAAACGGGTGCTCAGTAAAGGCAAGCGTGGTGTCGTTCAGGTCCAGGCCGACGAGCTTCATAAGGTCGAAGCTCATGGCGCGCTGGGCAGCCTCGGGCACGCGGGCGTGCAAAAAGTCGGCAGCTGGCTGCTGGCCGCGCTCGCCGATGGCGTGCACGAGCGGAACGACCGTGGCCTTGACCTCATCGCAAAACGCGTCGAAGCTCTTGGCGGAAAGGCCACGCTCGTACTGGTCGAGCCAAACATCGTATGGGTCGCGCTTGGGGTCCATGAGCTCGGCCTGATGCTTAAGCTGGCCGACGATTCTATCCACATAGGGCTCAAAGCTCGCCCAGTCATTGGCCGTCTTGGCCTTGTGCCACACGGCGTCGGCCTCGCAGGTGAGCCTGGTCCAGGCCTCGGCCTCCTCGGTGGGAATGGCGCTTGCCTCGCGCTGGTCGCGGCCGAGCACACGGATCTCGTCGAGCAGCTGCGGGTCGTCGATCTTGCCTCCGGAGACGGTCTCGCGTGCCAGCGAGCGCACAAGTTCGACAGACTTTTCGCTGGTCAGCAGCTTGTGATGCTCGCCGGCAAGGGTGCCCATGGCATCGGCGCGGGCCGCGGCGCCGTTGGCGGGGGCAATGGTCGCGCCATCGAACTCGGCAATCTTGAGCAGGTACTCGCGGGTCCACAGTTTGCCCTCGAGCTTGCGGAATTTTTTGACGGCCTTATCGACCTTCATGCCTTTGGATGTCTTGCCCGCTGCGGGCTCGGCCTTCTTATCGAGTTTCTTTCCCATACCATATCCTTGATCTCGTGAGCCGGGCGCTTCGGGTGGGCGCGCGGCCAGTTTGCACAGCTACCTGCCTTGTACCCAGCACGAACAAAACGGAACGCGGCGATACGCCCACACAATGTGGTATCCTGTAGCCCAATGCGTTGACGGAGAGGGTTTTGCCCGCCGCGTCGCCGGCAAGAGAGGGAAGGTCATGGGCTGCAAGCCTTCCTGCGGTGACAAGGGCCAAGCGTTCACTCCCGAGCAGCGACCTCAACGGGCACGCGGCCAGCGGCGGCGAAGCCCCAGTAGGGAAGCCGTGAGCCTCGCGATAAGGGGCGCAGAGTGGGCACGGCGGGCCAGACATCCGCCGCGTCAAACAAGGTGGTACCGCGGAATTCAACCGTCCTTGGGCAATGCACATGCCCGAGGGCGGTTTTTTGTTACCGAACCGGGCCGCGTTTTCGCAACGTCAGGCGGCGGTAGTCGCCTCGGCAAGCGGGGAGCGCGAGAGACGAAAGGGAAGACATGAGTCTGATTGATGATCTGGTCAAACTCGAGGAAGAGGCCAAGGAGCTCGTCGCAGGCGCCGACGACGCCGAGAAGCTCGAGGCCGCGCGCGTCGCGCTGCTCGGCCGCAAGGGCCGCATCACCGGCCTGATGCGCATGATGGGCAAGCTCGCTCCCGAGGATCGCCCCGTCATGGGCAAGCGCGCCAACGAGATGCGTCAGCTGATCGAGGGCATGCTCGACGAGCGCACCACCGAGATGAAGGCCGCCGCCCTTAAACACGCACTCGAGCACGATGCCGTCGACATCACGCTGCCGGGCATCCGTCCGCAGATCGGTCACCAGCACCTGATCAAGCAGATTATCGAGGAGGCCGAGGACATCTTCTGCGGTATTGGCTATACCGTCGAGTCTGGTCCCATGGTCGACACCTCCTACTACAACTTCACCGCGCTCAACGCCCCCATGGATCACCCGAGCCGCTCGGCCCGCGATACCTTCTACGTGGTCGACAACAACCCCGGCAGCGTCGCGCACCCCGAGGCTCACGCCCACGGCGAGTCCGACGTGCTGCTGCGCACCCAGACCTCGGGCGTGCAGATCCACACCATGGAGTCGCAAAAGCCGCCCATCTACATGATCTGCCCGGGCACCGTCTACCGTCCCGACACGGCCGATGCCTGCCACCTGCCGCAGTTCAACCAGATCGAGGGCCTGGTCGTCGACGAGGGCATCACCTTTGGCGACCTGAAGGGCACGCTCGACTACTTTGTTAAGTGCATGTTTGGCGAGGATCGCAAGACGCGTTACCGCCCGCATTTCTTCCCCTTCACCGAGCCCAGCTGCGAGGTGGACGTGAGCTGCCACGTGTGCGGCGGCAAGGGCTGCAACTTCTGCAAGCATAGCGGCTGGATCGAGATCCTGGGCTGCGGCATGGTCGACCCCAACGTCCTGATCAACTGCGGCATCGACCCCGAGAAGTACACCGGCTTCGCCTTTGGCATTGGCGCCGAGCGCGTCGCGGCCCTGCGCTACGACCTGCCCGACCTGCGAACGCTCATGACGGGCGATATGCGCTTCTTAAATCAGTTCTAGGCCCGGCGGCTTTCCCAAGCACCGCACCTTGCCTTTCAATCATCGGTTGCGTACCTAAGTACGCGGCCCTCCTCTTTCAAGGCAATCTGCGGCACTTGGAAAACCCGTCTCCGTTGCAGTTTTTTGGCTCAAAGCCGCATTTATGAAAGGAGACCAGTTAGATGCGCGTTTCTTACGACTGGCTCAAGACCATGATCGATATTCCGGAGGATCCCAAGACCCTTTCGGACGAATATATCCGTACCGGCACCGAGGTCGAGGCGATCGACACCGTGGGTGAGTCCTTCGACCACGTGGTGACCGCCAAGGTGCTCACCAAGACCCCTCACCCCGATAGCGACCACATGTATGTGTGCTCGGTCGACGTGGGCGACAAGAACCTCGACGCCGACGGCAACCCCGCTCCGCTGCAGATCGTCTGCGGCGCGCAGAACTTCGAGGCCGGCGATCACATCGTCACGGCCATGATCGGCGCTGTCCTGCCCGGCGACGTCAAGATCAAGAAGAGCAAGCTTCGCGGCGTCGTGTCCATGGGCATGAACTGCTCCGCGCGCGAGCTCGGCCTGGGCGGCGACCACTCCGGCATCATGATTCTGCCCGAGGACACGCCCTGCGGCATGCCGTTTGCCGAGTACATGGGCTCGAGTGATACTGTGCTCGACTGCGAGATCACGCCCAACCGCCCCGACTGCCTGTCCATGATCGGCATGGCCCGCGAGACCGGCGCCATCTTCGACCGCGATTTCCACGTTGAGCTGCCCGCCATCAAGGCCGAGGCCGGCCGCGCGACCGACGACGAGCTTTCGGTCGAGATTGCCGACGAGGGCCTGTGCGACCGCTATGTCGCCCGCATCGTGCGCAACGTGAAGGTCGGCCCGTCGCCCGACTGGATGGTCAAGCGTCTCAACGCCCTGGGCGTGCGCCCGCACAACAACATCGTCGACATCACCAACTACGTGATGATGCTCACCGGCCAGCCACTGCACGCCTTTGACCTCGACACCTTTGCCGAGCGCGATGGCCACCGTCGCGTGGTGGTTCGCGCCGCCCAGCAGGATGAGAAGTTCACGACGCTCGATGGCGAGGAGCGCGTGCTCGACGCCGGCATGGGCCTGATCACCGACGGCGAGCGCTCCGTGGCGTTGGCCGGCGTTATGGGCGGCATGGATTCCGAGATCGAGGACGATACCGTCGACGTGATGGTCGAGAGCGCCTGCTTCAACGCCGGTCGCACCTCGCACACCAGCCGCGATCTGTCGCTGATCTCCGACGCCTCCATTCGCTTTGAGCGCCAGGTTGACGAGACTGGCTGCGTGGATGTCGCCAACGTTACCTGCGCGCTCATCGAGGAGATCGCCGGCGGCGAGGTTGCTCCCGGCTATGTCGATGTTTTCCCCGCGCCCAAGACCATCGACAGCATCAAGCTGCGCCTGGCCCGCGTGCATGCCATCTGCGGTGCCGACATCGAGCCCGACTTTATCGAGCGTTCGCTTACCCGTCTGGGCTGCACCGTCGAGCGCGACGGCGAGGACTTTATGGTTACCCCGCCGAGCTTCCGTCCCGACCTGCCGCGCGAGATTGACCTGATCGAGGAGGTCCTGCGCCTATGGGGCATGGGCCGTGTGACGGCGACCATCCCGGCTGCCAAGAACCACATCGGCGGTCTGACCCGCGAGCAGAAGCTCACCCGCAAGGTCGGCGAGATCCTGCGCGCCTGCGGCCTCAACGAGACCACGACCTTTGGCTTTGCCGCCCCGGGCGACCTGGAGAAGATTGGCATGTCCACCGAAGGCCGCGGCTGCCCCGTGGTGCTCATGAACCCGCTGGTGGCCGAGCAGACCGAGATGCGTCGTTCGCTGCTGCCGGGCCTGCTGCAGTCCGTGGCCTACAACGAGGCCCACGGCACGCCCAACGTGCACCTGTACGAGGTCGGCAGCCTGTTCCACGGTCGCGAGAACGCCAGCCTGCCCAAGGAGACCAAGTCCGTGGCGGGTGTGCTCTCGGGCCAGTGGAGCGAGCAGTCCTGGAACATGAAGTACCGTAAGCTGCGCTTCTTCTTTGGCAAGGGCATTGTCGAGGAGCTGCTCGCCCAGCTGCGCATCGAGAAGGTTCGCTTCCGTCCTGTCGAGGGCGAGGGCTACGCTTTCTTGCAGCCGGGTCGTGCGGCCGAGGTTCTGTCCGGCGGAACCGTGCTGGGCTGGGTCGGCGAGATTCACCCCGAGGCGCGCGAGGCGATGGGCATCGATGAGGTCGTCGTTGCCTTTGAGCTCGACTTGGACAAGCTGATCAAGGGCGCCCGCAACCAGGAGAACTACCGTGAGTTCTCGCAGTACCCGGCCGTTGAGCACGACCTTGCCATTGTGGTTGACAACTCCGTGACCTGTGAGGATCTTGAGCGCCGCATTACGAGCGCCGGCGGTAAGTTGCTCGAGGGCGTGCGCCTGTTCGACGTCTACCGCGATCCCATCCGCATCGGAGCGGGCAAAAAGTCCATGGCCTTTGCGCTTACGTATCGCTCCGACGACCACACGCTTACCAGCGAAGAGGTCGAGAAAGCGCACCAGAAGATTGTCACCAAGGTGTGCAAGGGCGTAAACGGCGAGGTCCGCTCGTAATCTTTGCTGTTCGGAACCCGCCCCCTGCGGGGTTTTCACGGCAACGTCCTCGCCGCTTCGCGGCTGCGGGATGTTGCCTTAGAAAACCCCTCTCGGGGGCGGGTTCCTGCGCTAACCTTGTTGCGAGCGGACCGCACCTTCTTCCGGGTGACCGGATAGTTGGGAGTGCAAGGGCCCTTTATTGGGCGGTGCGTGGGCCTGGGTTAATAACGTACGTATTGCAAGGGCGTGCTGCGTTGTGGGCGGGGCGCCTTTTTGTTAGTATGCAGAGTCGGTGTTACGGATTGTTAGAAACGTAACACGCAACGTTCTGATTGAGAGGGCTCATGCATATTCCCGATAATTATCTGTCCCCGCAGACCGATGCCGTTATGGCGGTGGCGATGGTGCCCGTATGGGTTCACTGCATCAAGAAAGTGCGCGCCACGCTCGATCGCGAGCATATGGCCTTTCTGGGTATTTGCGCTGCGTTCTCCTTTTTGCTCATGATGTTCAACGTGCCGCTGCCCGGCGGCACCACTGGTCACGCCGTCGGCGGCGCACTCATCGCGCTGCTGCTGGGCCCCGAGGCCGCGGCTATCGCTGTCTCGGTCGCGCTGGCGCTGCAGGCGCTGCTGTTTGGCGACGGCGGCGTTCTGTCGTTTGGCGCCAACTGCTTTAACATGGCCTTTGTGCTGCCGTTTGTCGCTGCTATCGTGTTCCGTGCGCTCAACAGCCGTCTGCACGACAAGAGCTGGGGCACCTCGGTTTCTGCCATCGTGAGCGGTTGGGTCGGCCTGTGCCTGGCGGCCCTGTGCGCGGCAATCGAGTTTGGTATTCAGCCGATGCTCTTCACCAACGCTTCGGGCGCCCCTCTGTACTGCCCCTTCCCGCTGTCCGTGGCTATTCCGGCCATGTTGATCCCGCATATGCTGGTTGCCGGCGTGATCGAGGGCGTGGCGACGGCCGCCATCTACGGCTTCATTAAGAAGACGGCGCCGAGCATTATCGTCGGCCCCGAAGCCGCCGATGGCCAGCTTGCCGCCGATGGTACCGCCAAGAAGACTTCCCTGATTCCCACGCTCATTCTGGTCGCCGTGCTTGTCGTGGCTACGCCGCTCGGCTTGCTCGCCACCGGTGACGCCTGGGGTGAGTGGGACGCCGAGGGCGCCGCGACCGCCGTTCAGGAGGCTGGCGACGACAGCCTGCAGGCTTCGGTCGGCCTCGATACCCCGACCTTTGCCGACGCTCTACCTACGGGTGATTACCTGCAGGCCTATTCCGAGGAGCAGGGCCTTGGCTTTGCCGGCCAGGCCGCGATGTATATTCTTTCGGGCGTGATTGGCGTGGCGGTGCTCACCATCGCATTCCGCCTGGTCTCGCTGACGGTCAAGGAAAGCGGTGCTCATGGCAATAGCCGAGCTGCCTAGTTGGCTTGCGGCCGAGGAGCGTTACGAGCCCGCGGGGGCTCGGCATCGTGTGATGCAAAAGAATGTCCTGCACCTGGCGAGCCTGCTTGAGCGGGTTCGCCTGGGTGGAGGCGCGCACGAGGGCGGGTCGATGGTCGACCGCGCCCTTTCTTGCGTTTCGGCTCCGGTGCGCCTGGTGGGGATGTTCGTTTGCGTCCTGTGCGTGTGTCTGACGCAGAGCCCGCTGTACCTCATGTTGATGGCGGCCATCGCGCTGGTGCTCGTTGCCGTGCGCCCCGTACGCGGGCTGCGTGCGACCTTTGTACCGGCGCTCGGCGCCACGGGGCTTGCGGTGGTTCTGGCACTGCCTGCCCTGCTGCTAGGCGCGTCTGCCACGGGCGCCATGCTCAAGATTGCACTCAAGACGTTCATTAACGTGTCGCTGGTGCTGGGCGTTTCGTGGACGCTTACCTGGAGCCGCATGTCGGCGGCGCTCAAGACGTTGCATCTGCCCGACGAGGTCATCTTTACGTTTGATATGGCGCTCAAGCATATCGAAGTGCTGGGACGCACGGCGCACGATCTGTGCGAATCGGTCATGCTGCGCAGCGTTGGCCGTGCGCCTGAGGGATTTTCGCGTACCGATTCGATCGCGGGTATCATGGGCATGACCTTTATCAAGGCGATGGAGTGCAGCCACGCGATGGACGAGGCTATGCTCTGCCGCGGCTTTGCCGGTGCGTACCCGGCGCCCGGGCGGAGCGGCTTTGGCTGGCGCGATGCGGTTTATGCGGCCGTCGTGGTGCTGCTCGCCGTGTTGTGCGTGGTGCTGTAGCGCGGGCGGCCGAGCCGTCGATGTGGATAGGGAAGGGCGACGTTTTGGCAAACGATACGAATGGCGTGATGGGCGCGAGCGGTGCTACTGGCGCCAAGAGCGTGCCGCTCATCGAGTTTCGCGACGTGGTGTTCTCCTATGCGGGGCATACGGTTGTCGATGGTGTGTCGCTGCAGGTCGATCGTGGTGAACTCGTTGCCCTGCTTGGTCCTAACGGTTGTGGCAAGACGACGATCATGCGCCTTATTAACGGCCTTGAGCTTACGGACGCGGGTGCGTACCTGTTCGATGGGCGCGTGGTCGATGCGGCATATCTCAAGGATTCCGCAGCCGCTCAGCGTTTTCATCAGCGCGTGGGCTTTGTGTTCCAGAATGCCGACGCCCAGCTGTTCTGTGCCACGGTGGGCGAGGAAGTTGCTTTTGGTCCCGCGCAGATGGGGCTGCCGACAGACGAGCTCGAGCGCCGCGTCCGCGATGCCATGGAGCTGTTCCAGGTTGCCGATCTGGTCGATGCCTCGCCCTATCAGCTTTCGGGCGGGCAAAAGAAGCGCGTTGCGCTGGCGGCAGTCGTATCGATGAACCCCGATATCCTAGTGCTCGATGAGCCCACCAACGGGCTCGATGAGGACTCGTGCGACATCGTAGTCAACTTTTTGCTGGCCTACGTTGCTGCCGGTAAGACGGTTTTGATGAGTACGCACCATCAAGATTTGGTGCGCCGCTTGGGGGCCCGTGCCATCTATATCGATCGATATCACCATGTGGTCGAGGCGCCTTCGCCGTCGTATGGAACCGAGAGCGGTGCTGCGGAATAGTTGCTGCGTAGAGGATGCGTAGCCGCCCGCGCGGCTTTGCCGTGATGGTATAGTTATCCAGGTTTTTTATGGGGGTGGCTATGCCAAGCTGGAACATTCATATCGCTCAAACGGAGCGCTTGCTGACACGTGCTAGCGTGCTTGCCGATAGCGTGCGCGACCGCAATGCCTTTTTGTTTGGCTGCGTGGTTCCGGACATCTTTGTGGGCTACATGGTTCCCGGCATTGCCGATCCCATCCCGTACCGCATCACGCACTTTGCTAAGCCCGAGCCTATCCCCAAACCACGCGAGCACGAGTTCTGGGATACCTATGTGACGCCGCTGCTTAAAAGTTCGCCCACCGGTGCGCCAGCCGCGGCGACCGCGATTATCGAGGAGCGCGAGCGACTGAACCGCGTGCACTATCCCCAGCGCTACAAGGATGCCGAGCCGGTTGCCGGTCCCGGCGCCTGTGAGTTCTCGCTTGCGTCCGAAGATGTGGCGCAGTCGCTGCTCGATTTAACGCTGGGCGTCTGGTCGCATCTGGTGGCCGATACCGTATGGAATACGCGCGTGAATCAGTACCTGGAGGCGCACGGCGGCAAGCCGTGCGAGGAATTCCGCATTAAAAAGCAGGGCGATTTTGACTGGTTTGGTAAGACGCTCGGCATTGTTTCCATCCCGCGTGCGACCGATCGTCTGTATACCGCTGCGGCACGTTTTGGGCAGTATCCCATCCATAAGGAGTATGTGCTCAAGACCATCGGCGTTATGCACGAGATTGTGCGCGAAAACCCCGGTGAGCCCGATCATCCGCCATACCGCCTGCTAACTGAGGAGTTTTTCGATGCAACGTTTACCGAGGTCATCGAGCTGACCGAGGTGGGCTTTGCGACTCGCGTTGCCGCTTCTGACGTCCCCGCAGTCCCTCTGATCACTAGCTGCTAGCTGGCCGGCTTGACGGCGAACAGCTCATCCCAATCGACCAATAGCTCCCGCCGCAGGGCATCTTCGGTGGTGCGTTTCTGATCGGTCTTTGGGATGTAGGGGAGCCCTGCCTTTTTATGGATGAGTTCGGCGATGTTGTTAAAGCTCTTCGTGTCTTTGATTTGCTCATAGGTTATCTGGATAACGTCATAGCCCATGCTTGTGAGGGCGGTGGTGCGCTCGGCATCGGAGAGACTTGCGGCTTCGCCATCGTGGGCGGAGCGGCCTTGGCATTCCAAGATGACGCCCATGCTGTCGTTGTTGCTCTCGATGAGGATATCGGCGTAGCAGCAGGTTTTGTCATACAGTGAGCGCGCGGCGTCGCTGAGTGGGATGCGCACGTTGTTTGCGATGTTGATGCCCATGCCGCCCTCGTTGCGGGGGAGCGAGACAAGCATAGAGGCCTGTACTTCGAAGGGTGAGGCGGTCTGCCCCGTCATGTGCTCGGCCGCCCAGCGCAGTTGTTTAACGCCGCGCAGGCCTGCAGCCTGCTTGGCGAACGCGGCGATATCCGCCGCGCTGAGGAGCGGCGGGCGCTTCCACAAATTGGTGTCATTGCCCTTGGTGTCGACAACACGCTCCCAGCAGCAGTTGGGTGGAATGAGCTTAAGCGAAATAGCTTCATCAAGATGTTGTTGCGTTCGCTCGCAGGGCTTAAACACTGCAAAGGAGCCGCACATCTCGTAGCAAGCCATGAGTAGCTGGTTGCGTGAGACCTGCGTAGCAAGGCTGAGCAGCGTAAACTCGGGCGACGTGACATCAAATCCATGTTCAGTTTGCCTAAACGACCCGGGAGGCGGCTCTTGGGTCAGGAGGTGCGATTTAAACAGGCTTCGCGACCCGGATTGTGCTCGAGTGAATACAAACCTGTGAAGCGGTGCGTGAAGTAGGTCTTTTACAACTGCATGACTTCCGAGGCCGCAACATCTGCGATCCATATTGCCAAGGCTAATGGCGGGGTAAAGCCCTAATACCTGCGGCGGGATACAGTGATAGTAAAAAGCGGATTGACCGCATAGCGTCAGGTCCATGATATCCTCCTGGTCGAAATGTGCTTTTGGACCGTGCGATGCCAGCGTCAATTCGGAAGTATGCGGCAAAATCTGAACCCTGTGAGCAGACCTGGCTTTTGAGGCCAGTTTATCAGGCATTTTGTTGCGAAAAAAACGGGGTGTGCTCGGAGGTCTCAGAATTTGCCGCATACTTCCGAAAACGCGGTCGATCTGGCTCTTGCTAAAACGATTTAGCAGCGTCGGGTAAGGTGTGGTTTCACCATCGGGCGAACACTTTTAGCGCTTGGGACTTTATTTTTGGGCCTCGAAAGGTGGATTTCGCGCTTTTGGTAAAGAAATGGGTGCGTGTTTTGCCGTGTGCCGGCATTGACACAGAAAAAGGGCCCGGAAGGCTTCGCCTTCCGGGCCCTTTGCAATGCAAACATGCTTGCAAGTACGACTTAACGCACCTGAGCGACGTAAGCGACGTTGGTCGAGGAGACCTTGTCCTCGAGCTGAACACTCATGCGGGGATCGCCGGCGGTAGCGACGGTCAGATCGCCGGCCTCGACGTAGCCGAGCTCCTTAGCGGTCTCGATCGCCTTGACGATCGTGCCGTTGACGGTGCCCTGGGTAATCTCGGCCTGGTGCGGGATAACGCCCCAGTACATGATCATCTGCTGGACGGCCCACTCGTGGCGGGAGAACGCGCAGATCGGCATGTTGGGACGGAAGTGCGAGATCAGGCGTGCGGTACGACCGGTGGTCGTCGGCACGGTGATGCACTTGGCGCCAACGGTGGTGGCCATGTTCACAGCGGACATACCCACAACGTTGTTGACAACGCGGGTGCCGTGAGCATCGGCCGGAACCTCGAGCGGAGCGTGAGCCGGGAGGTACTTCTCGGTCTCGAGAGCAATGCTGGCCTGCATCTTGACGGCCTCGACCGGGTACTTACCGGCAGCGGACTCGCCAGAGAGCATAACGGCGTCGGTGCCGTCGTAGATGGCGTTAGCAACGTCGGCAACCTCGGCGCGCGTCGGGCGCGGGTTCTGCTGCATGGAGTCGAGCATCTGCGTAGCGGTGATAACGGGCTTGTAGGCCGCGTTGCACTTGGCGATGATCTCCTTCTGGATGTGCGGAACGAGCTCGGGCTTGATCTCGATGCCCAGGTCGCCACGGGCGACCATGATGCCATCGGAAGCCTCGAGGATCTCGTCGAAGTTCTCGACGCCCAGGGCGCACTCGATCTTCGGGAAGATCGTCACGTGCTCGCCACCGTTCTCGCGGCAAAGCTTGCGGATGCCGCGGACGGACTCGCCGTCACGGATGAAGGAAGCGGCGATGTAGTCGATGTTCTCGGTCAGGCCAAAGAGGATGTCCTGACGATCGCGCTCGGTGATGGCGGGCAGCGAGATGTTGACGTTGGGCATGTTGACGCCCTTGCGCTCGCCGATCAGGCCGTCGTTCTTAACGACGCAGGTCATGTCCTGGCCGCTGACGGACTCGACCTCGAGGGCAACCAGGCCGTCATCGATCAGGATGAGGGAGCCCTTCTCGACCTCGGAAGGCAGAGCCAGGTAGTCGAGGGAGATGTGCTCAGCGGTGCCGTGGAAATCCTCGGACGTGGGCTGAGCGGTGACGACGATCTTATCGCCGGTCTTGACGGCAACCTTCTTGCCGTCGACCAGAAGGCCGGTGCGGACCTCGGGGCCCTTGGTGTCGAGCAGGATGCCGACAGGCAGACCGAGCTCCTTGGAAATACGACGGACGCGCTCGATGCGACCGTGGTGCTCGTCGTAAGAGCCGTGCGAGAAGTTAAAACGGGCGACGTTCATGCCCGCCTTGATCATCTCGCGGATGGTCTCGTCGCTATCGCAGGCGGGACCCATGGTGCATACAATCTTAGTGCGCTTGTACATTCAGACCTCCATCTGACATCGTCTTGCGCTGATAGATAAACCATAAGAAATAAAACCGTGTTGATTATAACGAAATGCCGACCGAATACCCCATAAAATCGACCGTATGCCGAATTAGAAGTTCATTTTTTGCGGAATAAACGGTATATGAAAAATCTTTACCAACCGCTCTAACCGCTGCTATCTGGGCGATATTTCAGTTTGACGATGCGCCGAAGAAAAAACGTTTTATCAATCTTGAGCATCACACTGTCTGCACTGTTGCACCCGAGCCGTGTTTCCAATTGGAATGTTTTGGCTAGACGCGCCGCTTTGGGGTACCATAGCTCCACTATCAACTGCCGCTCAGCACGGCAGCCTTGATGAGCCCTTGCCCTTCTCCTGGGAATTATGATCGGGCATCAATCTGCTGAGTGGCCCGAATCCCAGGAGGGGACTCTATATGCAAAAGGAATACCTGTCCGCCGCGGCGGAGGTGCTCAGCGACCAAGGTGTCGATGAGAACCTCGGCCTGAGCACCGGTGAGGCGTCGTCGCGTCTTGCCAAGACAGGCCCTAACAAGCTTGAGGAAGCCGAGAAGACGCCGCTGTGGAAGCGTTTCTTTGAGCAGATGGCCGATCCCATGGTCATCATGCTGATCGCTGCCGCCGTCATCAGCGCGCTCACGGGCATGATCAAGGGCGAGCCCGACTTTGCCGATGTCGCAATTATCATGTTCGTCGTTATCGTCAACTCGGTGCTGGGCGTGGTCCAGGAGGCCAAGAGCGAGGAGGCCCTTGAGGCCCTGCAGGAGATGAGCGCGGCGCAGTCCAAGGTGCTGCGCGACGGCAAGCTCGTGCATCTGCCGAGCGCCGAGCTCGTGCCCGGCGACGTGATCATGCTCGAGGCGGGCGACTCGGTTCCGGCCGACTGCCGCGTGCTCGAGAGCGCCACGATGAAGATCGAAGAGGCCGCACTGACCGGCGAGTCCGTGCCCGTAGAGAAGCACGCCAACGTGATCGAGCTCGCCGCGGGCACCGACGACGTGCCGCTCGGCGACCGCAAGAACATGTGCTATATGGGCTCCACCGTGGTGTACGGTCGCGGTCGCGCCGTCGTGGTCGGCACCGGTATGAACACCGAGATGGGCAAGATTGCCGGCGCTCTTGCCGAGGCCAAGGAAGAGCTCACACCGTTGCAGGTGAAGCTCGCCGAGCTCAGCCGCATCCTTACCATTATGGTTATCGTCATCTGCGTCGTGATCTTTGGCGTCGACATCCTGCGCCACGGCGTGGACAACGTTCTCACCGACCCGACCGCCTTGCTCGATACCTTTATGGTTGCCGTGTCGCTCGCCGTCGCTGCCATCCCCGAGGGCCTGGTCGCCGTCGTGACCATCGTGCTGTCGCTCGGCGTGACCAAGATGGCCAAGCGCCAGGCGATCATCCGCAAGCTCTCTGCCGTCGAGACGCTCGGCTGCACGCAGACCATCTGCTCGGACAAGACCGGCACGCTTACCCAGAACAAGATGACCGTCGTCAAGCACGAGCTCGCTGCGCCCAAGGAGAAGTTTCTGGCCGGCATGGCGCTGTGCTCCGATGCCCAGTGGGACGAGGAGCTGGGCGAGGCCGTGGGCGAGCCGACCGAGTGTGCACTCGTTAACGACGCCGGCAAGGCTGGTCTTACTGGTCTGACTGCCGAGCACCCGCGCGTGGGCGAGGCCCCGTTCGACTCGGGTCGTAAGATGATGTCCGTGGTCGTCGAGACCCTGGACGGCGAGTACGAGCAGTACACCAAGGGCGCGCCCGACGTGGTGATTGGTCTGTGCACCCACATCTATGACGGTGAGAAGGTCGTTTCGCTGACTGAGGAGCGCCGCGCCGAGCTCGTGGCAGCCAACAAGGCCATGGCTGACGAGGCCCTGCGCGTGCTGGCGCTTGCAAGCCGCACCTACACCGAGGTCCCGGCCGACTGCAGCCCCGCTGCGCTCGAGCACGACCTGGTCTTCTGCGGCCTGTCCGGCATGATCGACCCCGTCCGCCCCGAGGTCGCCGACGCCATCCGCGAGGCGCACGACGCCGGTATTCGCACCGTCATGATCACGGGCGACCATATCGACACCGCCGTGGCCATTGCCAAACAGCTGGGCATCGTTACCGATCGCAGCCAGGCCATCACCGGCGCCGACCTCGATCGCATGAGCGATGAGGAGCTCGATGCGCACATCGAGGACTTTGGCGTGTACGCCCGCGTCCAGCCCGAGCACAAGACCCGCATCGTCGAGGCTTGGAAGTCGCGCGACCAGATCGTCGCCATGACGGGCGACGGCGTCAACGATGCCCCGTCCATCAAGCGCGCCGACATCGGCGTGGGCATGGGCATCACCGGCACCGACGTCACCAAGAACGTCGCCGACATGGTGCTCGCCGACGATAACTTTGCCACCATCATCGGCGCCTGCGAAGAGGGTCGCCGCATCTACGACAACATCCGCAAGGTCATCCAGTTCCTGCTTTCGGCCAACCTTGCCGAGGTGTTCTCGGTGTTTATCGCCACGCTCATCGGCTTTACCATCTTCCAGCCGGTGCAGCTGCTGTGGGTGAACCTGGTCACCGACTGCTTCCCCGCGCTCGCGCTGGGCATGGAGGATGCCGAGGGCGACATCATGAAGCGCAAGCCGCGCAACGCCAAGGACGGTGTCTTTGCCGGACATATGGGTCTGGACTGTGTGGTCCAGGGCCTAATCATCACCGTGCTGGTGCTGGCGAGCTTCTTTGTGGGCGTGTACTTTGACATGGGCTACATCCATATCGCCGATATGATCGCCGGCAATGCCGACGAGGAAGGCGTGATGATGGCGTTCATCACGCTCAACATGGTTGAGATTTTCCACTGCTTCAATATGCGCAGCCGTCGTGCGTCGCTGTTCACCATGAAGAAGCAGAACAAGTGGCTGTGGGCTTCCGCCGTGCTGGCGCTGGTGCTGACGGTGATCGTGACCGTGCAGCCGACGCTTGCCGAGATGTTCTTTGGCCCCGTGACGCTTGAGCTCAAGGGCGTTCTTGCCGCGCTGGGCCTGGCCTTCCTGATCATCCCGCTGATGGAGATCTACAAGGCGATCATGCGCGCGGTCGAGAAGGAGTAGGTCGAAAGGCCATCCTTCCCACCGGCCCGACCGCCTGCGGGGTTTCTTCCTCGCTGGTCCTCGCGCTTCGCGCTGCGGGATCGCTCGGAAGAAACCCCTCCCGGCGGGCGGGCCTTCGGATAACCTCTCGGGACCATTGGCTGAGGGAAAGTTTGTGAGCTGGTCGGGCTTTGCCCGGCCAGCTCTTTTTGATTTAAAATACCTGCTCAGTTGTGTGGTTTTGTGCTGGGAGGCATCTGTGGGCAAGGCTAAGGCTAAGGCGAAGAAAAAGACGACGGGGGCGCGGGCTAAGCGCGATCGTCGTCGGAAGCTCGCGACCGAACCCCCTGCATCTGCTGAGGAGTTGCTGGCAAGCGTGCCGGGGCTTGATGCGCTGCAGGATGTTCCGGCGTTCGATGACCTGCCGGTCGATGCGGCTCAGCAGGCTGCATTTGATGACTTTTGCGCGCAGGCCGAGGAGCCCGAGCAGATGCAGCTCGGTGCCGTGGTGCGCCTGGACCGCGGGTTTCCGCTGGTGGCGACTGCCGATGACACGTTTCGTGCCGAGCATGCCGTAGGGTTTGCCAAGTCGCGTGGCGAGGACGAGGTCTTGCTGCC
>CALLSU010000180.1:0-1357 GCA_938011935.1 uncultured Collinsella sp.
TCGCAAGTTCGGTTGAGCCCATGGCGTTTAACGTCGGCATCTCGTTTGGCACCGCAGTGGGCGGCGCCGTGGTAAGCGGCGTTGGCATTGCGTACGTGGGCGCCGTGGGCGCCGCGTTCTCGCTTGTGGCCTGGGCGCTCACGCTGGTGACGATTAAATTGGCTCGCTGGGAGCGCAAGCGGGCGCAGGCGTAGGCGCAGATACGATACTCGAGCTTGATGATGGCGATCGAAAGGAAACCGCATATGCAACGCGTACTGTTTATCTGCTATGGGAACATCTGCCGCTCGACGATGGCCGAGTCGGTGTTTACCGAGCTGGTGCACCGCGCCGGGCGCGCGGGCGAGTTTGTCATTGATTCTGCCGCGACCTCGACCGAGGAGATCGGCAACCCGCCGCATCACGGTACTGTTGCCAAGCTACGCGAGGTTGGGATTCCCGTCGTCGCACATCGCGCACGTCAGGTGCGCCGCGCGGAGTATGGCGACTGGGACCACATTGTCTATATGGATGCCGAGAACGCGCGTGGCCTGCGTCGCATCTTTGGCGACGACCCCGACGGCAAGATCTCGCGCCTGCTCGATTGGACCGATCGCCCCGGTGACGTGGCCGATCCTTGGTACACCGGCAATTTCGACGCCACCTACCGCGATGTACTCGCCGGTTGCACCGCTATGCTCGAGCAGCTGTAGGCAAGCGAGGTCGCAGACCACGCCTTCGGCGCGAAATGAGCGTGGATAATCTCCCGCATGAAATGAGCGTGGATTTTCTCCCACTTTGAGCGTTCAAGTGCACTCTAACCGGGAGAAAATCCACGCTCGACTACTCGTCAACGATCTTGGCAAGCCAGACGTTCAGTGTATCGACTTCGGGGCAGCAGAACTTTGCCGTGCCGGGCTCGTTGCCAGGCACGGTCCCGCCATAGCGCAGGATATCGATATAGGGAAAGCCCACATGGCAGGCCATGGCGCACATCTTGCCGCGATCGCGATCGAAGTCGAAGACATCGCCCGGCTTGTGCCCGTGGTGACAACGGCACGCACCCAGCTGGTCCACGCAGCTAATACGGATACGCGGACGCTTGCCACGCGGCGCGCCGAGCGGCCTGTTCTCGCCCGCTGCCTCGGTGCTGCTCTCGTCGGCGTTACTCATGGTCAACCACATCCAGGCAGGCCTCGATGGGAAGGCCGGCCGACTTGTCCTCTTGGTCGGCATTGCGCTCGATAAGCTCAGCCACCACACGCATGGCATCGGACGTCGCGCGCTGCAGACTCCAGCCTGCCATAACGCGGCCGACGAGCACCGCCGAGAACGTGTCGCCCGTGCCCGGGAAATAGACCGGAATGAGCTCAAAGGG
>CALLSU010000181.1:0-2442 GCA_938011935.1 uncultured Collinsella sp.
CTTGTCATACTCATAGCCCGCGGTGATCGTCCACGTAGTTCCCACCGTGTCGCCCTGGCAGTCCAGCGTAAAGGACGTCACGCGATCCTTGTCGTATCCGTACGAATACACGACCGTCCGAGGATTGGCCGGGCTGGTATCGGTGTTGGTCACCATGTTGCCGTTCTGATAAATATACGTGCTCGCGCTCTCGCCGTAACCCGCATGGGTCGTCTTGTTGATCAGGTTTCCGTCCGCGTCGTAGGTAAACGTCGTGGTGCTCGACGAATCGCTAATGTCGGCATCGCAATCGATGCGCGTGACGTTACCGTCGGCGTCGTACGTAAACGTGTTGACGTTCTCGTAACCGCCCGCCAGATCTTCCTCAATCTCAGAGATACGATGCGTCTCGTCATGTTCAACGCTGTAGCTTACGCCGCCGCCTTGCTTGACGGCAGACGTGAAACCCGTGACGTAGCCGTTCTCGTCACGCTCGATCTCGTAGATATCGCCGTACTGGTCCGATTTATCGGTACCCTCGTAGGACACCGGCAGCCACAGCTCGTCGAGCTGCGTGTCCTTAATGCCGCTAACCTTCGTATCCTGCGGCAGTTCCAACGTGGCGAGCTTCTTTTTGCCCGAAAGATCAACGCTTTTGAGCTCCCCGGCATTTGAAAGGTCGAGCTTCTCGATGTTGTCGCAACCGTCCAGGTTAACGGCGGTGACGTTGCTCGCCGAGTTAAGCTCGACGGTTTTAAGGTCGCCGCAGCCCGAAAGGTCCAGGTTGACGAGCTTGTCGTCGCTGGACTCCACTGTAACGATATTGGGGAATGTCTTGCCCAGGCCCTGCGTCGACGCGACGCCGTCCAACTCGACCGATGTCACCGCCTTGGCCTCGTCGTGTGAGATGCGGCCGTCACCGTTAGTGTCGTACTTGGTCGAGACAAGCGCACGCATGCCGCTGTCCGGGAAGGTTTTCTCGTCGATTGGGGTGGTCGCGACCTGGGTGAAATAGAACAGCGCGCCACCGCCGATGCCCGCCGCCACGACAAGTGCCGCGGCGAGAGCGATGAGGGGCTTCTTGGAACGCTTTCGCCGTACGGGCTGCTGCACGGGCACGTATTGCTGAGGAGCGGGCGCGGCAGGCTGGGGTTGCTGCGCGGCCGCGACCTGGTCGGGTGCTACGGGCGCACCGCAGACGGGGCAAAAGAGGGCGTCGTCGACAAGCGGCGTGCCACACGAGCGACAAAACATGGCGGGCTCCTTTCGGTTCATTCCTTCCACCATGAAGGTAAACCCAAAAATGCAGCCCTTGTTGCGCAACATTCAGCCCAAACCACCGCAAAAGGAACGGGCACCTTTGTGGCGATTTGGGGTGAATCCGTCGCGTTTGCCCAAATAAAACCTGCCAAAATAAACCTGTCCCTTTTTGGTAGGTTTGGGAGATGAGGCTGGGATGGATAAGGTTGAGCTGCGGCGGGCGGTGATTGCTCGGCGCGATGCTATTGATTTGGATGTGCGGGCGGCAAAGTCTGCTGTTGTATGCGCGCGGCTTGTTGAGCTGATGGAGCCCAACGGCACTGCGGGCCAACGCACCGTTGCCGTCTATGCCGCGATGGGTTCCGAGGTCGACCCAGCCGCGTTTGCCGCCGCGGCCGTCGCGCGTGGCTGGCGCGTAGCCTATCCGTGCATGCTCTCGGCAAGCGACGCCGCCGCATGCGGCCAGCGCATGTGCATGCGGGCAGTCTCTGCCGGCGATGCGTCCGAGGCCCCGTTTATCGCCCGCCCTACGCGGGCCTTCGCAGCCACGGACGTCGACAGCGACCACTTCCCCATCGTGCCCGCCGCCGAGCTCGACATGGTTGTCGTGCCGCTCGTGGCTTTCGACCGCACCGGCGCGCGCCTGGGCTACGGCGGCGGCTGTTACGACCGCTACCTGCCCACGCTTTCGGCAACATGCCAGGTCGTCGGCATCGCCTTTGACGAGCAACGCGTCGACCACGTTCCCACCGATGCGCACGACCTGCCGCTGTCCCACATCGTCAGCGCCTAGCCGCCGCTGTATCGCACCCGCAAGATGAGCGTGGAAAATCTCCCACTTTGAGCCCCCTTACGAGCTAAAAACGGGAGATTATCCACGCTCATTCAACAAGCGTCCGAAAATCCACGCTCGTCCGTCCGATTTTCCACGCTTGTGCAGCCAAACGCTCTGCAACTGCCTCAGCACGCACGCGGCACGCCGGCGACCTTGAGCTTGCGATCGAACTTTGTCGGATCCCTTAGATCATCCCAGCACAAGCGCACGATCTTGCAGTTATCAAGCAGCGAAAGCCTCGACTCGCGCTGGCGCTCATCGAACTGCGTCTTCGCGAGCTTGCCCTCCTCCGCTGCCTTCTCGCTTTTAACAAATCCGTCGAACTCCCCGATAATCAGCCGGTCGCCCACGCGCCACAAGTAGTCGAC
>CALLSU010000182.1:0-2180 GCA_938011935.1 uncultured Collinsella sp.
AGCGGGTGCGCAGGCTCTTGAGGAGCTCGACGCCGCGGGTATAGCTCTCGAGCGACTCCTCGAGCTCCATATCACCCGACTCCAAGCTGCGGATGATGAGCTCCAGCTCCTGCGAGGCCTGCTTGTACGTAAGCTGCTCGACCGGGGCCTTCTCTGCCATATCTGTTTCCTTTCCTAAAGGTTTATCGCTATGAAACGCGGTTTACTCGACCGCGTTGACGGTTGCCGACACGTTGCCGTCCGCCATGCGCACGCGGATGGCGTCGGCCGGCTTAAAGGTCTTGGCGCTCGTAGCCACGCCATCATCGCTGTACGCGATGGAGTAACCGCGGGCAAGCACCTTGAGCGGCGACAGGGCATCGAGCGACGCGGCAGCTCGGCCCAGGTCGGACGCGGGTTTGCTGAGCATCGTACGTCCCTGATGCTCCAGACGGGAACTCGCAAGCGTGAGCGCATGGCGCTTGCCATCGAGCCCTGAGGTGCTTGCGATCAAGCGCTCGGGCAGACGCTCGAAGTTGGAGCGGAAGGCCCCAACCGAACGCGTTATGGCGCCCGACAGTCGATCGGCAGTCAGCGCAAGCTCAGACTCGCGACGCTCGACCATAAACGTTGGATCGTTGAGGCACGGGCGGCATGCGGCGGCATCGAGGGCATCGCCCAAGCGAGCCGTATAGGCATCCCAGGCACGGCGACCGCGCTGATCGAGCATCTCCAAATCAACCTGATTCGACCCAATCATCGATCCCATCGCGGCGCCCAGACGCTGATGGCGCGTCTCGAGCACGTCGGCCAACTCCGTCATAGCCGGTGCCACCGATTCCGCCGCTGCCGTTGGCGTGGAGGCGCGACGGTCGCTCACCATGTCGCAAATCGAGGTATCAGGCTCATGGCCAATGCCGGTCACCACGGGCACGGGGCAAGCCGCCACCGCACGGGCAAGCTCCTCGTCGTTAAAGGTCATGAGGTCCTCGAAGGAACCGCCGCCACGCACGAGCAAAATGCAATCGGGCGCCGGCGTAATGGCAGCGGCGCGACGCAAGCCTTCAATAAGCTCTGCCGGTGCGCCCTCGCCTTGGACCTTTGCGCCCACGCAGGCAAGCTCGACGAGCGGGTTGCGACGACGCAATGTGCGCTTGACGTCATCGATTACGGCGCCCGAAAGCGAGGTGACGACCGCCACACGCGAGCAAAACACCGGAATGCGACGTTTGCGCGCTTCGTCCATCAGGCCCTCGCGACGCAGCTTTTCGGCCAACTGAGCCACCTGCTGACGCAGCAAGCCCTCCCCCGCCAGCGAGAACGAGCGGGCGACGAAGCTCATACGACCCGTGGGCTTGTAGAGATTGAAGCTGCCCTTAAAGCTCACCTGCATGCCGTCGCGCAGATCGAAGGTACGCTTAAGGTAGGCTCCTTTCCAGATGATGCAGTCGACGGCCGCCGAATCGTCCTTGATCTGGAAATAGCAGTGGCCGCTTCGGGCATTGGGACCACGAAAACCCGTGACCTCACCCAAAACGCTCAGCTGCGGAATGGCATCGAGCGCGCCGGCGGCGATCTCCACCGCTTGGCTCACGCTGAGCTCTTTGCGCTCCTGATCGTCCGAACCGTCGAACTCGGCGGAAACGGCATTGCCGGTCAGATTCCAGCCTGCCACGCAGCCTCCTTTCGTCATCGTGCACATGGGCTCCGGCCCTGCGCAAATTCAAGTCCAACACATAGTACAGCGCCGCGTGGACACGAATCCCCGCGGCGCCTGCCTGTCCTATTTGTTATCGGTTGGAGTTTCTGTTGTAGCGAGCCATCAGGTAGAGCAGTTGAATGATCGAAGTGAGCGCTGCGGCCACATAGGTAAGCGCGGCGGCCGTCAGCACCTTCTTGGCGCCGTTGACCTGCTTGGAACTCATGCCCGACTGCTCGATATACGCCACGGCGCGGCGACTGGCATCGATCTCGACCGGCAGCGTAACCAGCTGGAACAACACGCTAAACGAGAAGAAGACCAGCGCGAGGGTCGTGAGCCCCGCGATGTTCATGAACAGGCCCATGAGCAGCACGATCGTCCAGGTGTTCTGGGTAAAGTTGACGACGGGGACCAAAGCGGTGCGTACCTTCATCATGGCATAACCACTTTGACGCTGGGCGGCATGACCCGCCTCGTGGCAGGCCACGGCAACGCTTGC
>CALLSU010000183.1:0-30185 GCA_938011935.1 uncultured Collinsella sp.
CGATGTGGGTGGCACCCTGACGCTGGGCGATCAGGTTATCGCCGGTGCCTACCCCATCCGTGTTGCCGAGATGGCAATGACGGGCCAGCCCTTCTCCGATAGCACCTACTTCAACAGCTACACCTTCAACAACCTGTGGCCCTACATCGGTATCGGTCTCGCCTTTATCGTCACCGCTTACAAGGGGAACAAGGATAAGACCAAGGCCGTTATCATCCCGCTGATCATCACCGCCGTGCTCTCCTGTGTCACCGAGCCCATGGACTTCCTCTTTGTCTTTGCCGCTCCCGTGCTCTTTGTCGTTCACTCGGTTCTTTCCGGCATCTTCCTGGTCCTGCTCAAGGTCCTCTCCGTGCCCGCTTCGACTGCAGGCGGCATCATCAACATCGTGGTTTCCAACCTGGTCCTCGGTGTCGACAAGACCAACTGGCCGGTTATGCTGGTGCTTGGAGTCGTCAACGCCGCTCTGTACTTCTTCCTCTTCACCTTCCTCATCAAGAAGCTCAACCTCCACACGCCTGGTCGCGAGGAGGAGTCCGAGCTCGCGGAGTCCGTTGCCGAGGGCGAGGCCGCCGCGTCTGTCGCGGTGAAGCAGGGCGCTGTTGCCGCAGCTCCCGCAGAGGGCGTCGATGCAGGTATTGCCGACCTGGTCGCAGGTCTTGGTGGCAAGGACAACATCGAGGAGCTCGAGAACTGCTTTACGCGTCTCCGCGTGAACGTTAAGAACCCGGACCTCATCAATGAGGACCTCATCAACCACGTGCCCAACAGCGGCATCAACCGCAACGGCAATAATATCCAGATCATCTTTGGCATGAAGGTCGCCGAGATGCGCGACAAGGTCGAAAACGCAATTGAGAAGGAGCAGTAAACAATGATCATTACTCTGTGTGGTGGCGGATCCACCTTTACCCCCGGCATCGTCAAGTCCATCGCCCTGCGCAAGGACGAGCTCGACGTTGACGAGATTCGTCTGTACGACATCAACGAGGAGCGCCAGCGCAAGATCGGCGTGCTCGTGGACTGGATTTTGCACGAGGACCTCGGCCTGGACATCAAGCTCACGGTGACCACCGACAAAAAGACGGCTTTTACCGACGCGAGCTTCGTGTTTGCCCAGATGCGCGTGGGCGGCTACGCCATGCGCGAGCAGGACGAGAAGATTCCGCTGCGTCACGGCTGCGTGGGTCAGGAGACTTGCGGTTGCGGCGGCCTTGCCTACGGCATGCGCACCATCTTCCCCATGGTCGAGCTGATCGATGACGTTGAGAAGTACGCCAAGAAGGACTACTGGATTCTCAACTACTCCAACCCTGCCGCCATCGTCTCCGAGGGCTGCCGCGTGCTGCGTCCCAACGCTCGTATCATCAACATCTGCGACATGCCGATCGCGATCATCGACGTGGTTTGCGCCGCGCTCGATATCGACAAGAAGGATGTCGAGTACGATTACTTTGGCCTCAACCACTTTGGTTGGTTCACCTCGATCCGCCACAAGGGCGAGGAGGTGCTCCCGCAGCTGCGCGAGTACATCAAGGAGCATGAGATTCTGCTGCCCGACTCTTACCTCAAGGGTATGGGCTCGCTCATGGCAAAGAAGCCCGAGGAGGCCGTCGACGAGCACCCCGAGCAGAACCGCCACACCAAGGGCAGCTGGTACTACGTCTGGAAGGGCGAGTACGAGATCATGGAGTGCTTCCCGGAGTACCTGCCCAACACGTATCTGAACTACTACCTGCAGCAGAAGGAGTTCGTCGAGCACTCCAACCCCGAGCGCACCCGTGCTAACGAGGTTGAGGAGACGCGTGAGAAGAACCTCTTTGATGGTATCGACCATTACGAGAAGACGGGCGAGATCGACGAGAGCACGTTCTATGCGGGCAGCCACGGCGACTGGATTGCCGATCTGGCTATCGCTCTGAAGAACGACACCAAGCAGCGCTTCCTGGTCATTTGCGAGAACAAGGGCGCCATCCCCAACATGCCCTACGACGCTATGGTCGAGCTGCCTGCCTACATTGGCAAGAACGGCCCCGAGGTCATCAGCCGCGACAACATTCCGCTGTTCCAGCAGGGCCTCATGATGCAGCAGCTGAACTCCGAGAAGCTCATTGTCGAGGCTACGATCGAGGGTTCGTACGAGAAGGCGCTTAAGGCCTTTACGCTCAACAAGACCGTGCCGTCGATGAAGGTCGCCAAGGAGGTTCTCGACGACATGATCGAGGCCAACAAGGGTTACTGGCCCGAGCTTAGCTAGAGCTAGAAGGCCGCTGGCGCAAAAGAGTCACTGACGGCACAATTTGAACAATGCCCCGTTCACGTATTTGCGTGGACGGGGCATTGCCGTTTTGCGCAAAGGGTTGATATGGGGGCGGGCAGCGCCGTCGTGTCGAGATCGCCCGAGCCCTGCTGTGCCCGGGCGGCGCGGTGATTCTGGACGAGCCCTTTACCGGTTTAGATACCGCTGCGCGCGACGCATGCGCCGAGGTCGTGCTCGACTTGCTCGACGGTCGCATGCTGTTGCTTGCCACGCACGATGCCGCTGACGCTCGAGCCCTCAATATCTCGGACATCATCACGCTCTAAATACTTGCTCAGCAACAATACATTCCATTTTTCTCCGTCCCCATGGGGCCGGGTGTGGTATTCTATCTGCGGGGTAATACTTAGGAATACCAAGTAATACCAACGCCGTAGAAACAAACTCCAGATGCGGGCCAATCGGGTTGCCTTCACAGCCCGTCGCCCAGCCGCGCGGCCCGCATCTATCCGCACCACCGTCGTTTCAAAAAGGAAGCGCCATGGCAGAACACATGACCCCGGTTGTCGCGAAGGTCTTGCCCGAGGAGAAGGCAGCCTTCGCGGCGGCAACCCAGCTCGTGGGTACCACGCCGTCCAACGCCATCCGCATGTTTATCGCTGCGTTCAATCGCTGCGGCACCTTCCCGTTCGACATCTCGCCCAACGGGGCTTTTGGCACTGCGCCCGATTCTCATCAACAATGACTGTCCCCAAGTGCCGGGTTTTGAGGAGGTTGGCATGCTCAATGCGCTGGTTTGGGCGCTTGCCTGTTTTGGTGTCGTCGCTGCCGATATTGCCCTGAGCATTGTTTTGTTCTCCGCGCTGGACATCGTGTCGGCACTGACGGGTTTCCCGATCGACAATCTCGATATTCAATGGTTTCAGGCCGCCGCTCAGACGGCGTCGTTTTTGATGGCGCTGCTGTGGTGGCGCTATCTGTGGCCCCGCTCCTTCATGGCGCGCCGGCAAGGTGAGCGCCCGCTCGGCGGGGGAGCAAATGCTGCATGGAAGCGCATCGCATGCGTTGTCGTGATCGGCCTATCCATGCAGGTGGTCATTAGCTACCTATGCGACGGCGTGCTGTCGCTGCTGCCCGAGGTTGCGGCAGACTATAGCGAGCTCGTCGAGGAAACAGGCATGGGCGATACCAACCTTCTTGCCGTCCTGACCACGGTGCTTGGTGCGCCGTTTTGTGAAGAGCTCCTGGTACGCGGCGTCATCTTTGAGTTTTCACTCCGGGCGTTTAACTCCCAATGTCGCCCACTTTGGAAGCGGCGGCGTCATGCGAGCGCGCAGGACGGCGCCATGGTGCCCTGGGCGGCCCCGAGCACGTGGGGTATCGCCGCGGCGGTCGTGCTGCAGGCGGCGATCTTCGGTTTTATGCACATGAACTGGGTGCAGGGCTGCTATGCGGGCGCTGCCGGCCTCATTTTTGGCTGGGTGCTCGTGACGACCGGGAAGCTCCGCTACACGATCCTGCTACACTTTGCCTTTAATGCCGGGTCGTATCTCATGACGTTGCTCTGGTTTGTGAACACGCCGTTCGACGTGGTAATCACGGTCACCATCGCCGGCATCATCCTCGTGGAGGCGATGCGCTCACTGCGCCACGCATGCGAGATGGGCATAGCGACAGCACCGCTGCCCTAATTGCGGCGTCCGCCTCCGTTGGCGCCCTGACGCCCCTGAGCTGCACGGTTGCGGCCGGCGGTGTTCTGCGCACGCGACATGCCGCCGTGCCCCTTGCTGCCCTTGGGGCCCTTGCCGGCGCCACCGTGGGCCTTGCCGCCCTTCTTGCCGGTGCCATGCCCGCCGCCGGCAGAGGTCTCGCCCGGGCGTGGCGGCACGGGGCGAATCAGGCAATGCTTGGTGTAGCCGATCAGATCGCGACGGCCAGCCTTTTCCAGTGCCTCGCGCACGAGCTTGTAGTTCTCGGGCTTGCGATATTGGATGAGCGCGCGCTGCATAGCCTTCTCGTGCGGGTCGCGCGCCACATAGATCGACTGCATGGTGCGCGGGTCAACGCCGGTGTAGTACATGCAGGTGCTCATCGTGGACGGGGTGGGGTAGAAGTCCTGCACCTGCTCGGGCATGTAGCCCATGTCGCGTACGGCCTCGGCAAGGTCCACGGCTTCCTTCATCGTCGAGCCGGGATGGCTCGAGATCAGATACGGTACTACGTACTGCTTGAGTCCGTATTCGCGGTTCAAGCGTTCAAATTTACGACAGAACGCATCGTAGACGGCGCGGCTCGGTTTGCCCATTACGGAGAGCACCGCATCGCTCACGTGCTCGGGTGCCACGCGTAGCTGGCCCGAGACATGGTGCTCCAACAGCTCGCGCAAAAACTCGTCCGAGGCGTCGGCCATGGTGTAGTCAAAGCGGATGCCGCTGCGGACGAAGACCTTTTTGACGCCCGGCAACTGGCGCAGATCGCGCAACAGCTGCGTGTAGCCGCTTTCGTCGACCACCATGTTCTTGCACACGCTCGGCCATAGGCAGCGCTTGTTCTTGCACACGCCGTGCTTGAGCTGCTTGTCGCAGGCGGGGCGGCTAAAGTTGGCCGTCGGCCCGCCCACGTCGTTGATGTAGCCCTTAAACTCGGGATCGCGCGTGAGCAGCTCGGCCTCGCGCATAATCGAGTCGTGGCTGCGCATCTGCAACACGCGGCCCTGGTGGAAGGTGAGGGCGCAAAACGAGCACTCGCCAAAACAGCCGCGGTTGGAGCTAATGGAAAACTTGATCTCGGCAAAGGCCGGCACGCCGCCCGCTGCGTCGTAGTCGGGATGCCAATCGCGTGCGTAGGGGAGCTCGGCCACCTCGTCCATCTCATCGGTGGTGAGCGTCGCCGACGGCGGGTTCTGCACCACATAGACGCTGTTGGGGTAGGGCTCTACCAGGCGATGACCGGTGATGGGGTCCATATTCTGCTGCTGCACGTTAAAGCTGCGCGCGTAGTTGAGCTTGTCGGCGGTAAGGTCGTCCCAGCTGGGCAGCAGGTCGTAGTCGTAGACCTCGTCGAGCGAGCCCGTGCGGTAGACGGTGCCGTTGATATAGGTGATCTGATCGACGGGCAGTCCCGCGTCGAGCGCGTCGGCGATCTCGACGATCGCGTGCTCGCCCATGCCGTAGATGAGGATGTCGGCGCCCGAGTCGAGCAGTACCGAGCGCTTGAGCTTGTCCTGCCAGTAGTCGTAGTGGGCCAGGCGGCGCAGACTCGCCTCGATGCCGCCGATAATGATGGGAGCGTCCTTGAACGTCTGGCGGATGAGGTTGCCGTAGACCGTGACGGCACGATTGGGACGGCGCCCCTCCTCGCCACCAGGGGTATAGGCATCGGTGTGGCGGCGGTGCTTGGTCACCGAATAGTGGTTGACCATGGAGTCCATGTTGCCGGCGCTGACGAGAAAGCCCAGGCGCGGCTCGCCGAGCACGGTGATGCTGGCGGGGTCGGTCCAGTCGGGCTGGCAGATGATACCCACCTTGTAGCCATGCGCATCGAGCACGCGGCTGATGATGGCCATGCCAAAGCTTGGATGGTCCACGTAGGCATCGCCGCAGATGTAGACAAAGTCGCACTGGTCCCAGCCGCGCGCATCCATATCGGAGCGGCTGACGGGGAGGAACTTATCGCGGCCTGGACGCCAGGGACGGACAGGTGCTGCCGGGGTATGAGTGGCGTGGCCGCCCTGGGCCTTGCCGCCGCGCTTTTGTTGCTGGCCCTGTTTGCCCTGCTGACTGCGCTGGTTGTTCTGAGCGTGCTGAGGCTTTTTTGCCACGATCCCTCCCGGTGTTTGTATGCTGCACGTAATTGTAACCAGTCTTTTTGGGACGGGGCTAAAAAGACTGGTGGAGTACATGGGCTGGCGGATCGGCGTGTCGATGCGGGTGTGGCGCCGCGCCCGCCGTTTGTTTCCAGACTGTGTATCTGCGCGTTGGGGAGCCCGTCTCGCGCGCACGCCATGTTGTCAATGGGTTACAGTATGAACGGCGGCTATGTCTCCGCCAACGCACGAGAGGGTCGTCAACAAGGAGGATGCACGACGATGCAGCGTGCCAAACAGATATCGGAATCCATTGAGCTGGGCATCATCTTGGCGCTCGCCGGTGGCTTTATGGATGTGTATTCGTACATTGGGCGCGATCATGTTTTCGCCAACGCGCAGACGGGCAACATCCTGCTGGTGGGCGTGAGCATCTCGGAGGGCAACTGGGCGCTGGCGGGACGCTATTTCTTTCCCGTGGTGTCGTTTGCCGTGGGCATTATGCTTGCTGACCTGGTACACGAGCGGTTTGGCAGTGTGATTCACTGGCGCCAGGTGACGGTGTTTTTTGAAGCCGTTATCTTGCTGGGCGTGAGCTTTATTCCGGGCGGCGATTTCAACCTGCTTGCCAACTGCCTTACCTCATTTGCCTGCGGCATGCAGGTCGAGAGCTTTCGCAAGATTCATGGACACGGCATCGCCACGACCATGTGCATTGGCAACTTGCGCAACGCGCTGCAAAACGTGGACGATTACATCATCACCCACAAGCGCGGCTTTTTGGAAAACGGCCTGCTGTACTTTGGCGTGATCTTTACCTTTGTGTTTGGCGCTGTGCTGGGCAACTGGTGTATTGAGCGCATGGGCCTGCACGCCATCGTCGTGGCGAGCGTGCTGCTGTTTGTCGCGTTTGCCATCATGTTCATCGACCGCGAGCGCGACTTGCGTTTTCGCTGGAAGGTTGCGGCCGAGGCTTGGAAAGAGGGCTGTCGAAAGTAACCGAATGCGGCAAAGGGACAGCCCCTTTGCCGCAATATTTTTCATCTTCTGTTGAAACGCTTTAACAATTTTGACGTTCTCACGTGTTTTTGGTTTCAAAAGCGTTAGGATGGGACTCATAGCGTGGGGCGTAATGGGTGCCCTGCACACGATGGGAGGCTATCAATGGCTAATCGTTTCGTTCTCAATACCATCTCTTATCATGGTTCCGGCGCCATCAAGGAGATCCCCGGCGAGCTCCAGCGTCGCGGCTACAAGAAGATCTTCGTCTGCTCCGACCCCGACCTGGTTAAGTTTGGCGTTACCGCTAAGGTGACCGACGAGCTCGACGCCGCCGGCATCGCTTGGAGCCTCTACTCCGAGATCAAGCCCAACCCCGCTATCCAGAACGTCAAGGACGGCGTCGAGGCCTTCAAGGCCGCCGAGGCTGACGCTATCGTGACCATCGGTGGCGGCTCCTCCATGGACACTGCCAAGGCCATCGGCATCATCATCAACAATCCCGAGTTTGCCGACGTTCGCAGCCTCGAGGGCGTTGCTCCCACCAAGAACCACGCCGTGTTCACCATCGCTGTGCCGACGACCGCCGGTACTGCTGCCGAGGTGACCATCAACTACGTCATCACCGACCCCGAGAAGGTCCGCAAGTTCGTGTGCGTCGACACCAACGACGCCCCCGAGGTCGCCGTCGTCGACCCCGACATGATGGCTTCCATGCCTGCCGGCCTGACCGCTTCCACCGGCATGGACGCTCTGACTCACGCCATCGAGGGCTACACCACCAAGGGCGCTTGGGAGCTCTCCGACATGTTCCACTTCGAGGCCATTAAGCTGATCAGCGAGAACCTGCGCGACTCCGTCGCCGAGGCCAAGTCCGGCCAGCCCGGCTCCGGCCGCGAGGGCATGGCTCTTGGCCAGTATGTCGCCGGCATGGGCTTCTCCAACGTCGGCCTGGGCATCGACCATGCCATGGCTCACACCCTGTCTGCTCACTACGACACCCCGCACGGCGTCGCTTGCGCCATGCTGCTGCCGATCGCCATGGAGTTCAACAAGCCGGTTTGCGCCGAGCGTCTGGCCAAGGTTGCCGTCGCCATGGGTGTTGACACCACGGGCATGAGCACCGACGAGGCCGCCGATGCCGCCATCGCCGCCGTCAAGCAGCTCTCTGCCGACGTGAACATCCCGCACGTCTGCGAGGCCATGAAGGCCGACGAGATCGAGGTCCTGGCCAAGGACGCCATGGCCGACGCCTGCTTCCCGGGTAACCCGCGCGAGGCAACGCTCGACGACGTCATCGAGCTCTTCAAGAAGATCTGCCCGGCTGCTTAACCTGGTTCGGCGGGCCCCGCCCGTTAGCCCCAGAATCGTCCTCGGACATGTCGGAGGCCCCGCTGCGCACTACGTGCGGCGGGGCCTCCTTCTGTCCTGCGGAAAGATTCTGGGGCTAACGGGCGGGGCCCGCCGGCTCGTTGTCGTGGCGGGCGCTGTTCGGAAGAGCTCGATGGGTCATCTCGCTGGGTAAATATTTGTGCGTGATGGTATCGTTGTTGGGGCTTTTACTGATTACGGGATGTTGACTTTGGAGTTGTGGATGGTGTCCCAAATGGATTCTACGCTTGGTTTTATTACTGACCAGCTTAAGACGCTGACTTCTATTGCCTCGCCTACGGGCTATACCCGTGCGGCTACTGACTATCTAATGGAAACGTTGCGCGATATGGGCTTTGGCCCCGAGCGCTCCAATAAGGGCAACGTGTTGGTTGAGCTTGGCGGCGAGGGCGAGCCGCTTGTCTTGGCGAGCCATGTCGATACCCTGGGCGCCATGGTGCGCTCCATCAAGGACAATGGTCGCTTGCGTCCCACGACGCTCGGCGGGCATCAGTGGTCTACGGCCGATGGCGAGAACTGCACCGTTTATACGCGCGATGGCAATGTGTACACGGGTGTGGTCCTCAATACCGAGCCTTCGGCGCATGTGGCCGATGAACCGGTCAAGACCATCGAGAAGAACATGGAGATCTTGCTCGACGAGAACGTCGATAGCAAGGACGATGTGCTCGAGCTGGGTATTCAGACGGGCGATATCATCGCTATGGATCCGCGTACCACGGTGACGGAGAGCGGCTACATCAAGAGTCGCTTCCTTGACGACAAGCTGTCCGCGTCGATTCTGCTGGGCCTGGCGCGTGCCGTCGCCGCTGGCGAGGTGACACTCTCGCGCAAGGTATCGCTGCTCTTTACCGTGTACGAAGAGGTCGGCCACGGCGGCGCCTTCGTGCCGGCCGACACGCGCGAGATGATCAGCGTGGACATGGGTTGCGTGGGCGACGACCTTGGCTGCACCGAGCGCATGGTTTCGATTTGCGCCAAGGATTCGGGTGGTCCGTACAACTACGACCTGGTAACCACGCTGTCCAACATCGCGCGCGAGCTGGAGCTCGATTACGCCATCGATGTGTACCCGCATTACGGTTCCGACGTCGAGGCCACGCTTTCGGCCGGTTACGACATCCGTCACGGCCTGATCGGCCCCGGCGTGTACGCGAGCCACAACTACGAGCGCAGCCACATTGACGGCGTGCGCAATACCTACGAGCTGGTTCGCGCCTACGTGCAGCGCTAGGGGAGCAGTTTGCGACTCGGCTGACACAGCAGTACCGACCGAGGCCGTCCTCTCTAAGTTGCAGTGAAATAGGGACTGTTTGGCGGTTTTAAACGCTTAAGCAGTCCCTATTCCACCGCAACTTATGAAGGGGATGGGGCTACTTAAGTGTGCCGGTCACCGTGCCGCCGCCGAGGACGATGTCGCCGCGGTAGACTACGACTGCCTGGCCGGGGGCGATGGCTCGCTGCGGCTCGTCAAAAGTTAGCAGCATTTGTCCGTCTTCATCACGCGTAAGGGTTGCTGCCTGGTCTTTCTGTCGGTAGCGGTATTTGGCGCCCACGCGAATGCCGCCGGCATCCAGCTCGGTCTCCATGTGGTCGGCAGGGGCGCTCCAAATCCAGTCGTTGGCTGTGAGCGCTGTGGCCGTCAGGTCCTCGGCCTCGCCCAGATGCACAATGTTGTTGGCGGCATCGACGCCCGTTACGTACACGGGGTGCGCCATCGCGACGCCCAGGCCCTTGCGCTGGCCGATGGTATAGCGCAAGGCGCCATTGTGGCTTCCGACCACGCTGCCGTCGCGCCACACGATATCGCCCGGTGCAGCGGCGTGTCCGCAGCGGCGCTCGATATAGCCCGCATAGTCGCCGTCCGGGATAAAGCAGATATCCTCGCTCTCGGCCTTCTTGGCGTTGATGAAGCCCTGCTCGGCGGCAATGCGGCGCACATCGCACTCTTTGTCCAGCCCTGCCAGCGGAAAAATCGTGCGTGCCAGGCGCTCCTGCGTAAGCGAATACAAAAAGTAGCTTTGGTCCTTTTTGGGATCTTCGCCGCGATGTAACTGCCAGGTGCCGTCTGCCGCCTGGCTTGTTTTGGCGTAATGTCCCGTTGCGATGTAGTCGCAGCCCATGTCCAGCGCAGCATCCAGCAGCGCGCCAAACTTAATGTGGCGGTTGCAGATAATGCACGGATTGGGCGTCAGCCCCTCCTGGTAGGCGTTCACAAAGCGCTCGATAACGCTGTGGTCGAACGTCTGTTGCAAGTCGAGCACGTGATGGGGTATTCCCAGGCGCCCGGCGACGGCCTTCGCGTCAGCGATGTCGCGATCGACTTTGCTCATGCCCGTGACGGGATCGGGCGCGGGACAGGTGAGGCGCATGGTGGCGCCGACACATTCGTAACCCTGACTTTTGAGCAGATACGCGGTCACGCTGGAATCGACGCCGCCGCTCATGGCGACGAGCACGCGCTTGTTGTGCATGGGGAGGTTCTCCTTGGTGGCATGTGGCCAAAAAAGAAAAGCGGCGCGGGAGGCTGGTTCCGCGCCGCAGACATTGTAGCAAGTTCGGACGACTCGTGGGACACCCTGCTGGGATGAGCTCAGGCTGCCAGAAGAGAGGGGAGACCGGCGTGCCTTGGACTTGTTCTAAGAACGAGAAGCTCTAGTCCTGGAAGAGTGCCGTGGACAGGTAGCGCTCGCCGGTGTCGGCGAGCAGGGCCACGATGGTCTTGCCCTCGTTCTCGGGGCGCTTGGCCAGCTGCAGTGCGGCCCACACGGCGGCACCGGACGAAATGCCCACGAGCACGCCCTCCTTGTGGCCCACGGCGCGGCCGGTCGCAAAGGCGTCCTCGTTCTCGACGGGGATGATCTCGTCGTAGACCTGGGTGTCGAGGACGTCGGGCACAAAGCCGGCACCGATGCCCTGGATCTTGTGCGGGCCGGCCTGGCCCTTGGAGAGCACCGGGGAGGTGGCGGGCTCGACGGCGACGACCTGAATCTCGGGGTTCTGCTCCTTGAGGAACTCGCCCACGCCGGTCACGGTGCCACCGGTGCCAACGCCGGCGACGAAGATGTCGACCTTGCCGTCGGTGTCATCCCAGATCTCGGGGCCGGTCGTGGCCTTGTGGATGGCGGGATTGGCGGGGTTCACGAACTGGCCGGCGATAATGCTGTTGGGCGTCTCCTTCTGCAGCTCCTCGGCCTTGGCGATGGCGCCCTTCATGCCCTTGGAGCCGTCGGTGAGCACGAGCTGTGCGCCATATGCCTGCATAAGCTTGCGGCGCTCGACGGACATGGTCTCGGGCATGGTGATGATCACCTTGTAGCCGCGGGCGGCCGCCACCGAGGCGATGCCGACGCCGGTGTTGCCGCTCGTGGGCTCGATGATGGTGTAGTCGCCGCCGCGCACGAGCTTGCCGGCCTTCTCGGCCTCGTCGATCATGTTCTTGGCGACGCGGTCTTTGACGGAGCCGGCGGGGTTGAAGTATTCCAGCTTGACGAGCACGCGGGCCTTGAGGTCCTCATCGGCCTCAAAGTGAGTGAGCTCCAGAAGCGGAGTGTGGCCGATAAGCTGATCAATGGACGTGTAAACATTGCTCATGGTGAACCTCCAAAGTGTTCAAATGACTGGATACCGTGTGGTTTTACGGCGTGGGTAGCAGCGAAACCCACAAACCTTATGGGTTGTTCGTTTTGCTGTTGGCAAGCATAGTAGGCACTAAAGCCTAGTAATGCAATAGGAAATAGAAGATTATTACGAGTCGATTAACCATCTTGACGGGAATAGGTATTTTCAAAACCAATATTTCGGCTAGAATTTCTACGAATTAAAAGACCGAAAGGCAGCAATATATATGTTGGTTTCCACAAAGGGCAGATATGCCTTGCGCGTTATGGTCGACTTGGCCGAGCATCAGGCGGCAGGCCGTATTCCCCT
Organism: uncultured Collinsella sp.; assembly: GCA_938011935.1. Taxonomy (GTDB): domain Bacteria; phylum Actinomycetota; class Coriobacteriia; order Coriobacteriales; family Coriobacteriaceae; genus Collinsella. Next base: position 12,387 of record CALLSU010000183.1, read on the forward strand.
CAAAGAGATCGCCGCGCGTCAGGGGATTTCGGAGAAGTATCTGGAGAACATTTTGGCCACGCTCGTCCGCGCCAATATGCTCTCGGGCATGCGCGGCAAGGGCGGCGGCTACGTGCTCACGCGCCCGCCCGAGCAGTACACGGTGGGCGAGATCCTGCGCCTGACCGAGGGTAGCCTAGCACCGGTCGCATGCCTGGACGGCGACTGCAAAGGTTGCTCGCGATCTGATGAGTGTCCTACACTCGATGTTTGGAAGAACCTGGACAAGCTCATCAACGACTACCTCGACGGCGTGACACTCGATACGCTCGTTGCCCCCAACGAGGGCTACGACTACGTCATCTAGCCCCACCTGCTATTGGGGGACGGGGCAGAAACGGTAGATTTTCTTGTCCTCTGAGGCTTGGCAAATGACAAGGCCGCCCATCGTTGCGATGGGCGGCCTTCGTTTTGGCGTGTTGTGGCGGCCCGTATCCGGTCGCTTTAGTTCCTGGCGATGCTGTCGAGAATGCTGCGCATGATGGATACCAGGATGCTGCCCATAAACGCCGATCCAAAGCTGGCGATGGAGATACCCGCGCCCAGCAGATTGACCGACAGGTAGCTGGCCAGCTCGAGCATAAAGCTGTTGACCACAAGCTGAAAAATACCAAGCGTGATAATAGTGAGTGGCAGCGAGATGACCGTCAGGAACGGCTTAACGAGCGAGTCGACGATGTTGAGGAACAGTCCCACGAAGGCAAAGCAGACCCAGGCGTCGGCCATGCCGAAGGGCTGAATGCCGGGGACGAGAAACGTTGCGATCGCGATGGCGATTGAGGTCAAAAGCCAGTTGAGCATAAAGCGCATGGTGTGAATCCTTTCTTGCGCATGGCGTGGTGAGGGAGCGTGAGAGGCACATGCCTTTGCAACTCGGACAGATGCTCGGGCACGGCTCTGTTTGGGCGCCCATTGTCTCAGATATTCGTGGAGCTTGCGTGCGCATTCGGTTTCAAAACGGCGTTCGTCCTAGAAAACGCGCCGCTGGCAGAGAGTTTTGTCGCTTTAGTTTGGTGGTGTGCTAAACTGCTACGGGCAAAAGCCACAGGCGTTGCCCTATTGCATAGAACGGGCGAACGATGCCCGATGTCAGTATCAACTTCGATGCCTTTTGGCGGGTTTGGCGGTGATCGATGAATATCGAGAACATGTTTGACAAGCCTGATGTCAAGCAGCTGGTCCACGCATTTAGTCTTTTGGATGACGAGAAGGATATCCAAGCGTTTTTGACCGATATCTGCACGCCGCGCGAGATCTGCGATCTTTCGCAACGTCTGCAGGTTGCGCGCTATCTGGATGAGGGCGAGCCTTATGTTGAGGTTCAGGCCCGCACCGGCGCTTCGTCCACTACGGTGAGCCGCGTTTCAAAGGCGCTGAACGGCGAGTACGGCGGCTATCGCAAGATCCTCATCAAGCTGGAGGATGGCGAGTAGGCCAGCGACAACAAACGAATTGTGCAGAACCGTCCCTTCGGGGGCGGTTTTTATATGCCCGCAATCGGCTGGTGCGTTGGGGTCAGGTTGCTTTGCACCAAAACATGGAGCTGAGGTAGCAATCTGTCCGCGTGGGCGGGTAGGATGGAAGCATTGAATATTGCGAACGGTTTGAGTGGAGGACCATGCCTGTTCGAATCTATACCACCAACGCCGGCGCGGATTTGAGCGATGCCGAGGCGGCGCTGCTTGCCGACCTTATTGCCCGCCACGGGCGTGCCGTGCTGCTGGCGCCAACGTTTGCCGAGCTCGACCTGTGCCGTCATGATGCGGCGGAAGCCGGCGTTTCGCTGGGTATTGACTACAAGACGCCTACATCGTGGCTTCGCTCGCTTTGGGAGCTTTTGGGCGACGGGCGCGGTTTCGTCGACAACCTGCAGCGCCAGATGCTGTTTTCGGACATGGTAGCGCGTCTCGACGACGCCGACCTGCAGCCGCTTTCGCGCAGCCAGGGCACGGTGCGTATGCTCGCGCGTATGGCTCGCGATGTGCTGCCGGGTGTGGCAGGGACAGGTGCCGAGCGTTGCTGCGACAACGTTTGCAAGCCCAAGCCCAGAAGCGACGCCGAGGCTCGCGTGTTTGAACTTTTGTGCGCCTATGCGCGCGGTTTGGACCGTCGAGATATGGTCGAGCCCTGCGAGGCGGCTGACATTATGGCCGGCGCTTTGGCCGACAACCTGCCGGGGTGCGCCCGCGCCGTTTGCGTGCGCGGCGTCACGTCATTTACGTATAGCCTGCTCGAGCTGCTGTCCGCCGTGGCAAACAACGGGGGAGAGGTTGTCGTGCTGCTTGCCCGCGAGCAAGCGGCGATGCGCGAGGAGCTTGCCGCGGCATTTGATGTCCGCGGTGTGCTGTTTGAGATCGCGCCGCTGGACGAGGATGCCGGCGCTCCCGCGATTGCTCCAAAGTCCGTCGTACGTCCTGCCTTTGTGGAAGTCGCCGGGCCCCATGCCCGTGCCCGTGTCTATGCGGACGTCATCGATAAGATGGTGAAAGCGCGCAAGGAGTCCAAGGTCAACGATGCCGCCTCCGCACCCGTCGATCCCGTGCGCGTACTCGTGGTGTCCGCCCGGGCACCCCAGCTGTTCGGCGAGCTTGCCGCTCGTTTGGCGGCGCGCCACGTTGCTGCCGAGACGGCCGAGTTCACGGCGTTTTCCCAATCCATTGCGGGCAGGCAGTTCACGGCGCTCGCCAACCTGATCGAGCGTATGAAGGCCGCCGACGAAGGGGCAGCTTCTAAGACTGAGTGGTGGCCCGCTCCAGAGCTTACCGACTGGATTTATAGCCCGCTTTCGGGTGCCGACGCCGCCAGCGCGCGTACGTTCGACAAGAATATGCGACTGTCGCGCAGCAAGACCACTGCGGGCGTCAAGAGCCTGCTGCAGAGCGTGCAGGGCCAGGTGAGGGGCGCGCGTAAAGCGGCGAGCGACGAGAACTGGTTTAAGAACGTGCCGTGCGTGATCTCGGACGTGTTCCAGGCGCTGTGGCGCGACAAACCCGTGACGGCGCTCAAGGCCATGCTTGCCGTTGCCGAGGCACTGCCCGATCGCGCACTTGGCGGTCTCGACGGTCAGGCCCGTCGCCAGGCGGAGGTGGCCCTGCTGCGCCACGTCATCGACATCCTTATGAATGGCGCCCGTGCGCTCGACGTGTCGCAGGCCGCGACCGTGCCCGTGCTCGATGACATTCGAACCAAGGTGGACAAGCGTAGCGCCGCCTACGATTACGAGACCTACGAGGTTGACCGTGCGCCACGCGCCCAGGTTCGCTTTGCTTCGCTTGCCGATGCGGCGGCTCTGCGCCCCGGCAGCTACGATGCCGTGCTGTTTGCCGACGTCGACCTGGATAGTTATCCGCTCTCACATGAGGAGGGCCCGCTGGCAACGCTGACGGCAGAGTTAGATCGCAGCGGTGTGACGCTTGAGCCTGCCGCCTTGTTGCGCGTGCGCTTTGGCCGCGCGATGCAGGCCGCGCGCGGTCCGGTTGCGCTTGCCCGCGTGACGCACGATCGCCAGGCGCGCGAGTGCTACCCGGCTGCCGTGTGGACCGAGTTGCGGGCGCATGCCGAGGCCGCTAACGATGCTAAGGCCGTTGGCGCCGACAAGGCGAAGTGCGTGGGTGAGGGCGATATCGTAAGGGACTTCGATCCCGCGGCAGGCGAAGGTCTTAGGCGCGAGCGCGTGACCTGCGAAGCTCCTCAGCATCTGAGCGATGAAGCCATTCCGTATCTGGTCCTGCGCCGTCGCGATGGCGAGGGCGAGGATGCGCCGCTGGTGCCGCGCCTGACGTCTGCCTCGCAGATCGAGGCCTATTCGACCTGCCCGCTGTGCTGGTTCGTCTCGTATCGCGTCAAACCCCAGTCGATCGACGCCGGCTTTGGCAACATGGAGAAGGGCAACTTTGTCCATGACGTGCTGGAGCACTTGCATGCCCGTCTGCCCCAGGAGGGCATGGAGCGCGTGACGCCCGAGAACCTGCCACGTGCTCAGGAGCTGCTGCACGAGGTCTTTGCCGAGACCCTGGCCGAGCACGCCGGCAAGCGCGGTACCGAGGGCCCGCTGGTGCCGCTCTCTCCAGTGGAGGAGCGCCAAGTGGCCGAGATTTTGCCGCAGCTGGAGGGCGTGCTTGCCTATGAAGCCGAGGCGCTGACTCCTTTTGCTCCGTGCTACCTGGAGTTTGCCTTTAACGACCTTAAAGTTGAGTATGCCGGTTGGCCGCTTGGCGGGCGCATCGACCGTGTTGATGTGGATGTCGAGAATCGCGCCGTGGTAATCGACTATAAGCATCGTTCGGGTGTCGAGGAGTTTAAGCTCGCCGACCCCACGGTGCGCGACGAGGAGTCGGGCGAGGCCCCCATCGACGACCCGCGCTGGCTGCCGCCCCATACCCAGACACTCATCTACGCGCAGGCCATGCGTCGGGCGCTGGATCTGGATACCCGCGCCGCGCTCTATTTTTCGACCAAGGGCGGCAAGCCCGCGCTGCGCGGTGCGGCGAGCGCCGAGTTGCTTGAGGAAGAGCGCGGCGACGGCCGCATCCCAGGCCTTAAGAAGGGCTTTCCCGGCGAGGGCGGCAACATGGACTTCGATGCACTGCTCGATCGCGTGGAGACCGGCATTGCCGAGCGTCTGCGTGAGCTCGAGGCAGGCAACGTTGCCGCCGTCGACCCGACGTCGGCTCAGGCCGCGCATGCGCGCTGCTCGTATAACCACGAAGGAACGTTTGTAAGGAGGGACGTGTAGACCATGGATCTTTCGACTTTGATGCCGCAACAACTGCAAGTCGTCAAAACGCTCGACCGCCCGCTGTTTGTCTCGGCAGGTGCCGGCTCGGGCAAGACCTTTACCCTCACGCGCCGCATCGTCTATGCGCTCTCGCCCGAATCCGGTCCGTTTGTCGAGCATCTGGATCAGGTGCTTGCCATTACCTTTACCAAAGATGCCGCGGCCGAGATTCGCGACCGCGTGCGTCGCGCGCTTATCGAAGAGGGTATGGACGAGGAGGCCCTGACCGTCGACGACGCTTGGATCTCGACCATTCACGGCATGTGTTCGCGCATCCTGCGCGCGCATGCGTTGGAGCTGGGCATCGATCCCGAGTTCACGGTGCTTACCGATACCGATGAGCTTATGGATCAGGCTGTCGAGCATGTGCTGGGGCGCGCGACGGCGCCCGATGCCGCGTCTGAGCTCGCCGCCTCGCTTAAGGCCCTCTACGCTTGGTATCCCATGGCGGGCGAGGGCGGGCCGTTTGGCGCCGGTACCACCATCAAAGGTCTGGTGCGCGACCTGCTGGAGCTATCGAGCCAGCTGCCGGGCGGCATGGACGATGTGTGCGTGGCGCGCGGCCAGGCTGACACCTCTGCGCTTGCCGACGCCTATCGCGCGGCGTTGGGTGCAAGCAAGGCCGCGACCGAGAAAGCGCAGGTGGCACTCGATGCCATCGACGCGTTTGAGGTGAGCGGCAAAACCATGGAGGATGCGGCGCGACTCATGATGTCGTGCAGCATGCCTCGGGCGAGCAAGGCGTTTCCTAAGGAGCAGGTGGAGCTGCTCAAGGCCGAGGCCGCCGATGCATTTATCAATATCGTGCTTGCCTGCGGCGGTCCGGCGCTCGATGCGCTGGTGGGTCTTGCTCGTGCTGTGGAGGCGGAATACCGCGCGCTCAAGGCTGACCAGTCCGCGCTTGATAACAACGACCTGCTGCGCATGGCGTACGAGGCGCTGCGCGATTATCCCGCCATCCGAGCGGCCTATGAGGGTCGCTTTAAGATGGTCATGATCGATGAGTTCCAGGATACCGACCAGATGCAGGTTGACCTGATCCGTTACCTGACCGGTGCGGGTGAGCGTGCGCTGTGTACCGTGGGCGATGCGCAGCAGTCGATTTATCGTTTCCGTGGCGCCGAGGTTGAGGTCTTCCGCCGCCAGGAGCGCAAAGTGGGCTCCTCTGCTGCGCCCGAGACGGCTGTCGCATCCGATGCCCCCGCCGGCGAGCTCGTCAAACTCGTGCGCAACTTCCGCAGCCACGACGAGGTGCTGCGCTATGTGGCGCGCGTCTTTGACGGCGACACCGGTGGTTTGATGCAGGGGTTCTTGGATCTTGAGCCGAGTGACGATCGCGAGGACAAGCTCAAGGCAAAGGCGTCGCGCCGCCAGGCGGTCTTCGTTGCCGGCGGCAGCACCCAGGAGCGAACGCAGGCGAAAGCTCGTGCGATTGCGGAGCGATTCCAAGCGCTCGTTAAAGCGGGCCAGCCCCAGGGCGGTATGGTACTGCTGCTGGGGCGCATGACCAATGCCGATGTCTACGCACAGGCGTTTCGCGACCAGGGGCTCGACTGCGTCATCGCGGGCGGCTCGGTCTTTGCCCAAGCTGCCGAGGTTCAGACGGTGCGCGCCCTGGTTTGTGCACTCGCCAATCCGGCCGATACGGCGCAGGGCCTTATGCCGCTGCTGGCATCGCCGATGTTTGCGCTCGGCGCCCAGGAGTTCCTGGCGCTGGCGACCAAGCTCGATAGCGAGACGGGGGAGACCTCGCGCCGCAACATCGATGCGGGCATCATGAGTGATTCCGATGTGCCGGGCCTGCAAGACCTGCCGCTGGTGACGCGCGCTCGCGAGGTACTGCGGTATGCGCTTCGTCGCGTGGGCCGCGATTCGTTCGCCGCCATCGCGTGCGACGTGGTCAACGCCTCCGGCTGGTTTGTGCGTCTGGCGCAGCGTGGTCCCGAGGGCAAGGCCATTGCCGCCAACGTGCTCAAGGCGCTCGACGCCGTGGCCGAAGCGGAGGCCGAGTTCGGCAACTCGCCGCGTTCCATCGCGCTGGCCTTCGACCGCTTCTTGGCGGGCAAGGAAGCCCCGGGTGCCCTTAACGAGGAGGGCGACGGCGCGGTGCGCATCATGACGGTGCACGCCTCCAAGGGCCTGGAATATCCGGTCGTGGCGGTCGCCGAGTGCTTTGGCGCGCGTAAGTCCTCGGGTACGGCACAGATGGGTCGCGTCGAGGGCGGAGCGCAGGTCGTGGCGCTGCCGGCACGCTTCGACGGCGTTAAGCTCGCCGACGGAACCTTTGTGAAGGGCGACGACGTCAAAAAACAGTTTGAGCATGCGTTTAAGGGCAAGGGCACGTCGTTGTGGCTGCCGCCGGAGCTCATGGAAGACGTGTGCGCGACGGGTTCTCCCGCCGAGGCATTCGTTCGCCTGCGCAACGACGACCTGCAGCTCTCGCTCGAGGAGCGGGCTCGTTTGCTCTATGTCGCCATGACGCGTGCGCGAGAGCTGGTCATTCTGGCGATGGATGCCGGCGTGAGCCGCGGCAAGGTGACGGCGCCGACCTTCGACGTCGAGACCGATCTGACCTATGACGTGCTGCGTCGTATTCTGCCTACCGACGCTCTGGACATGCCGCAGCTCGATGCCGACCGCCTGGTGTTCGACAACTCCAAGCCGGGCGACTACGAGCTCATTTCGCTTTCGGACTTTACCTTTGGCGAGCAGGCGTTTGAGGCCAACGCTTCGCTGGATGCCGAGGGCAGGCTTGTCCGCGGCGATGCGGAGCCGGAGGGCGCCGGTGCGGATGCCCGCGCCGCCGTTCCCGGCCCTGCCGACCCCGAGCCCGATGCGTTTGAGCTCGTGTATCCCCAGACGGTGGGCGTGCGCATGGGCGCCTGCCCGTATCCGGCGCGCGATTCGTACAGCTACTCGTCAATTGCCGCGGCGCTGCATGCCGAGTCCGAGGACCGTGCCGCCGAGGCACACACGCCCATGGACGAGGCCGGCGATGATGCGGAGTCGGATGGTTCCGAGATGACGGATGCAGGCGTGGCCGCCGTTGAGCCCGCTGGCAACCCCATGGCGCTGGGCTCGGCGTTCCATGCCGCCTGCCAGTGGCTCATCGAGATGGGTGCCGATGCGCTGCCCGCTGAGCGTGCCGATGCGCTGGCGCGCCTGTGGTGCCTGACGCCGGAGCAGCGCGAACGCTTCGACGTTGCCCTGGACCGCTGGCTCAAGTCGGCGGTCCGTGCCGAGCTGCTTGCCTGGCCGTGCATCCGTGCCGAGGTGCCGTTCTTTTCGCTGGGCTGCGAGGACGAGGACATCGCTCGCTACGGTGCATATGCCGAGGGCGCCATCGACGCTTTGGCGACGAACCCGGCGGATTCGTCATGCGCGCTGGTCATCGACTACAAGACGGGCGGCACACCGGACGAGACGCCGGATCAGCTGCAGGAGAAGCACGCCCTGCAGGCGCGCGTCTACGCCGATATGTTGCACAAGGCAGGCTTTGAGGCCGTGACGGTCAAGTTCGTCCGCGTGGAGCAGGCCGATCCCGCCAACCCCTGCGAGCCCCAAGTGGTCACCTACAACCTTTAGCCCTCAACAACCTGCGGTGGAATCCCTATCGATTCCACCGCAGTCTTTTTGGGACGGGGCTTTTTTAGCTACTTTGGGCAAACCCACGCGGCCGCCCCGGATAAAGCCCTCAATCGTCCAAATAGCACCGCAACGCATGGGAGAGTCTGGGACGGTACAATAGCTCGAACGGTTCAAACGAATAAGGAGCCATATGCAGCTCACCAAAACGCTTGGGGTGACGCCGGAGGAGCTTTTTGACGCCCTAGCGGGGTCCATCATGCAGGATATCGAAAACGCCACGGGCAAGCGCTCCAGCCGCAACAGGCTCAACGGCAATAAGTACGAGAAGCGTGCCCAGGCCGCAAAAAGGCAAGGTAGCTCTTCATCGGAAACTGTGAACACTTCAGGCTTCGAGTCAGTAGCGAGCGGCCCGACAAAAGTAGTTGATGGAAGTGCCAAATGAATAAGAATGCCGCTACGCAACTGCACATCTATTCCGCCTTTTTCGTTCTTGCGGGATTTGTTTTAAATCGGGGAGTGTTTCTACTTTTCCTTGCGGAGAAAGGAATGTCTGTCACGGAAATCGCGCTTTATCAAGCCCTGTTTAACATTACAACGGTCGTCCTCGAGCTGCCAACAGGGCTGATAGGCGATTTCTTTGGAAAGAAGTTTTCGATTCAAGTGGGCGTGCTGCTGCTTTTCTTCCATACGGCTGGCATGCTGTTGCTCTCAGGCCCCTTTCTTGTCGTGCTTTCCCTTGTTGAGGCACTCGCCTACTCCCTTCAATCGGGATCCGAACAAGCACTTTTATATGAAATTGCCCGGAATGCCGGTCAAGGAGAGCGTTTCCTCACCATCAACGCTCGGCTGCTTGCCGCGCAATCAATCGCTACGGGAATGGCGATTGTGCTCGGATCTTTTATTGCCCAAGTATCTTGGAGCGCCCTCTACGTATGTGTCTCCGTTTTCTATCTCCTGCAGCTTTTCCTTCTGTATCCCATTGAGAGGACGGAAGCGACCCGTTCTGAAAGCTCTGAAAAGGGAAGGTTTGACGCGGCCAAGATGTTCAGACGCGAAACCTGGCGTGTTGGAGAATCCGCTTTTGCGGTATTGCTTCTTCTAATCGGCACAAGCATGCTCGATGGATTCTATGGGAGTTATTACAACTTGAATCAGTTGGTATTCGACGCATTTGATGCTCCCGTCTCCATAATAGGAATCTTTTTCGGTGCATCCTATGCAGTAAATGCGACGGCCTACATTGCAGCAGATTTCTTCTCATTGCGTTTCGGGAAAAGAAATACCATGCTCGGCTCGATGCTAATCGAGGCTGGCCTTTTCATGATTCTTCCGTGGTTCGCTTCAAATCCGCTGTGTTTGTTTGGCCTTAGCATGGTGCTTTGTTTTCTCCCAGAAGTGGTGTACATCACTTCGGAAAACTTAATCCAAGACGCGATAGCGGACGATCTCCGCGCGACGATCCTTTCCGTCGCGTCTCTGGTAAGGGCTCTCTTTTCTGCAGTGTTTTTCTCCATATTTGGACATGTGTTGGGGTTATATCCCATTCAGATAGCGCTCGGTATTATTGGTGCAATCGCGATAGCAATTACCGCCGTTGTTTCATTAAAAATGGTTGGAATACAGGTCTCCAAGAATTGATATATCGATTGACGAGCTATCCGAAGCGTCGAGCCTTCTTGATGGACATGACTATTCGTCACAAATCATTCCGCGCATCGCCGGGGTTCCAGTAATACTCGATATATCTGGATGCCCTCATTCCCCTTTTTGAAGGTCCCAAATTGACTACCCGTGTTGGTTTGGCTAGGTTCGGGTGCTGTCCGCGCCGTGGGGTAAAATCGTTCAGTCAGAACACGAACCCGCATCGGAGCTCATCACATGGCATTCGTCCATCTGCACAATCACACTGTCTTCTCCATGCTCGACGGCGCAACCCGTATCCAGGATATGGTCAACCGTGCCGTTGAGCTTGGCATGCCCGCCGTGGCCATTACCGACCACGGCTACATGTATGGCGTGCCCGACTTGGCGTTGGCCTGCGACGCCGTCAACCACAACACGCCCGAGTACAAAACCTGGAGCCACGACAAGGCCTTCTTGGAAAAGGACCGCCGCGACGAGCTGGTGGAGCCCGATCCCGAGGCAAACCCGCGCGAGCATGCCCAGTATGTGAAGGACATGGCCATGTGGGACGAGAAGGGCAACATCGACGAGCTCAAGCCGCCCCTGGTCATCAAACCCATCTTTGGCTGCGAGGTCTACTTTACGCCGGACGAGACCCTTGCCCGCGACCACAAGCCCGAGCTCTACCACATGATCCTTCTGGCCAAGGACCAGGAGGGCTACGTCAACCTGATGCAGACGGTTTCCGAGGCAGCCGTGCAGGGCTTTTACTACAAGCCGCGCGTGACGCTCGACAACCTGCGCCGCCACGCCAAGGGCATGATCTGCACGAGCGCCTGCATCGCGGGCATCATCCCCAAATACATCGACCGCGGCGACATGGAAGGCGCCATCAAGTGGGCCGAGACCTTCCGCGATACCTTTGACCCCGGCGACTTTTACATCGAGATTCAGGAACACGGCATCACCACCGACAACGGCCTGACCGATGAGCAGATGGACCGCACGCTCATCGACATCGCCAAGCAGGTAGGCGTCAAGGTCATTGCCACCAACGACTTCCACTACCTGCGCCGCGAGGACGCTCCCGTGCAGGACGTCATCATGTGCATCGGCATGAACGCCAAGGTCGACGACCCCAACCGCATGCGCATGACTGGCTCGGAGTTTTACATGAAGACCGAGGAGGAGATGCGGGCGATGTTCCCGTATTGCCCCGAGGCCTGCGACAACACGCTCGAGATCGCCGACAAGTGCTACGTCGAGCTGGACTGGGACTCCATCATCCTGCCGCGCTTCCCGTTGCTCGACCCCGGCGAGACGCACGAGAGTCAGTTCCGCCGCGAGTGCGAGAAGGGCCTGCGCCAGCACTACGGTGACGACTGGGCCACGCGCGAGATCGGTGGCGTCAACATCAAAGAGCGCTTTGAGTACGAATACAAAGTCATCTGCGACAAGGGCTTTGCCGCCTACTTTTTGATTGTTGCCGAGTACGTGCAATGGGCCAAGGACAACGGCATCGGCGTCGGCCCCGGCCGTGGTTCGGCTGCCGGCGCTATCGTCGCCTACGCCATGAACATCACCGCGTTCGATCCGCTCGAGAACGGCCTGATGTTCGAGAGGTTCCTGTCCCCGCAGCGTACCGAGATGCCCGATATCGATATGGACTTCGACGATGAGCGGCGCCTCGAGGTCGTGGAGCACGTTCGCCAGCTCTACGGCCCCGAGAAGGTCACCCACGTCATCACCTACTCGACCATTAAGGCCAAGCAGGCCATCAACGACGCCGCTCGCGTCCTGGACTACCCGGTCTACATGGGCCAGCGCCTGTCCAAGATGGTCTCGAGCGACCCCAAGGTCAAGCTCAAGCAGGTGCTCGAAAAGCAACCCGGCAAAGAGGACCTGTTTAACCCCGATTTTGCCGAGGCATATAAAAAGGACGACGACGCCCGCCGCATCATCGACACGGCGCTCTCAATCGAGGGCCTCACCCGTGGCGAGGGCGTGCACGCGTGCGCCGTTCTGATCTGCCGCGACCCCGTCAACGAGCACGTGCCCACCAAGCTCGACACCAAGGGCGGCGTCGAGATTACCCAGTACGAGGGCCATACCGTTGCCGACATGGGCCTGCTCAAGATGGACTTCTTGGGCCTGCGCACGCTGACTGTTATCTCCAAGGCCAAGGCAAACATCAAAAAGAACTTCGGCATCGACATCAAAGAGGAAGAGATTCCCTTTGACGACCCCGAGATCTTTAAGCTCATGGGTTCCGGCCACACCGCCGGCGTCTTCCAGGTCGAGTCCGCCGGCATGACGGCCACGATCAAGAACATGAAGCCCACCGAGTACAAGCACGTCGTAGCATTGATCGCCCTGTACCGCCCGGGCCCGCTGGGCGCCGGCATGGTTTCGTCCTACATCAACCGTATGAACGGCAAGGAGCCGGCGGTCTCCTACGACGACCGCCTGGATGACATCCTGGGCGAAACCTACGGCACCATGGTCTACCAGGAGCAGGTTATGCTCATCTCCGTCGAGATGTGCGGCTTCTCCAAGGGCGAATCGGACTCGCGTATCCGTAAGCCCGTGGCTAAGAAGAAAATCAAGCTGCTCACGTCGACGGTGCTCCACTGGGAGGATGGCTCCGACGAGACCACCTACGACCACTGGATGAACGGCGCCATCAAGAACAACTATACGCGCGAGGTCGCCCAGAAGATTTGGGACGATGTTCTCGAGTTCGCATCTTACGCCTTTAACAAGTCGCACTCCGCCGGCTACGCCATCCTGGTTATGCAGACGGCGTGGCTCAAGGCGCACTATCCGCACGAGTACATGGCGGCCGTTCTGACGTCCTATACGGGCAAGACCGACAAGATCGTGCACTACGTCTCGGCATGCCGTCACGACGGCATCCCCGTGCTGTCGCCAGATGTCAACGAGTCCGGTACCGAGTTCACGGCTACCAAGGAGGGCGTGCGCTTTGGTCTGGCCGGCATCCGCGGCGTGGGCACCGGCGTGGCGCAGGCGATTATCGCCGAGCGCGAGGCGGGCGGCCCGTTTAAGACGCTGCACGACTTTGTCGAGCGCGTGGACTCGAGCCAGGCCAACCGTCGCGTGATCGAATCGCTGATCAAGGCAGGTGCCTTCGACTCCACGGGCTATCCGCGCCGCCAGATGATGCACTTTGTGGACAAGAACAACCCCGAGAACATCATCGATGCCGCGGTAAAGCGCCAGAAGGACCGCGCGAGCGGCCAGACCTCGTTCTTCGATATGTTTGGCGACGTTGAGGGCTCGGGTTTCGAGGTCAGCGTGCCCGATCCAGATGGCCAGGAATGGGACCGCCACCTCAAGCTGAGCCAGGAGAAGGAGGTTCTGGGCATCTATGTCTCGGACCACCCGCTGCGCCCGTTTGAGTATGCGCTCAGCAAAGCGCGCGACTTTTCGTTCTCGCAGATCGACACCGGCTACGAAGTTCAGAATCCTACGGGCGGCACCATCAACCAGGAGATTCCCGAGGGCAAAGCGCTGTGGTGGGCCGGCATGGTCTCGAGCGTGTCCAAGCGCGTGACCAAAAACGGCGACCCCATGGGCATCGTGCAGCTCGAGGACATGGAAGGCGAGGCCACCGTCGTGGTGTTCCCCAAGACCTACAAGGAGGCCGAGGGGTACCTGTACGGCGAGGTCGATCCCGAGACGGGCGCGCAGCTGTCCGATGCGTTTGTGCGCATTAAGGGCAAGCTCGAGCGCTCGGACCGCGGCGACCAGATTATCGCGCAGGAGATCGTGCCACTGGAGCTCAACGAAGAGAACAACAAGCCCAAGGTCTTTGAGGTCATGGTGCCCAACAGCCGCTTTAGCCAGGGCAATATGGCACGCTTGGCCACGGTGCTCACCACCAACCCGGGCGGCGATCGCGTGGAGATCTTTATCGAGCAGGTGGACGGGCGCGTGCTACGTGCCGAGGTGCCGGCCAAGGTCAACGCGCGTTCGATTCCGCTGTTGGCAGAGGCAAAGGCCATCGTCGGCAACCAGGGCCGCGTGACGGTTATCTAAGGGCGACCTTGCTGGTCCGCGCGAGATTGGAGGAAGTGATGACGCAGGGGACGTTTGCGCAGGCGCTTCGTAAAGAGGCGGCGCTCAGCAGTACCTTTATGAAAGGGCGCTCGCTCATGCTCAACGGCGCCGTGCTGTCGTTTGAGGACTCCGGCTCGCGCTTCTCCAAAAACGTGAACATCGAGGGTACGGTGCGCGGCTCGCGCGGCGACCTGTACAAGACGCACGTGGCACTCGACATGGACGAGCACGAGGTAATCGACTACGACTGCGATTGCCCCGCCGCCTTCCGCTATTCCGGCATGTGCAAGCACGCCATCGCCACGGCGCTGGCGTATCTGGATGCCAGTGGCGCCGAGCCCGTCGAGGGCCTGCGCACGCCGGTCCGCACGTTTACGGCACCGCCCGCACAATCCAAGCAGCCCACCGCATCTGCGGTCAACCCCAACTTTCCCTTCCCGGCGCCCGTCCCCACGAGCCCGAGCCTTGTGGCGGCGCTTTCCGATCTTTCGGACGCGCGCATGGACGAGCTCGTGGCCATGCGTCGCAAGCTCGCCGGCACCATTGACTCCGATGCTCCCAAAGCGGTGCTGGAGCCCTCGCTGGTGCCGTACTACAATCCGCTGTTTGCCGATCGCTTTAACTGGGCGCTCGAGTTTCGCATTCGCTGCGGTTCGGTGTCCTACGTGGTTAAGGATATCGACGGCATGGCCGATGCCTATGTGCGCGGCGGTACGTTCTCCTATGGCAAGAAGCTTACGTTTGTCCATGTGCCCGAGGCTTTCGACGACGTGTCGACAAAACTGCTCGACTTTGTCGCAATGACGGTCGCCTACCTAGGCGATATTACGAGCTCGCGCTCGGCATCGTACGACTTTGCTCGCAGCGGCTTTGTCGCCGAGCGTCAGTTGCCGGTATCCGAGTATTCCGTCGTGTCCGTGCTGGACCTGCTGCGTGGCAGGACCATGTCCTTTGAGCCTGCTTGGTCGCGGGGGACGACGGCGCATCGTGCCTACGAGGTGGCAGTCGAGCCGGCGCCGCAAGGGGAGGATGAAGCCCCGACCAAGCGCCCGTCGCTCCTTGCCGCCAAGATTGCACCGGCGGCGGGGGGCAGCTATGACTTGCGCCTGCCGGCCGATACATACTGCTTTGTCGCGGGCGACGCAGCCTATCTGGTCGATACGCGCCGCGCACGCCGTACCGACACGGCGTTTGCCCAACATGCGGCGCCGTTCCTTTCGCGCTTGTTGCCCTGCCGCACGCCGGTCCATATCGCCGCCGACCAGGTGGGCGAGTTCTGCCGCATGGCTCTGCCTATCTTGCGCGACTATACCGACCTGACCGCTCCCGCCGTGCTCGACACCGTGGCGCCCGAGCCGAGTTTTGCCATGGCGATTGGCGTCGACGATGGTCTTGTGACCTGCAAGATTACGGTTACCTACGGCGACTGGTCGACAGATCTCTTTAGCCTGGGCGCTCCGGGCAGCCCCTTCGAAGAACGGCGCCCGGGCGTGCCGCCGCGCGACGAGGTGGCAGAGTTTCGCGTTATGGACACGGCGGCCCTGTATTTCGACTTTTACGAGGGCGGCCTGGCGTTTGAGGAACGCGATGACGAGAGCCTGTTCCACTTGCTGACCGAGGGCCTGTCTGCCCTGTCCGGGCTGGGCGAGGTCATGCTCAGCGACCGCCTGCGCCAGGTCTCGGTCCGCCCTGCGCCCAAGCTTTCGGTGCGTGCAACCGTCAAGAGTAACCTGCTCGACGTCGAACTGGGTGCGAGCGGCCTTTCGGCGGCAGACCTTGCCATCTACCTTGACTCCTACAAGCGTCACCAGACGTTTGCACGTCTCACGTCTGGCGACATCGTTCGCCTGGACGAGGGCGCTCGTGCCGCGTTTGGCCTTGCCGAGGACTTGGGCGTCGATGCCGTCGACCTGCTCGATGGCGTGTCGCTTCCCGCGTCGAGCACCCTTTTTGTCGATAGCATGCTCGCGCGTACGCCGGCGCTCGAGGCCGATCGCGACGCAGCGTTCCGCCGCACCGTTGAGCGCCTGGACACGCTCGGCAAGATGGACTTTACGGTGCCCGCCTCGCTCAAGGCCACGCTGCGTGGCTATCAGGTCGACGGCTATCAGTGGCTCGGCTCGCTTGAGCATTTGGGCCTTGGCGGCATCTTGGCCGACGATATGGGCTTGGGTAAAACGCTGCAGATGATCGCGCATATCCTGGCGCGCGTGGAGGCGGGGGACGCCGAGCCCACGCTCGTGGTGTGCCCTGCGTCGCTCGTGTATAACTGGACTGCCGAGCTGGAGCGCTTTGCCCCGTCGCTCGATGTGTGCGCCATTGTGGGCGCCAAGGCTCAACGCCGTGTGCAGATCGCCGGCGTGGCCGAGCATAACGTGGCTGTAACGTCGTATGACCTTATGCGCCGCGACATCGACGAGTACGTCGAGCAGGACTTTGCCCGCGTGGTGCTCGATGAGGCCCAGTACATTAAAAACCCGCTCACGCAGGTGGCGCGCGCCGCCAAGCGCCTGCCTGCCGGCGTACGCTTTGCCCTGACGGGCACGCCCATCGAAAACCGCTTGTCCGAGCTCTGGAGTATCTTCGACTTTTTGATGCCGGGCCTGCTTGGCACGCGCGAGTCGTTTGCCAAGCGCTTCGAAAGCCCGGTCGAGCACGCCGAGGGTGACAGCGCCGCTCGCCTGCAGGCGCTCGTGTCGCCGTTTGTGTTGCGCCGTGTCAAGGAAGACGTGGTGGCCGATCTGCCCGAAAAGATCGAGGACACCGTCGTGGCTCAGCTCGCCGGCGAGCAGCGCAAGCTCTACCTGGCCAACCAGGACCGCATTGCCCAGCAAGTGCAGCACCGCGAGGCATCCGAGTTTAAGAAAGACAAGCTCAAGGTGCTTGCCGAGCTCACCAAGCTGCGCCAGATCTGCTGCGATCCGCGTCTACACTACGAGGATTACAAGGCGGGAAGCGCCAAGCTCGATACGTGCATGGAGCTCGTGCACGGCGCACTCGACGGTGGGCACCGCATCCTGTTGTTCAGCCAGTTTACGGGCATGCTCGATATCATCGGCAAGCGTCTGTCCAAAGAGGACATCGCCTTCCTTAAGCTTACGGGCGCTTCGTCTAAGGAGAGCCGCGCCAAGATGGTCGCGCAGTTCCAAGCGGGCGAGGTTCCGGTCTTTTTGATTTCGCTCAAGGCGGGCGGCGTGGGCCTTAATCTGACGGCGGCCGATGTGGTCATTCACTACGACCCGTGGTGGAACGTGGCCGCACAGGACCAGGCGACCGACCGCGCGCATCGTATTGGCCAGCAACATACCGTGACCGTGTACAAGCTTATCGCCAAGGACACGATCGAGGAACGCATTATGCAGATGCAGGAGTCCAAGCGCGATCTGGTCGACAGTGTGCTCGGCGGCGACGGCATTTCGTCGGCGCTGTTTACCCGCGAAGATGTTCTGGCGCTGCTGGGCGGCGACGGGCGCTAACCCGCTCGGGTGGGGCTGCTGGAGTGGGCAGGACGGTCGACGCATTTTGGCCCGACCGCTTGCCTGATCCGTTATGTGTTCATTTGCAATGCCGTGGATGGTTTGTCTGCCTTTGGGCATAAGAACTATCAAGAACATTGGCACATCAGCAAAGGAGAACATCATGGCAAAATTCTTTAAGGACCCCGACGGCAAGCTCATTGCCGCCCTTGGCAA
>CALLSU010000184.1:0-15105 GCA_938011935.1 uncultured Collinsella sp.
CCCATGGCAAACGAGATTTGGACCATCAAGCGTTGTCTCGAGTGGACCAAGGAGTACCTGGCCGAGCGCGGTGAGGAACACCCCCGTCTTTCTGCCGAATGGTTGCTGTGCGCTGCCACGGGCTTGGCGCGCATCGACTTATATATGCGTATGGACGAGGCGCTCGATGCGGCGCAGCTCGAGACCATGCACGCGGCGGTCGTCCGCCGCGCCAAGGGCGAGCCGCTGCAGTACATCACCGGCAGCACGCAGTTCCGCATGATCGACGTCGCGTGCGCCCCCGGCGTACTCATTCCGCGTCCCGAGACCGAGATGCTCGTCGAGGAAGTCCTCAATTATCTGGATGCCGAGGTGCTGAGCCCCGAGGCTGCCGCCCGTCAGCGCGTTGAGCTGCCCTGGAACGATGAAGTCGAGCAAGCGCGCAAGGCCGAAGCCGCATTGGCCGACGAGCGAGCGACGGCCGAGCGCCGTGCCGCCAACCTCACAGCCGCCGACGAGGCGGCGTTGGGTAGCGATGTGCTGGGCAGCCGCGCCTATGCCGAGGAACTGGCCGATCGCGAGGCCGAGGAAGCCGCCGCGCAGGTAGCGGAGACCGAAGCCGAGGAGGCCGCTGAGCCCGAGCTCGACGAATACGGCATCGCCATCGAAGGCGCCGACCACGAGGCGTCTCTGACGAAGGATGCCGCCGCGCCTGCCCCAGCCGAGCCCCGCACTGCCCGCGTTCTCGAGGTCGGTTGCGGCACGGGCTGCATCTCGCTCTCCCTTGCCTGGGAGCGCCGCGGCCATGTCACCTGCACCGCTACCGATATCGAGCCGCGCGCCATTGACCTGGCCACCAAAAACCGCGACGCGCTCGGGCTTACGTCCGATGAGGTCGCCTTCAGCCTCACGAACCTGGTGAGCTCTATCCCCCGCGAGGAGTGGGGCACCTTTGACGTACTCGTCTCCAACCCGCCTTACATTCCGACCGACGTCATGCGCTCGCTACCGCACGAGGTCAAGGACTTCGAGCCCGATTTGGCGCTCGAGGGCGGTGCCGACGGCCTTGATATCTTCCGCCGCCTGCTCAATGCGGCGCCCTATATGCTGCGCGCCGGCGGCCTGTTTGCCTGCGAGCTCTACGAGGGCGCCCTCGACGCCGCCGCCGAGCTCTGCCGCCAAGCGGGCCTCTCGGACGTGCGCATCGTCCGCGACCTCACTGATCGTCCCCGCATCGTTCGAGCCATCGTCACCGAGCCCAAACAGCGCCAGTAATATTTATTAACTGGTTAGTAAAAATTATAAAGTAGTTTATAATTAGGACGGCTGAAAGAGGTCGGCCCATGCAACCTCCTACCTTTCGGGAAATCATTGCCCTACTCAAGCACGATGGATTCGTGAAGGTCGCGCAAGTCGGTAGTCATGCTAAGTATGTTTCTGGTGACCGTGTTGTCACCGTGAACGGCTCTGGTGGTGATCGACCAAAGAAGGGCACGTGGGCAAGTATTCGTCGCCAAGCTGGATGGTAGTTGGAGGCAAAATGAGGCAGCGATTTACCTATGACTGCGTTCTCATAAAAGAAGACGACGGTTACTGCGCTAGCTTCCCGCAGATTCCCGGCGCCTTTGCCGATGGCGATACGCGTGAAGAAGCAATTGCCCATGCCACCGAGGCACTGATGGCGTTTTTGGCCGACGACCTCAACAATGGTTTGACTCCGGCAGAGTACGAACGCTCGGCCGAGGTCGTGGCCCTTTCAGTCGAAATCGACCACGAGGACGCTCGGGAAGCGGCGTGCCGAACATTTAAAGATGCAGCTCTGGACCTCAAAGTCTCCGCTCCGCGGATTACCGCGCTGGTCAAAGCCGGAAAGCTCGATGTTGAACTCGTCGACGGCCGTCGGATGATAACGATAGACAGCATCGAGCGCTACGCCGCCCAAGAACGCCACGCCGGCAGGCCAAAGAAGTTCGTCGCAGTCCAATAATCCCCTCACTTTCACCGACTACTAGAGCCGCTCACCAAACCAACATGCGCTCTGGGCAAATAGGTTGAACGTTTCGTGCGAGAATGCCCCTCAGTAAACAAACTTTCACCAGAGCGTAAGGGGCTGGCATATACATGCAGACGGTCTACCGGGTATACGAGGGAGCGCGCGAGCCGCATCGGCTCGCCGTTGAGCGTACGGCCGAGGTGCTTGGCTGTGGCGGCTTGGCGCTGATCCCGACCGAGACGGTCTACGGTGTCGCCGTAGCGGTTAACGCCTTCTCGGACGCCGTGCCCCAAGATACAAGCGAATTCCCATCGTGGCCGCGCGATCCGCAGGCTGCCGTCAACGGCGCCGCAGTCCCTGCGCTCGGCACCGGGTACCGTCGCATCTTTACCCTCAAACAGCGCGAGCTTACCCAAACGGTCGCCTGGCTGGTCGATGATGCCGAGGCCCTCGACCGCTACGGCGTGGATATTCCGGAAGAGGCCCGCGCGCTTGCCCGAAGATGCTGGCCGGGCGCCCTGACTATCGTGGTCAAGGCAGCCCCCTGCGTGCCGACCTTTATGCGCGCCGCCGACGACACGGTGGCACTTCGCGCTTCGGCCTCGCCCGTGGTGCAGGCGCTCATCCGCGCCTGCGGCAGCCCTCTTGCCTGCACCAGCGCCAACACGCATGGCGCGCCCGCGCCGGCAAGTTTTGTCACGGTGGAGGAGCGCATCCTGGAGGGGGTCGATGTGGCCGTCGACGCCGGTGAGACCCCGTGTCGCGACGCCTCAACCATCGTGTCGTTTCAGCACGGCGAGCTCCAGATCCTGCGCCAAGGCGCGCTTCCCGCATCAGAGATCGAACGGGTCCTGTCCGACCCGATGCAATAGAAAGGTGTAAGCGATGTCGTTGAATCTAGGCAGCCTGGGCATGGAAGACGCCTCGTTTAGCTTTGGCGGTTCCTACATCATGGCGCTCGACTGCGGCACTACCTCGGTACTCGCGACCATCGTCGACGAGTACGGCTGCATCGTCGCCCAGGCGCGCCGTAGCGTCAAAACCAGCTTCCCGCGTCCCGGCTGGGTGGAGCAGGATCCCACGGAGGTGCTTGCCAGCCAGATCGGCGTGATGATGGAGGTCCAGTTTAAGAGCGGCATCCATTCTGACCGCATTGCCGCCATCGGTATCTCCAACCAGCGCGAGACCACGGTGGTGTGGGACCGCATAAGCGGCCAACCCATCTATAACGCCATCGTGTGGCAATGCCGTCGCACCGCACCTCTGATCGACGAGCTGGTCGAGCAGGGCGCAGAAGAGCTGGTGCGCTCCCGCACGGGGCTTACGCTCGACCCGTATTTCTCGGCCTCCAAGGTGCAGTGGATTCTCGATAACGTCGACGGTGCGCGTGAGAGCGCGGCGGCGGGCGACCTCATGTTCGGCACCATCGACACCTGGCTCATCTACAACCTCACCGGCGGTCAGGTCTTTGCCACCGACTACACCAATGCCAGCCGCACCGCGCTCTTTAATATCCATGCGCTCGATTGGGACGACGATCTGCTGGCGCTTTTCGACGTCCCGCGCTCCATGATGCCCGAGGTTCGTTGGAGCTCGGGCGACTACGGCCGCGTCGCGAGCGACATCATGACCAACATGCCACCCATCATGGGCGTGGCGGGCGACCAGCAGGCGTCGCTGTTCGGCCACTGCTGTTTCCGTCCCGGCCAGACCAAAAACACCTATGGCACGGGCTGCTTTATGCTCATGAACACCGGCGACGAGATCGTCGAATCCAAGAATGGCCTGGTCTCCACCATCGGTATCGCTGCGGACGGCAAAGTCAGCTATGCGCTCGAGGGCTCTATTTTTGCCGCCGGCTCAACGATGAACTGGCTGCGCAACAACATGGGCATCATCTCGAGCGTGAGCGAGTCTGCGCAACTTGCCGCTTCGATCAACGACAACGAGGGCTGCTACTTCGTCCCCGCCTTCGCTGGCCTGGGCGCCCCCTGGTGGGACCCGCGTGCTCGCGGTATCGTGTGCGGCCTGACCGGTGCCTCGAGTCGCGCGACCATTGTGCGTGCGGCCTGCGAGTCCATGGCCTACCAGAGTTATGACGTGCTGCGCGCCATGGAGCAGGACGTGGGACTTTCGATTGAGCGCCTGTCCGTCGATGGCGGTGCCTCGCGCAACGAGTTCATCATGCAATTTCAGGCCGATCTGCTGGATATCCCCGTGCTGCAGTGCGAGACGGTGGAGACCACGGCGATCGGCGCCGCGTACTTGGCGGGCCTTGCCGTCGGCTATTGGGAGGACCTGGAGGAGCTGGAGCAAAACGCTCAGATCGTTAAGACCTTCCTTCCCCATATGTCCGCCGAGCGCCGCGAGCAAAACCTGGCGGGCTGGCATGATGCCGTCAAACGCTCGCTCAACACCGTACAGTAGGGCTGCGACGAGCTGCTCGATACAACAAACCGTTAAACTTATGCACGGCGCGCGGCAACAACATCGCCATGCGCCTTGTCAGCAAGGTCATTTTCCGGCCGCAACGAAAGGGGCAATCAACCCATGACCGTCACCTACGATACGTCCCGTGTGACCCTTGTCGATCACCCGCTCGTCCAGCACAAGCTGTCGATCCTGCGCGACAAGGAGACCGGCACCAACCAGTTCCGCCAGCTCGTGCGCGAGCTCGCACTTTTTGACGGCTACGAGGCCATGCGCGACCTGCCCATGGAAGACGTCGAGGTCGAGACCCCCATCACCACTGCCACGTTTAAGCAGCTTGCCGGCAAGAAGCTCGCCATCGTTCCCATCCTGCGCGCGGGTCTCGGCATGGTCGATGGCATCCTCGACTTGGTACCCTCCGCTCGCGTGGGCCACATCGGTATGGAGCGCGACGAGGTTACCCACGAGCCGCATGAGTATTACTGCAAGATGCCCAAGGATATCGACCAGCGCATCTGCCTGGTTGTCGACCCCATGCTCGCCACGGGCGGTTCGGCCGAGATGGCCATCAGCTACCTGCGCGAGCGCGGTGTCAAGGACATCCGCATGCTGTGCATCGTCGCCGCGCCCGAGGGCCTCAAGTCACTGACTGAAAAGGACCCCGACGTACATATTTATACGTGCGCCATCGACGACCATCTCAACGAGGCCGCCTACATCGTTCCCGGCCTGGGCGACGCCGGCGACCGCATCTACGGCACGCTGTAATCTCTGGGCCATACCGGCTAACGTCGAAAATACGAAGAAATGGTGCGCGCGGGCGAGCAAAAGACGTCCACGCGCACTCCTGTTAACGGACGTTTTGAGCTGAGGGGTTCGAAAAAACGTATTACCGTACCTGCGGCATAAAGAAGGCCTTAAGAAAACGTACAGGTGCGTATTAGCCGTTTGTTTTACGGTTGTACTTTAGCGATTGGCTCGTACAATAGTCACCAATGTTTGGCGGGAACTGTTCTGTGAGGCGTTAAAAAGGAAAGTGAGGACGCCAGTGTTTCAGATAGCCGATCTGCTCGCTATCGTTGCAGGCGCCATCGCGGGCGCAATTGCCTTCCTTCCCTTTGTCTTTACGCTCAAGCCGGTTCTTGACGATAAACAGAATGCAGACATGCTCAAGGGTATGGTGAGTCTGGCGGTCTCGGCAGTCGCCCTGCTCGTCTTTACCCTGGTTGTGTTTGCGTTGTTCGGAGAGGCATTTCGTATGTTCCTCCTGGGCGAGGCGATCGGCTTCGTGGCCTTTATGGCCGCCTGCACGGTTCGTGTCGCCAAGGCGCTGCGAGATCCTCATGAGGTCGAAAGGTAAGTCGTGGAAATTTTTGAAAAGCTGCCTGATGAGATTAATCATCTGGTCAGCGAGTTCAGCTCCACCCCTGTCGTGGGCGATCTGAGCTGCGGCATCACGCAGTACTCGTTTTGGCTGATCGTCTCCACGATCGTGCTCCTGATCGTCCTGGCCGTGTTCAAGAAGAAGCAGACTCTGGTTCCCAAGGGCTTCTTCGTCAACGGTTTCGAGTACATCATCGAGTACGTCGAGAACGATATCGGCAAGGGCGTCGTGGGTGAGAACTGGAAGAAGCACTTCCCGTTCCTGTGCTCGCTTTTCCTGTTCATCCTGATCAATAACATGATCGGCCTGATCCCGGGAATGAAGCCCGGCACCGGCGCAATCGGTTCCACCGCCGCGCTCGCCATCTTCGCCTTCGTGTACTTCATCTACTACGGATGCAAGGCTCACGGCGTGATCGGCTACATCAAGAGCCTCGCCCCGCAGGGCGTGAGCTTCCCGATGAACGTGCTCGTGTGGGTCGTCGAGCTTTTCTCGACCTTCCTGCGCCTCATCACGCTCGCCGTCCGTCTGTTCTGCAACATGTTCGCAGGACACGTGGTCATGGGCTCGTTCGCCATCATGGCGAGCATGTTCATGCAGCCGCTGCTTCAGCAGGCTTCCGCGGCCCACGCCGTCGGCGCCCTGCCTTCGCTGGCCTGGCTTGCCATCCTCATCCTGATCTATGCGATCGAGCTTGTGGTCGGCGCCATCCAGGCTTACGTCTTCACGGTCCTTACCGCCGTGTATGTCTCCGAGGCAGAGGAGGTCGCGGAGGAGGAGTAGTCTTCCGTTCGCGCCTTAAAGGTAAGGCAATTCGTTAAACCGCCGGTGCCCGTACCCATGGAGCCCGGCAGTTATAAAAAGGTTATCCTGCGTGAAATAAGACACGCACGACAAAGGAGGAATCGTGGGAGTTATCGGTTACGGTCTCGGTGTTATCGGCGCTGGTCTTGCTATCGGCCTGTCTGCTCTGGGTGCTACGGGTGCTATGGCCCGTCAGCCTGAGGTCCAGGGCCGCGTGTTCACCGTCTTCATCATGGGCTCCGCCTTCGGCGAGGCTCTGGCTCTGATCGGCTTCGTTGTCGCGCTGATCGTTAAATAGCACGGAGCGTCAAGTATGAATCTTTCATCCCAGAAGAGCGCGATCGCACTCTCCGCGTCCGCGGCCGCGCTGCTTATGCCGGTTTCCGCGTTCGCCGAGGACGGCGCTGCCGGTGCGGACATCCTCATCCCTAAGATGGCGGAGTTCATCCCGGCGCTTATCGCCTTCCTGATCATCTGGATCGTGCTGGCAAAGGTCGCCCTGCCGGGCATCATGAAAACCATGGAGGAGCGCGGCAAGAAGATCGAGGAGAGCCTCGACGAGGCCGAGAAGACCAAGCAGGAGGCCATCGCCAAGCGCGCTGAGTCCGACTCGATCGTCACCGACGCCCGTCGTCAGGCTGCCGACATCGTTCTCGAGGCCCGTAAGGACGCCGAGTCCGAGCGCGCCCGTATCATCGAGGCTGCTCACAAGGAGGCCGAGGAGATCATCGCCAAGGCCCATACGACCGTCGAGGACGAGCGCAAGTCCATCTACGCCGGTGCCGCGAGCTCCATCGCCGACCTGTCCGTTGCCGTCGCCACCAAGATCGTGGGCGAGGCACTCGAGGACGAGTCCGAGCAGAAGAAGCTCATCGAGCGCTACATCCAGGAAGCAGGTAGCCTGAATGCCGACTAGCCGCTATCAGGACAAGGTACTCGAGACCTACGCGCGCTCCCTTTTGGAAGCCGCCAAGGCCGAGAACCATGTGTTCGAGGACCTCGAGATGATCGAGCGCCTGGCTAGCGCCAGCCCTGAGATCGTCGCCGTGCTCGACACCATGTCCAAGCGCGACCAGCTCGACCTTCTTCCCAAGGTGGCAGCTGCCTTTAAGTATGTTGCCGAGGAAGACGAGGATGTAGTGGGCGTGACCGTCACCACGGCGATCCCGCTCGACGACGAGCTGCGTCAAACCATCACTAAGAAATGCGAGCAGGACTTCGGCCGCAAGGTATTCCTTATCGAGCAGGTCGACCCGTCTATCGTGGGCGGCCTGGTGCTCGAGGCCCGCGGCGAGCGTCGTGACATCTCCGTCAAGACGCAGCTGCGCATCGCGCAGGAGACCCTCGCAAACTCTGCTAATTCGTACGGAGGTGAAGCCTAATGTCCGAAACCCTCAATGCCCAGGATATCGCCAAGAAACTGCAGGAGCAGCTCACGAGCCTCTCCGCGACGGTCGATACGCATGAGGTTTCAACGGTCGACGAGGTAGGCGACGGCATCGCGCGCGTCTCCGGCCTCAAGAGCGCCATGGCAGGCGAGCTTCTGGAGTTCAAGAGCTCCGATACCGGTGAGACCGTCTTCGGCCTTGCCCAGAACCTTGACCGTGACGAGGTCGGCGCCGTTCTGTTTGGTGCCGTCGACTCCATCAAGGAAGGCGACGAGTGCCGCACCACTGGCCGCATTATGGATATCCCCGTGAGCCGCGCCATGCTCGGCCGCGTCGTCAATCCGCTCGGCCAGCCCATCGACGGTTTGGGTGACATTGTCGCCACGCACCGTCGTCCTATCGAGTTCAAGGCCCCCGGCGTCATCGACCGTACCCCGGTGTGCGAGCCGGTTCAGACCGGTCTGTTGGCTATCGACTCCATGGTGCCTATCGGCCGCGGCCAGCGCGAGCTTATCATCGGCGACCGTAAGACCGGTAAGACCGCCATCGCCATCGACGCTATCCTCAACCAGCGCGGCAAGGGCATGGTCTGCATCTATGTCGCCATCGGCCAGAAGGCCTCCACGGTTGCTAACATCCGTGAGACCCTCGCCCAGCACGGTGCGCTCGAATACACCATCATCGTTTCGGCTACCGCTGCCGATTCTGCCCCTATGCAGTACATCGCGCCTATGGCCGGTGCCGCTATCGGCGAGTTCTTCATGTACAACGGCGAGGACGGCAAGCCCGCCAGCGAGACCAACCCCGGCGGTCACGTGCTCGTCATCTACGATGACCTGTCCAAGCAGGCCGTGGCATACCGTCAGATGTCGCTGACGCTGCATCGTCCGCCCGGACGCGAGGCCTATCCTGGCGACATCTTCTACCTGCACTCTCGTCTGCTTGAGCGTGCCGTCAAGATGTCCAAGAAGAACGGTTACGGCTCCATGACGGCACTGCCGATCATCGAGACCCAGGACGGCGACGTCTCGGCCTACATTCCGACCAACGTCATTTCCATTACCGATGGTCAGATCTACCTGCAGTCCGAGCTCTTCTTCCAGGGTCAGCGCCCGGCAGTCGACGTGGGCATCTCCGTGTCCCGCGTCGGTGGCGATGCGCAGACCAAGGCCATGAAGCAGGTCGCCGGCAACCTCCGTCTGGACCTCGCTTCCTATCAGGAGCTCGCTGGCTTTACGCAGTTCGGCTCCGACCTCGACGAGGCTACTCAGAAGCAGCTGACCCATGGTGCTCGCATGACCGAGCTCCTGAAGCAGCCGCGTTACAAGCCGTTTGAGGTTGGCGAGCAGATCGTTACGCTGTTCGCTGGCAACGAGGGCTTCCTGGATGACCTGGAGATCGCCGACGTGCTGCCCTTCCGTGCCGAGCTCATCGAGTACATGGACAATGGCTTTGGTTCGCTGCTCGACAAGGTTCGCGCCAAGAAGATCGATGATGACACCAAGGCTGAGCTCTTGCGCGTCATCGGCGACTTCAAGCAGCAGTTCATGGCCAAGCACCATTCGGATGTTTCTGGATCAGAGGAGAACTAAGCCCCATGGCCAACCTTCGCGACATTAAGAAGCGAATCTCCTCGGTTACCACGACCAAGCAGATCACGCGCACGATGGAGATGGTCTCTACGGCCAAGATCCGTCGTGCCCTCGATCGCTCCAAGCAGGCCGAGCCCTATAAGGAGGCACTGACCGACGTCATGTTGACGGTCGCCGGCGACGCCTCCTGTTCGGGCACTGATCCCATGCTGCAGAAGCATGAGAGCGTCAAGCATGGCCTGATTGTCGTTATTGCCTCGGACCGCGGCCTTGCCGGCGGTTTCAATACGACGGTGGAGCGCACGGCCGAAAAGCTCGCCGCTTCTTGGGCGAACGACGGCATCGAGTGCGAGATCATCGCGTGCGGGCGTAAGCCGGCCACGTATTTCCGTGACCGCGCAAACGTTGTCATGCACTTTGAGGGCAACTCCTCTGAGCCCGATTTCAATCAGGCCCGCATGATCTCCTCTCATATCTGCGATGCGTATCGTGCCGGTGAGCTTGACCGTGTCGAGCTTGTCTACCACCACGCCAAGAACCGCGTGGATCAGGAGCTTCGCGTCGAGCATCTGTTGCCGCTCGACCCCGAGATGATCGCTATGGCCCACGGTCCGCGTAAGAACGAGACCGACGCCCCTAAGCGCATCTCGTCCACGTTCGAGTTCGTGCCCTCTCCCGAGCATGTTCTCGGCAAGCTTGTGCCGTCTTATATCCTGACGGTCATCTACCAGGCCCTGATCGATTCGGCGGCTGCCGAGCAGGGTGCACGCCGCAAGGCCATGCACTCCGCGACGGAAAACGCCACCGCGATCATCTCGACCCTTACCCGCACGTATAGTCGCGTGCGTCAGGCTTCGATCACGACCGAGATTAACGAGATCGTCGGCGGAGCCTCAGCATTGGAGGAACAGTAATGGCTAATAACACCGTAAAGCTTGCGGTCGAGGAAGCCACCAAGAAGACGACTGCCGGTGATGGTCGCATCGTGCGAATCATCGGCCCTGTCGTCGACGTCAAGTTTGACGGCGCGGTGCCCCCGATCTACAACGCGCTCACGGTCGAGGCCGAGACCCCGATCGGTCATCTGAGCACGATCCTCGAGGTCGAGAGCCAGCTTCCGGGCGGCGTCGTCCGCACGGTCGCCATGTCCTCGACCGACGGCCTGCAGCGCGGCCTCATCGCCACCGATACCGGTGAGCCCATGAAGATGCCCGTTGGCCCCAAGACGCTGGGCCGAATTTGGAACGTTATGGGCAAGCCCGTCGACGGCAAGCCCATGCCCGAGGTGGAGGAGTTCTACCCCATCCACCATGCAGCACCCCGTTTCGACGAGCTCACCACCAAGACCGAGATCTTCGAGACCGGCATCAAGGCCGTCGACCTGCTCGAGCCCTACATCCGTGGCGGCAAGACGGGCCTTTTCGGCGGCGCCGGCGTCGGCAAGACCGTTCTGATTCAGGAGCTCATCAACAACCTCGCCCAGGAGCACGGCGGCACCTCGGTGTTCACCGGCGTCGGCGAGCGTACCCGCGAGGGCACCGACCTGTTCCTCGAGATGAGCGAGTCTGGCGTTATCGACAAGACCTGCTTGGTCTATGGTCAGATGAACGAGCCGCCCGGAGCGCGTCTGCGCATCGGTCTGGCCGGCCTTACCACCGCTGAGTACTTCCGCGATCGCGGCCAGGACGTTCTGCTGTTCATCGACAACATCTTCCGCTTCACCCAGGCAGGTTCCGAGGTTTCCGCCCTGCTGGGCCGTATGCCGTCCGCCGTTGGTTACCAGCCCACGCTGGCAACCGAGATGGGCGACCTCCAGGAGCGCATTACCTCGACCAAGACGGGCTCCATTACCTCCGTCCAGGCTGTCTACGTCCCCGCAGACGACCTGACCGACCCGGCGCCTGCCACGACGTTTACGCACCTCGACGCCACCACGGTTCTTTCGCGTAGCATTTCGTCGCTCGGCCTGTTCCCGGCTATCGACCCGCTCGCATCTTCCTCCGACGCTCTCGATCCCTCGATCGTTGGCGAGGAGCACTACCGTGTCGCCGTCAAGGTCCAGGAGCTCCTGCAGGAGTACTCCGACCTTCAGGACATCATCGCCATTCTGGGTATGGACGAGCTGTCCGAGGAGCAGCGCCTTACGGTCAACCGTGCCCGTAAGATTCAGCAGTTCCTCTCGCAGTCCTTCCACGTCGCCGAGAAGTTCACCGGCAACCCCGGTGTCTACGTCCGCGTCGAGGATACCGTCCGCTCTTTTGCCGAGATTGTCGACGGCAAGGCCGATGACCTGCCCGAGCAGGCTTTCCGCTATGCTTCCACGATTGAGGACGTGCGCGAGCGCGCCCGCAAGATGGGGGAGAAGTAGGTTATGCGTATCCGCATCGTGTGCCCCGTGAGCTGCGCCTATGAGGGCGACGCTGCGTTTGTGTCGATTCCGTCCACGGATGGCGAGTTTGGCGTCCTGCCTGCTCACTCCAGCGAGATCTGCACGATCGACCGCGGTTACGTTCGCGTTTCCGATAAGGCCATGGGCACTGTCGACCACACGTTTGCCGTGGCCGGCGGCTATGCCCAGGTTGCGGACGATGTCGTGACCGTTCTCGCCGAGCGCGCTTGCGATTTGGCGACCGTCGATGCCGACAAGCTTAAAGCTGATATTCAAGGTTTTGAAGAGAAGCTGGGTAATTTGTCGGAGGATGATGCACGCCGCGCCTACCTCTATAATGAAATCGCATGGTGTAAGCTCAAGCTTGCCCAATAGTCAAACGATTTAGCGTTCGACCATTTGCGAACACATCATGCCCGGGATGGCCCAGCCACCCCGGGCATGCTTTTTGAAAGGGTAGACCTTGGATATTATCCGCGTTGAGGGTGGCCACGCCATCGGAGGCTCCGTGCCCGTCTCGGGCGCCAAGAACTCCGCGCTCAAACTCATGGCGGCAACGCTTCTGGCGCCGGGCAAGACGACGCTGCAGAACGTGCCCGATATTTCCGATGTCCACGTGATGGGCAAGGTGCTCAAGGGCATGGGCGCTACGATCGATGTTCTCGACGAGCACACGCTCGAGATTGATACCTCTCAGGTCGATTCATGGGAGGCCCCCTACGAGCTCGTTGCCAAGATGCGCGCTTCCACCGCCGTCATGGGGCCCCTGCTGGGCCGCTTCCATCGCGCCAAAATTGCCATGCCGGGCGGCTGCAACCTGGGTGCTCGTAAGATCGATATGCACATTCTTGGTCTTGAGGCCCTGGGCGTTGAGTTCGATACCGCCCACGGTTACATCAACGCTAATGCGCCCCAAGGTCTGCGCGGTACCACCGTCACGCTCGAGTTCGCCAGCGTCGGTGCGACCGAGAATCTCATCATGGCCTCTGTGCGCGCACAGGGCACCACGGTTATCGACAATGCCGCCCGCGAGCCCGAGATCGTCGATCTCGCTAACATGCTCAACGAGATGGGCGCCAAGATTGTTGGCGCCGGTACGCCCGTCGTGACTATCGAAGGCGTGGAAGAGCTCCATCCCGTTATCCATCGCGTGGTGGGCGACCGCATCGAGGCCGGTACCTTTATCGTCGCCGGTGCGTTGATGGCGGACGATCGCGGTGTCGATGTCACGGGCTTTTGCCCCATTCATTTGGGCATGGTGCTCAAGAAGATGGAGCTCATGGGTATCGACTGCGAGCGCGTCGAGGATGGCGTCCATGTGAACCGTGCCGAGCGTATCAAGCCGGTCGACATCCAGACGCTTCCGTTCCCCGGTTTCCCGACCGACATGCAGGCGCAGATTATGGTGCTCTCCGCCCTTGCCGACGGCAGTTCCGTTATTACCGAGAACATCTTCGAGAATCGCTTTATGTTTGCCTCTGAGCTGGTGCGCATGGGTGCCGACATTCGTATCGAGAGCCATCATGCCATGATTCATGGCGTCAAGGGCTTCTCGGGTGCACAGGTTACCTCGCCCGATCTGCGCGGCGGAGCGGCCCTCGTCGTAGCGGGCTTGATCGCCGACGGGACGACCGAGGTTTCGGCTATCCATCACATCAAGCGCGGCTACGAGCAGTTTGTCGAAAAGCTGCAGGCGCTCGGCGCGCATGTCGAGCATGCTACCGTCCCCGATCCCGTCATCTACTAATACAGGTTGCCTATGTTTAATAAAAAGCCCCTCGCAGATACCACCACCCGAAGACCCTCAACTGGTGCGCAGGCCAAGATCTACAGTCGCGATAACGTGGCTCGCTATTCCGAGCGCGCTCGCCAACGTCGTCGTAGCCACACGATTCGTCACGTCGCGCTCATTGTCGTGCTTGGCGTGCTGTTGAGTGCCACTACCGCTGCCGGCCTGTGGTTTGCCACCATTATGGGCAAGCTCGGCGATTCTAATGTCATTACCGACAATCTGCGTCGGGTTCTGGTTGACACCGATGAGGCAAAGGATCCGTTCTACGTGCTGCTTCTTGGTACCGACGGCCGTCCGGGCGAGGATACGTATCGTGCCGACTCGATTATCCTGGCACGCATCGACCCCACGCAAAAGCAGGCGACGCTCATTTCCGTTCCGCGCGACACCAAGGTCGAGTACAAGGGCGAGACCATGAAGATCAACGCCTGCCATACCGTTGGCGGCGCCGAGGCCATGGTCGAGGCGGTCAACGAGCTGTGCGGTGTTCAGATTTCCCACTATGCCGAGGTCAGCTTCGACGGTATGCAGGCGCTGATTGATTCGGTTGGCGGTATCGACATTAACGCAACCGATGATGTTGACGACCCCGAGCACCTGGATATTAAGATTACCGCTGGCCAGCAGCATATGGACGGTGCCACCGCCCTTACCTATGCCCGCTGCCGCTACACCTATGCCGACGGCGATTACACGCGCATGCGCCACCAGCGTCAGGTGCTTGGTGCCCTTGCCAACCAGATTCTCAATAACTTCGATGCCACGAAGATCTTTGGCCTGGTTAATTCGCTGTCCGATATGCTCGTAACCGATATGAGCGTTCAGGATATCGTGGCTACGGTCAACGCCATGCGCGGTATGGATGTCGACGGTATCTACTCGGCCAACCTGCCCTCGTACGCCGACGACAGCACCATGATCGACGGTGTGAGCTACGTCTTTGTCTACGAGGACGAGCTCAAGGAAATGATGGAGCGCGTCGATGCTGGCAAGGATCCCAAGGGTCCCAACACCATGGGTCTTTCCGACGGTTCCAGCTCTACGATCGGCGACCTGAACAACAACACGTCTGACGATTACGCAAACGGTACCGCAACCTCATCGGTCAGCTCTGACGATTCCGATGACTCAAGCGATTCGAGCGATTCGGACTACTACGAAGAGCCCACCGGCGACGGCAACGGCTACGAAGCCAATTATTAGGGTTACGCGGGCTTACCAGCCCGCGTAACCAGTTGACGCTGCAAACCCGCCAGAGCGGCAATCTGCCTTTCAACTTCGGCGGCATGATCAAAAGATCAATGCCGCCTCGTTTCAAGGCACCTTGCTCGCTCTGGCGGGTTTTCGCTGTCGT
>CALLSU010000185.1:0-1835 GCA_938011935.1 uncultured Collinsella sp.
TGTGGCTGGATACGAGAATCGTTTTACCTTGATCTTTGTTAAGATGCGTAAGGATTTTTCTTACTTCGACTATCCCCATCGGATCCAGGCCGTTTGTCGGCTCGTCCAGTATCAACAGCTCCGGATCGCCCAGCAACGCTATGGCCAGATCGAGACGCCTCCTCATTCCCATTGAGAAGTTCTTCACTTTCTTCCCGCCGGCCTCCCCCAAACCGACGGTTGATAACACACCGTCGATGGAACGATCGGTGGGAAGCCCCCACTCAATACAGCGAACGACCAAGTTGTCTCGCGCGGTCAGATTAGGATACGAAGCATTGAGGTCGGGCATATAACCCAGCCTTTCCCTGCAGCTCCGTATTTCACGTCTCCCGGTTTGCCCAAACATCGAGATCGTTCCTGACGATGGCTCCGAAAGCCCCGTGATCAATCGAATTAACGTGCTCTTGCCGGCACCATTCTCCCCAATGAGTGCACACAGCTCGCCTTCCATTAAAGAGAACGAGACTGATTTAACCGCTTCAAACCCGCCATATCTCTTGGATATGGCACGCAATTCAACTGGGACTTCCCGCATGGACGACATCCTCCCCGTCAATAAAAAGGGACGACATGGCAATTGTGCGGGGTTATAGGTAACGTCGGTTCCCCCCCCCATATTGCAATGCCACATCACCCCTCCGGCGCTGCTGGCCAAAATATCTTTGAACAGTCTGTGCACGCCGTACGGCGTGCACTATCCGCTAAAAGCGGATAGTGCACTCCTGTGAAGAACACTTGGTGCTGCAGCTGCCGTGCGCGTAAAAGAAGCAATTGTTGCACATGGGCTCAGCCCCGGCTGACGGCTCGGTAATCCATTCCATTTCATTCCCCTCCTTTCGCGGTAGAAAGCCAGATCGCGTCGAAAATGTTGGTGTAAGGCCGGCGCCCTAGCGCCCGTTTAACGAAGAACGGCCTTCGTCCTAGAATCTGAAATCACCACAACAACAGGTTCTAGGAAAGGACGAAGGCCGCTATGGAAATCTTATCAGACCCGACGCCGGACATGCTCGCCATGCCCCGGTTCGACGACGGCGCCATCGACATGCAGGAGCTGCTCAGGCGCCTCGCCGAGCAGGTCGTGAACGCCGTGATGGACGCGGAGGCCGACCAGCTGTGCGGCGGCGGGGCGAACAGCCGCAACGGCTACCGCGAGAGGGCGCTCGCCACCTGCGTGGGCACGCTGACGCTTCGTATCCCCAAGCTGCGCTCGGGCAGCTTCTTCCCCGAGGACGTGATTGAGCGCTACCAGCGCGTGGACCGCGCCCTCGTGGCCGCCGTGGCGGAGATGTACGCCACCGGCACGAGCACCCGCAAGGTGCAGCGCGTCGCCGAGAAGATGGGCGTCTCCAGGCTCTCCAAGGACCAGGTGAGCGCCATCGCCTCGAGCCTGGACGCCGACATCGAGGAGCTCTGCGGAAGGCCGCTCGACGGCTCCCCGGTGCCCTACGTCTGGCTCGACGCCACCTACGTCAAGTGCCGCCGCGGGGGCCGCGTGGCGTCCACCGCCGTTGTCACCGCCATCGGCTGCGACGCGGGCGGCTGGAGGCGCGTCCTGGGCGTCGACGTGGTGGATACCGAGTCGTATGACTCGTGGCTCGCCTTCCTGCGGACGGTCCGCGGACGCGGCGTCTCCGGGGTGGAGCTCGTCGTCTCGGACGCCCACCCGGGCCTCGTCCGCGCCCTCGGCGAGGTCTTCCAGGGCGCCGCGTGGCAGCGTGTTAGCGTCAATCTATTTTTCACCAGTTTCGCTAAACAGGCGTGCCGTTCGCGCAAAGGCGGTTTCACCGGTTGCG
>CALLSU010000186.1:0-3006 GCA_938011935.1 uncultured Collinsella sp.
TCGACCTTCTCCCTGCTGTACATGCGAACCTCCAGTCCGGACCGCCCCGCGGTCCAACTTTCTGTCCGCACCCCCTTACCTGGATCCAGGAAGCCATATTATGCTCACGGGCTTTATGCAAGTGGAGTTGTCCACCTATTTCCTTACGAGTTCAGGCGCCATGGCAACAGGCTGGGCACTTGTTGATGGTACTTGGTATTACACCGCATCAAATGGAGCTATTCAACGAGGACGATGGATAAAGTTCGGAAGCGCCTGGTATTACCTTGATGATGTATCCGGCGCAATGTGTACTGGTGAATTCGCGGTAGGAAACACGCGCTATTTTTCTTATGATTCCGGTGCGATGGCATCTTCGTGCTGGATTAACTTGAGCGACGGTATGGCATGGGCGAAATCGTCTGGAGCACTGAGCGAGCCGTTGCCTACTTCATCTGATGGATCTCCCGTAGTCGCTGATCGTGCTGACTCGTCTTCATTGCCAGGTGTGATTCATATTGGAGACGCGGTTTTCTATGCGGATGCAAACGGTGCCGTCAATGTAGCATCTGGTTGGATTATGTCGAAAGACGCTTCTGACGAAAGCGGCAATACTTGGTATTACGCATCTTCCAATGGTGTCCTTAAGTCTGGTTGGCAATATGTTAACGGTGCGTGGTATTGGATGGATCCTTCCACCTACAAGATGAAGACCGGATGGCTCAATGACCGCGGCACGTGGTACTGGCTTCAGCCTTCGGGCGCTATGTTTGCTAACGGGTGGCTGAAAATCGATGGCGTCGACTACTACTTCAATGCAAGTGGTGCATGGTTGAATACGTCTGGTTCTGTTTTGGGGGTTAATAGGTCCAGCCTGGTCAATTGGCTTATGAGCCACGAAAACGATGGCTATTACCGTGGAACACCCTACGATACGCATCTTAGCCAAGAAACATGCATGTATCCAAAGGGTGATCCTCGTTGGGATGGGTATACCGGTATGAACTGCGGCGGATTTGTATCGCATGCGTATATGAAAGCGGGCGGTAATTTAGCTCCCATTGCCGCCGAGCAGAGCCATTCCCCTTGGAGTGGAGGTCCCGGAAGGGGCGGCTGCGTTAACGCTTATCGTTGGTACGGCTACGCTATCGATACGTGCGCGAACGTGACTTATTTCAACTCTATTGATGAGTTGTTGCGCAGTGGCTTGGCTCGTAAGGGGGACATTGTGTTCTTCAATCCTTACAACCCATATGCCGACGATAGCCACATTGGCTTTTTCTGGGGCAATTCGCCGAGCGAAAATTTGTTCTGGCATAGTGATGGTTATGGAAACCGCATCTCCGGTTTGACCGCTTTGGGTCCATCGAAAGTAATATTGATTCGTTAGAATTCTGAGTTGTAGGGGACTCTCTGGATCCCCTACCTTTTTGACATCTAGTTTGAAAGTTTATTTGAAGTCGGTATTCTTGGGGGGGGGTAAGAGTAGGGACTAGGAGTCCTTGGTTTCACCCTGCTGGGAAGTTCTTGTTTACATTGTGGTATTGCGTGCAGTTATTTGTCGTCCTAGATGGCATCTTGTCCAGTTGGATGTTCGGAAATCTTTCACAGCCATGCTGTAAGCTAAACGCAAACAAGAACGAATGACGAGGTTTACATGAGCAAACATCTTAAGTTATTTTCGGCATTGTTGGTGCTGATGGTCCTTGCGCCCATTTCTGTGTTTGTTTTCCCCTCGAACGCGGAAGCTGCGCGGTCCCTAGTTGAGAATTCCTGGCGTTATGAGGATGGGCAATTGGTCGCAGAGGATGCTTCTTCCGAAGAAGATGGAATAGCCTTATTGTCCATGGACATTCTTCCCGATGGGGCTACGGCGCAGGGCATCGATGTCAGTGAGCATCAAGGACGTATTGACTGGAATGCTGTTAAGGCTTCTGGTATCGATTTCGCTATTCTGCGTGTTGGATTTGGCGCTCCATCTTGGGGCGGTCGAGTTGACTATCAATTTAATCGAAATATTTCTGAGTGCGAGCGACTCGGAATTCCCTACGGCGTCTATATCTATTCATATGCTTTTGATAATCAGCAGGCAGCCGATGAGGCATCAATGGTGATCAATTGCCTTTCTGGACATAATCCAAGATTGCCGGTGTATTACGATCTTGAGGATAACTCGATAATTGCAAATGGACGTCAAACCGGAATTGCATCGAGGGCGCAGGTTTTTTGTAATAGGATTTCTGCCGCAGGATATGAGCCTGGTATTTATGCAAATTTAAATTGGTTTAACAACATTTTGACTGACTCTGTATTTAAGAGTAGCTCTTGGGATCATTGGATTGCTCAATATAACTCGCAATGTGACTATACCGGCAATTACAGTTTTTGGCAGTATAAGAGCAACGGAAAAGTCCTTGGAATCAACGGCAACGTTGATATGAACTACGCGTATGTTGATGTCTCCCTTTATCATTGGCAACTAATTGACAGCACCTGGTATTATGCAGCCTCCAACGGCAAGGCGTATGCCGGATGGTTGTTCCAGAGCGGCACGTGGTACTGGCTCGAGCCCGACGCGGGCGGCGCCATGGCAACCGGCCTTCACGAGTGCAACGGCTCCCTGTACTGGTTTAATTCGTCCGGCGCCATGGCGACCGGGTGGGTCCTCGACGGCGGGACCTGGTACTACGCGACTGGCTCCGGCGTGCTGGCGCGCGGCCCCGTATCCGTCGGCGGCGTGCCCTACTGCTTCGACGCCCGGACGGGGGCCATGCTGACGGGCTACCAGACCGATGCGCAGGGCGTCCGCCGCTACTTCGGCAGCTGCGGCCCCCTTAACGGATGGGGCCTCGTCGACGGCTCCTGGTACTGGTTTGCGAACGGCATCGCCTCGACCGGCTGGCTTTACACCGGCGGCTCCTGGTACTGGCTCGACCCCGACGCGGGCGGCTGAACTGCCTCCCATTTCTTGGACATGAGAAATGGGAGGCTTTCTTTATGCGCGTTGATTTGAGAGTGAAGCATGAT
>CALLSU010000187.1:0-8898 GCA_938011935.1 uncultured Collinsella sp.
CGGCCCCGCCGTTGAGCGGCCCGGTGCCGGGTCCGCGACGGATCCCGTCCTAAAGCCCGCGTCTACGACGCCCAAGACGACCGCGACGCCCAAAACGACAGCGATCAAGACCGCGGCGTCCACGCCATCCAATGCCAAGAACGCTGACGCTGCCACCGCCACGCTCCCCAAGACTGCCGACAGCAGCTGGATCGCCGCCTCCCTGGCGCTATTCCTGCTGGGAGCTGCGCTTCTAGGTGTCACACGCCGCTACTCTTGTATTTACGCACGCCGGGAGTCATAAAATATGGTTAACTCTGAAATACCAAGTAAACCAAGGAGGAACAATGGCCACACGGACGATGGAGCCGGTGTCCACGAAGCTGCGCCCCGATGAGAAGCGGGCATTCCTCGAAACGTGCGATAGCATCGGTACTTCCCCGAGCAACGCCCTGCGCATGTTCGTCTCCGCGTTCAACAGGCGCGGCGGCTTTCCCTTCGACCCCTCCAACTCCTACGGGTTCAATGCCGAGACCCTTGCCGCTATGGATGACGCTGCGGCGGGCCGCGT
Organism: uncultured Collinsella sp.; assembly: GCA_938011935.1. Classification (GTDB taxonomy): domain Bacteria; phylum Actinomycetota; class Coriobacteriia; order Coriobacteriales; family Coriobacteriaceae; genus Collinsella. Next base: position 551 of record CALLSU010000187.1, read on the forward strand.
GAGCGGGCCGTACGACACGGTATCCGACATGATCGCCGCCCTCGATGAGAACTAGCCCATGCTGAAGCTCGAGTTCACTGCCAAATTCAAGAAGGACTACAAGCGGGCGAAGAAGCAGGGCCGTAACATGCGGGTGCTTGAGAATGTGCTCGAGACGCTCCAACCAGAAGAGGAGCTTCCCGCGCAACTTCACGACCATGAGCTCGTCAGCAACTACAAGGGGCATAGGGAATGCCACCTCGCCCCCGGCTGGCTTCTGATATGCCGCGTCGAGGGCGACAGGCTGACGCTGACGGCAACGTGACTGGGAAGCCATACGGAACTGCTCGATTGAGGGCGTCTTCAGTCCAATCCGTCCTTTGCAATGCGGCGGTTTCCCAATCTGCATAAATACCGCGAGCAGTAGCGGGCAGGCACTTACCTCCCGCCACTTGTTCGATAGTACTGTCCTGGGTCGTGCCGGTTTAATCCGACCCATTCGAGAAGCCCCTTTTCGGCAAGGCGCTTCATTCTTCGGAGCCGTTTCTCTGGGCTTCGGCGGACTTGCCAACTCGCGCTTGGGCACTACCCAGTAAATTACTCAGTAGTGCCTAGTAGATTATCCAGTAGTGCCGTAGCGGCTGTCTGCTTGTAGGGGGCGTTCGGCCCCGAGAACTCGGCTCGGATGTGCCGCAGCCCCTCCTCTGCATCCAGCCTGTATTCGACCGTGCGGAAGCGCGTCAACGCGATCGCTCTTGGATTACTGAACCACTGTTAGATCGGCCTTTCGTCTACATGTTTTGCTTGTGGGCGTTTTCCCACCTAGTACAACTTGCGCACTTGTTCCGGTAAGCAGCTGATAGCACAGCTCAAGGGGCAATGCAGTTTCATTGGTTGCTGTACTAAGTTTTTGCGGCATCTTCGAGAGCAGGGTGATGACCTGCTTATTTACCTCAGACTGTTCTGGTATTATCGCGTTGGGCTCATCCGTTCTCCATCCTGCCGCGCTTAACTGCTTGAAAAGATTGTGATACTGCCAATCCGTGAGCAGGCCAATGTCGTGTGATCTAAAGATAAATGCTGCTACAGATACCTTCCATTGCTTTTTATGGGCTACTGCATCCCGCAGACTGAAGCCTCTGGGCGTATATTTCAGCATAGTCGATTTGGGCATTAGGAATGCCGAGGCGAACCTGTTCGCCTCGGCCTCGATTTCTTTTGTAGCCGAAGTTCCCATGTCGAGATTTCGATGCATCACTAGATGTCCGAGTTCGTGAGCCGCATCCATCCTGCGTCGCTCACCACTCTTTGAAGTCGTGAGAAACACATATGGACATTCGGTTCTTGGCTCCCAGTATGAAAAGGCGTCAACTTCGTTTCCGATTTCTCCGGCAAAGAAAATACGGATACCGTGGCTCTCGAGGAGGGCTAGCAAATTTGGGATAGCGCCTTCTCCCATTTTCCATTCTTTACGAAGCATTTCTGCCGCGAGAACGGGGCCTACGCCTTCTATGGTGGGGACGTCTGTTTTTGGTAGGTTGAACTTCGCGTTGCACCAGTCGGATAGTTCCGTCGCGAGCGTTGCCTCGGCGGTTGCGATGTCTTTTTGGCTTCTTTTTAGCTTTGTTCTTGCTCTAAATGAAATAGCCTTTTCTGGCATGGGCTCCGTTGTATGTAAATTAAAAAATGCTTCGGGAAAACGCAGCGCTTGCATCAAGCGCTGCTCGATTTCAGGACTCGGATTAGTAACGTCGTTTTCGTAGTCGGCGATAGACTTGGGCGTGACCTTTACAAGCTCAGCCAGCTCTTTTTTCGAAAAGCCTCTCAATTTTCGCGCAAGAGTTAGGCGTGTGCCTTCCATTTACTTCCTCATTCGGATAGTGGGTTCAAAGCGGTTGTCATTTCTAATGATATGGGGGTCCGCATGAACGCTCTGGCTAATATCCAACCGCCATATCGGGTTCACTCGGTTCAATGGGCGAAATGTTGATGGACGGTACCTCTTCGTCAGGCGGGAGCGAAATCTGGACGTTCTGCAGCGGAATGGGATTCATGATGATGCGTTTAATCCATCCGCCGACCTGGTTGTTTTCGTCAAAATGTGGCTTCGATAGCTCCATGCGGATCTCCTGACGGTTGCGGTCAACATAGATTACCAGGTACCACAATTTCCCTTCTTGTTGATCGATGGCGTAATTATCCGGATCGAATAGGGTCATTTGACCGGCTACGATTGATGGTGTCTTGCCCTTCTCTTTTAGTTTTGGGCCAAAACCGCCTTTTATGCCAGTTGAGGGACTGCCTGTGGCAACGGTAATTTTGACGGACCTATCAGGTGAAATCGTATAGGGGAGGTTTGCTACGTTTTCTGACTTCCAGCCCTTTTCTGCCATCAGCTCACGAAATTTGGCAGTTGAGTTGTGATACATAGAAGTGCCGCGTGCCGTCGGGGCAAGATGACCGTTATCCATGATGGTCGTGAAGTCCCGTGCATATTCTAGCGCCTCTCTGAACACATCTTCGGAAAGATCCGGATGCACATCAGAAGGGCTTGCAAAGCAAGGTCGGTGGTGGCCCTTTGGCGTTAAACTGGCATGTTGGTGAGCTAACATTCATCTCCAATCAACTACATTTTCTAGACCTAATTCTAGGTCTAGAAAATGTAGTTAGCAAGTAGCTTTACGGTTTGGATTAATGACCTCTATTCGGCGATCCTGTTTTGGCGTTCGGCGGCTTTTGGGTTTCGGTCGATAGCGCCCCCTCCTCTTCTGTGAATGATTCCAACTTCACTTTGCTTGTTTGGGGGCGTTCAAATGGCAATCTGCTGCCTGATGAAGCTTTTTGATAGTGGTGAATTGTTGGCATATATGCTGCGCTTACAATTGCTTTCTGTGGGCGTATTCTTTGGCTGCATATTGGTGCTTTTCGCGGCATCCTATTTTCTATCGGGAGGCAAGATGAAGGAAGGCTTTAAGAAACGGCTAGGCAAAACCTTTGCCTTTAGTAAGAAGACTGCCAATCTATTTATAGCTAGTCTGGTCATTATCTTTCTTCCACCACTTGTTATAGCGTTCCTGTATTCAGTTGACGCGCAACAAGTCGTTATTAGAACACCGTGGAGTGCCGGCGAGATGCTTGGCTACTGTGGGACCATGGGGGCAGCGTTTATTGCCCTTTTGGGCATTGTTTACGGTATCGTTGATGCTTGGGACCAACAACGGACGCAGAGCAGGATGAGCGCTGCACCTTATTTCTCAATGATTATGCTCACGCAGAAAAATAAAATAGGCTGGGCATTTATGCTTCCGCAATATGAAGGAGATCCTGAAGAATCTGCCTCTTCTGATGCGGTGTCAAATAGTGATTCCAAAGGGTATTACGAGGTTGAAGAACGTGATACCTACGTGCTAATTGGAAATGCAATTGAGTATAAAGACGGTCTTACCAACGAGCAGCGAAAACGTGTTACACATAGTTATCTATCTGAATCAATAGAGGGTCTTAGCCTCGCAACGCCCAATCCGACAATTTATGTTCCATTGAGGTTCAAGAACGTTGGCCCTGGTTACGCCAACAATGTAAAGGTCGGCGTTAATCGCAAAGGCGCGGTTTGGCGAGGTGTTAGATCCTTGACGCTTGATCATGGGGAGAGTTTTTACCTTGGTATTTTCATAGATACGCAAACTGATTCTGCGATCGGGGAGTATGAGCTTGGAATTGCTTTCTATGACTGCTTAGGTTTCAGATACATGCAATCCTTCGAGCTGAAAGTAGTGAAGGATGAAGATGGGGGACATGTTGCGGAGCTGGAATGCTTGGGTAGAAAGACCATAATCGACGATCAGTCTTATACAAATTAGTCCTTTGATGCTGACACGAAATAATCAGCGTCGTTGAGCGCTGTCGCAGGCGCGGTTGGCTCACTGTGATTATTGAAGGGCTGCGCTCGCATACGGTTCGAGAAAACTGAAGTAGAATTATTATACGTTCATTGTCTGGTGCATGACGTTTTATCAATGTTGATTAATTGGCTTCATGTAGAGGCGTCTAATTGATGGGAAACGCTGTGCTTCAGGAATTATTTGGACCTTTGTCGAACGACTTGAACGCATTGGCAGATCTTGCGACTGCTGTCGCTCTTTTTGCTGCAATCGGTTCTTATCGGCTTGCTGTTAAGCAGATGCGTAACGATAGCTATATAAAAGCCTCTGAATGGTCCATTAATTTTGCCGATACTTTTAGGGCCGAAGTTCTGCCCAGGATGAAGCTATTCAGCTTCGTCTCTTCCGAAGTCTCCATTTATGCTCAAGCCGTTATGAGCCTATCGGTTCATTCTTTAAAGTCGTTTTCCGAAAAAGAATTCATCTCCATAGCCGGTACGTCAAGTTCGAACGTTAAACAAGGTTTGCTATCTTACTTGACAAACAGTGAAAACCTTGAAAAGGCTGCCAGTAAGTATGCAGAGCTCGCAGAATTACATCCAACTATTTTTACGCCTATCGATCGAGCCTCCATTGATAACGAAACGTTTGCTTTACTTTTTAATAAAACGCTTACGGAGTTATCGAATTATCTGGAACAGCTGTCATTAATGGTTAATAGTGGGTTGGCTAATGAGGAGGTTCTATACCCGTCGTTTCATCGGCCTTTTTTCAGGGCCGTTAATTACGTCTTTCCCTTTTTGTGCTCCGTGAACAATGGCAGGGAAGTTGGGAATTACAGCTACACCCATATTGTTAAACTGATGGAAATATGGGGCGAGCGTGAACGTGAGATCGATCGTGGGGTTCAGACTTATCAGTTAAAAATTGATAGGGGCTATGAAATAAACAAAGAGATCGGACTAAAGGTTCAGGAGCCGTCAGCTGTTTCTAAACTGAGCTCAATAATCTTCGGTATATTCAAGAACAACAATTAGCAATGGGCGGATAAAAATAGCTCCAGTTCATGACTGGAGCTGAAACTGAAAACATATTGTGTGGCCTGATTCACGAACTTTAACGTCTGCTAACTAATGGTTATATGGAATACCCTCGACTTCTTCTTCCATATTTTCCTCCACTATTTATCTATAGCGTGTGCGAGTGATAACTGCGTACATGACCATCCCTTCTACTAGTGGGCCAATTGCTGGGTTGCCGTCTTGGCTTTCTCTTATAACGCCCAGCGAGCTTTCTATTGAATGGGATCCGATGGGCTGTTGGCTAATAGCTAACTGTTCTCGGACACTCTCATATTTGAAATCTAGCCAGCGCTTGAGGCAATGATAATAGTTGTACGTTACTTTTTGTGAGTAAAGTAGTTTAATTGCTTTGAGGAAATCGGCGGACAGCATCTATCAACCGCTGGTAGATTTTCGATGACAAAAGCGTTGACAGTTTTAAGAAACCGGCTTCGCTTTCGATTGGTCAGCTTGGGTTCAGTCTAGTGTTTCTGTTAAGTTAGATTCTCGTGAAGGAGCTTGGCCGTCTACTGCCTGATCGCACCGGTGCCGCCTTACTGCTATCGGTCCATTCTTTATAAACGCGCCTATGCTCGCACGCTGAGAGCAGCGGTAATATTGCTGCTATGCGTACAGAAAGGACTGTGTCGTAAAGCAGAGAGGGGCTTACGATGGCGAAGATTACCGGTATTACGTGCAACCACGTTAAGGGGATTAACCATCTTGACGTGCCATGCGATTTTTACCCGAACAAGCCTAACTTTCTTGTGGCGCCTAACGGGTCGGGTAAGTCTTCGCTTGCGACGGCGTTTGCATCCCTTAACACCAGGCGGCTAAAATTGGCAGACGCGGATCGTTATAACGGGGAGGACTGGGACGACACCTCCTTGTCCGTGACTTTTGACGATGACGTGACATTAAGTGCTAATGCTGATTCGAATGAAATTGCGAGTAGGGTAGACGTGCAGGTCGTCCGCTCGGGATTGTACGCAAATATGACGAACCGCCGGGTGGGGCCAAGGGTTCTCAGTCAAACGAAGATGAGCGTTCAACAGTGCGTTCTGTACGAGAAGGTGCCAGCCACTGTCCGCTTGAACTATTCAGTCACTGCGGAGCGACAGAAATATGCGTCGATCTTACGCGGGAGAATGGATAACCTTGCCGAGGCATTCAAGAGCTATGAGTTCCTTAGCGAGCTACTCAGCTGCGATGCCGCTTTTAAAACGACTGAGGGTTCCCGATACGCTGCAGCAATCAATAATTTCTTCAAGGGCGTTATTTCGCTCGAAACGGGCATGGGCGGGGATATTAGTGAGGATGAAGTTCTCAGTTATATTTCTTTTGTAAAGCCACTGAGTTCAATCAAGGAAATCCTTGATCGTTGGTATCCCGAGAAGGGGGATATCTCGAACTACCTGAATGCGATACAGGTCAATAGGTTTATCGAGAAGAGGCGTAACGAGATAAAGGAAGCCTGTTCATATCTTCGATTCCGTAAGATTAAGGATGATATCAATGAGATGCTCCATTTGCTGAACAGAACCAGGTATGGGGTCGTGGCTAAAGTCAGGAACCATCAGCTCGTCGTTGATTTCCCCGATTGGGATGAGGCCTCTAACGGCGAGATTGACGTACTCCAGCTGTGTGTTGCACTATTTCGAGCAAGGGCGAAGTTTGGTGAGAAAGAAAACGCTCTATTGCTTATCGATGAGGTTTTCGATTACCTTGACGATGCCAATCTGCTTGTCGCCCAGCACTTCCTGCTGGAGATGATGAAGCAGTTCAAGAATTCCGGGAAGAACCTCTATGTCATCATCTTGACTCATCTTGACCCAGGCCTCTTTAAGAGTTTTCGTTTCAAAAGCTTCCATACCTCATACATTCCTAATTCAGGTCGTGATTCTGTAAATGGGTGTTTGAATAAGCTGCTCGTTGACAGAAATAGGTGTAAGAAGGAGCTCTCTGATATTTATAATTCGGTCTCCTCCCATTACCTTCATTTCTCTGAGTGTGACACAGTCTCTGATAACGTCTTGGAATACATCGCTAAACAGGGGATTGAAGATGAGCTGAAGAGGCCTTCATCGTTTCGGAGTGTTATGGAGGCAAAGCTTGGCGACTACTTCTCTGGAAAGTCCTTTGCTCCATCGGAAGTGTGCTGTGGCATCAGGTTGGCTGTCGAGAGGCTCGGTTATGAGAGGCTGGCGGCAGATGATAAGCCTGGATTTCTGGAAATTAATACAGGGACCGAGGACAGGCTTCGATATGCGAGTGAGCATGGCGTTGATGTGCCAGAGACATTCCACCTGTTGGGCTCCATATACAACAGCTGCATGCATCTCTCCGGGAGGCCAGGCGAAACAGAGCTCGTCCAAAGAGAGCTAGGGAATAACATCATCAGACACATGATTGAGGTGTCGTTGAAGGAATTCGGCTGGGCATAGTTGGTTGTTTAATAGGTCGGAAGTGATTTCATGACACAGGCTGAATACTACATTGCGAGAATCGATGAGGCGCTACGCGCGTATGACGACCGTTCTGCGGGTGATCTTGTTAAGGAAATCATTGCCGTTTTTTCGAGCGCCGATTCGTTATTAATTTTGGGGCTTGATAGGGATAAGAGTAGGGCGATCGTACCTGGCCAGGTGGTCAGATACGATAATAAAGGTGATTTGAAGAAGCTTCGGGGAAAACTCCTTGTCCAGATAGAGTCTGAGCGTAAGAATCTGAAGTGTGATCCATTTTTTCTCGCTCTCGCATCTGTCGACGAAGATATTGATGAGTGCAATCGTCTAATTAGCAGTGGAAACGATGACGATCGTCGACGCTGCGTCGATCGTATGGTTCGGGTTTACGAGGTCGATATTAAGAACTTTGCCGTTGGCCTGAGTGGTTACGGGTTCGGCTCAGAAGAAGAGGATTTGCGTGATGATCTGGAGCTTATACTGGGTCACCTTAGGCATTACAGGGCTAAAATCGCTCTCGAGTCTGTGTCGGGAAGTATGAACACTGTGAATATTCAGGCTAGCGCTGTTAACCAGAATAGTGTGACGAATGTGCTGACTATTACTCAGGTTGCCGAGCAGGTCCAATCTATCCCGGAAAACGTTTTGAACGACGACCTTAAAAGAGAGCTAAAGTGCCTACTTCTCGATTTGGAAGCAGTCAAGAACAAGCCTAAGAAGGAAGCGGAAAGTCGCTTACAGAAAGTTCTTGCTTGGATGTCTGACAAGGGAGTTGACGTTGCGATAGCTGCTCTTCCTTACATTGTAAGCTTCATTGGCACGTTAGTATGATGCGTTACGAATGGTGGCTTTCAACGGTTAGATAACTTCGCCTATTGATCAATGCTCGAACGGTATTTCTTTCTTGGGGGTGCGGACGATTTCTTGGACCGCGCCTAGGCGTATCCAAGCTTCCTGCGGTA
>CALLSU010000188.1:0-47838 GCA_938011935.1 uncultured Collinsella sp.
GTTAATTGCGGTTAGAGAGGCTGTTGCTAACGCATTGCAGCATAGGGATTATTCACCTGAGGGACGGGGAACTCATGTAGAAGTTAATATGTATTCAGATCGTCTGGAAATTACAAATCCAGGAGGTCTTTTCGGATCGACAACTATTGAAAGCCTCGGCAAAGAGGGAATTTCATCAAGCCGTAATGAATATTTGTCAAGACTCTTGACTTATACGCCGTTTGAATCTGGTTATGTTGTCAAAAATAAGGGAACCGGATTTATGGTGATTGAGTCGTCGTTGGCTCAAGCCTTGATGCCGCCGCCAAAAATTCAAAACTCCTTGACATTTTTTAAGCTGACTTTTGAGAAACGTCGCAGGACGATGATAGAAATGTCAAATCGCTCTTGGGAAGTGATTGATGAAGCCATTATTGCGGAGCTGACTTCACGTGGAAGTTGCTCGATTAAAGAGCTGATGGCTATGTCTGGGTTGTCTCGAGCAACTATGACAAGCCATATCAGAAAACTTGTGCGTACAGGAAAAGTCGAACCTACAGAAAATGCTCGAAGTCCAAAACAACGATATCGAGTTGTTCGAAATGATCATGATTAGTTTTAATTATCAAGATCCCGCTGAGTACTTGTTAATTGAACGGTAAGCTGTTGGCGGCAGCCAAATAAAAAAAGCGGAACCACACTCGAGGAAGGGGTTCCGCCATGAGATATTACTGCAGAAGATATTGCTTACGCTTTTATCTTCTGCAGAGATCTCTGAGAGAGGCATTGATGCGTTCGAGCGCTTCTTTCTGGCCGCTGGTATCGATCGACAGGAAGCAGGCGTTGCGGACGCTGCATGCCATGGAGAGCTTTAGGAGATTGAGGAGGAAAAAACTTATACCGGGGTAAGCATCAGAGAGTTGAGCTGGCCGGCGTAGAGGATGAAGAGGCGAAGGCACATCATGCCGGCAACTGCTGCAAATCCGGCGGTCCAAAAGCCGGCAGCCGAACGAGTGCAGCCCGTCATGCCGAGCGCAAACGGCACGCCGAAGCCAACACCCACAGCGCCCACCCAGAAGACGGTGGCCCAGACGCCCGTCGTGAAGGCGGTGACCGCGGCCTGAGCTCCGGCCATGCCGAAGATCATGGCCATGGCGATCATGAAAATGCAGGAGATTTCGGCTGCCATCATCGGCCATTCGGCCAGGTGCAGGATATGCATCGTATGCGAATCGCGTTTTTCACCGAATACGGCAGTTGCGAGGAGCTTCGCAGCAGCTGTTCCCGCCGAGACGCCGGACGCCACGAAGAGCGCGGGCAGCACGGCCGTATTGATGAGCGGATAGCGGATCAGTGCGGAAATCAGGAACCCGGTGTAGGCGCAGATGCCGAATGCCAGAAAGAGAACGATCCAGGTGATCGGGCCTCTGGCTTTATTGAAGATGTCGCCCAATTTTTCCACCAAACTGCCCAGACCAAACGGCAGCCACTTCAGACTGTGCCGAAGCACAATCACCGTGAGCACCGCAGTAAGCGGGATGTAAAAAAGGAGCATCATCACGCCCACGCTCATGACGCTCGTCGGGTTGTAGAAGACGAGAATGCGCCAGAAAAAGAGCGGATCGGTCAGATCGAGCACCAGGCAGAGCATGCCGAGGAGAATCGTTGCCAGCGCGATAGATGCGGATGCTTTGAGGAGCGGCTCGTCGCCCGAAAGCCCCCGAAGCTTCATCATCGTGAGAATTACGCCCAACGAGCCCCCCGAGATGCCTGCGAGGAAAAGGTACACGGCAATCGGCCACGGCCAGGCGACGCCTTCGGTGAGACCGATTGAAAAATCAAGAACGCCGTCCATTATCGAACTCCGGTTTTAACCACGGGGATGTACCGCAGGGTTGGTTCAGTGCCAAGCCACGGACGAATGCGCACCGTGTCCTTCGCCTTGAGCAGCTTCGAAACGAAGGAGTTGGGATCATTGAGGTCGCCGAAGGAGAGCGCATGAAAACGGCAGTGCGCTACGCACCCGGGAAGCTCGCCGGCGGCAAGGTTCTTGGAATGGAGGCAGAAGTCGCAGTTGTCGGCAACCTTGGTTTCCGGGTTGATCCAGCGGGCGTTGTAGGGGCAGGCTGCGATGCAGTATTTGCAGCCGACACAGCGGTCCGTATTCATCGTGACGATGTTGGTTTCCGGATCGTGGTGGCAGGCGCCGGTCGGGCAGACCTTCACGCAAGGCGAATCCACGCACTGCTGGCAGGAAACGCGGATGTAGTGACGGTCTGGGCCCGGCATGCGCTGCAAAAGCACACGCGAGCGCCCTGGGGGGAGGTGATTTGCTTCGTTGCAGGCGCGTTTGCATTCGCCGCAGCCGACGCATTTATTCTGGTCGAAGACCATCACGTAGTGCGGGCGCTTCTTGCCGTCGACCGTGTCGGAGGTGCACCCTCCGAGCGAAATGACGACAAGTCCGCCGGCGGCTGCCGTGAGGAAGCTTCTCCGGTCAATGTTTTGGGTCACTTGGATCTCCCTAGCGGTGACGGGCGGCAGCAAGGCTTAGCGCCTGAAGTCCGCCAGAAACCGCAATAGGTGAAATGAGGATCGTTCGGGGGATTAGATCCCCCGAAGCTGAGTCAATGGCGTTACGTGGCGGCCTTCTTCTCAGCGGCGCGTTTGTCGGCAGGGGTCTGATAGCCCCCGTTGTCGACGATGGCCTGAGCGCGCACGATGTAGGCGGCGCCGGACGTCACGCGATCCAAGAGGTAGCGCGGCGCATGAACGCCCCACGAACCGTCTTTTTTCACCTGGTCGTAGATTTCCTGAGCTTTGTCGAGCATCAGGTGGACTTCTGCGAGTTCTTCGGGCGTGAGTTTTGTCACTTCCAGAAGCTGCTTGATGCGCAGGTCATCCGGTCCTACGTGGTTCATAGGGGAGATAACGCCGTGAAGGACGTGATACAGGCCATGGTACTCTCGACCACGCTCCATGGCGATGACATCCTTCGGCTCAGCCACAACGCAGATGACGCCCTTATCCCGGGTATCGTCGTCGCAGATGGGACATACCTCCCGATCGGTCAGATTCTGGCAGACGGGGCAGGTATGCACCTGTTTTTTTGCGCTGTCTGGTTCAGATCAGCAGTCCGCCGTCCACGCCGAACACCTGTCCGGTCACGAAGCGGGCGCGCTCGCTTGCCAGCAGCGCGATCGCATCGCCCACATCTTCTGCCGTGCCCATGCGGCACAGGGCGGTGCTGTCGGCCAGCTCCGCCTTGTCCTCGGGGCTGAGGTTTGCGATCATGTCCGTGTCGATGCAGCCGGGGGCGACGCAGTTGACGCGGATGCCGGACGGGCCGAGCTCCTTTGCCAGCGCCTTCGTGAACGCGACGACCGCGCCCTTCGTGGCCGAGTAGGCCACCTCGCACGAGGCGCCGTTCGTGCCGAGGATGGAGGCGAGGTTGATGATGTGTCCGGCCTTTTCATGCACCATCGGCGGGATCGCGCAGCGGCAGCAGTTATACATACCCGTGACATTCACGTCAAACAGCCGCTGCCAGACGGCCGGGTCGAGATCCGTCAGCAGCCCGTAGACCGCGACGCCGGCGTTGTTCACCAGCAGGTCCACAGGTTCAATTTTCTCGAACATGGCTTCGACAGCCTGTCCGTCGCTCACATCGGCGCAGATGGCCATGCCGCCGGTCTGCGCGGCGACCGCCTCGGCGGCCGCGCGGGATTGAATATAGTTCACGTGTACCGTCCAGCCGTCGCGGGCCAGCGCCAGCGCGGCTGCCTTGCCGATGCCGCGGGACGCTCCGGTCACGAGTGCGATTTTTTTCATGTCAAGATCCTCCCAGAAACGAACATTTGTCAAAACGCTGCGTCTATGTTATTATATACTTGTTTCTTTGAAATTGCTATCCATCCTGTCGATCCCGGAGGAAAAAATATGAGCAGACAGACAACCACACGCCGCCGTCACGGCGTCCGGCGCATGAGCGAGCGCAAACGGCTGACGATCACGGCGATCTCAGCGGTGCTCGCCTTGGTCACGGTCGTGATCTGTGCGCTGTCCGGCGTGTTCAATTTTCATAAAGGCAATGAGCGCATCCTGCCGAACCTCGTCGGCCAGACGGAGGAATCAGCCAAGGCGCAGCTTGCGGAGCTGGACGCCGAGCCGAGCATTACCTATGAAAACAGCGACGAGACCAAGGGCATCGTCATCCGGCAGGACGTCAATGAGGGCACGCAGCTCAAGCACCGGCAGACGGTCGCGTTCGTTGTCTCGCTCGGCCCGAAGGAGCAGCCCACGGCGCCGGAGGACACCCCGGTCGCCATTCCGAGCTTCGTCGGCCTGACGCTCGAGCAGGCGCAGGCGACGGCCAAGAGCCTCGGCGTCACCGTCGAGGAGAGCGGCACGGTCTATGATGACAACGTGCGCAAGGGCTCCGTTGCACGCCAGAACCCGGTCGGCGGCACGATGGTCAAGCCGGGCACGACGATCCAGGTCTCCATCTCGGCCGGCCAGGAGAAGAAGGAATACACCGTCACCGTCACGTGCGGCGCGGGCGGCAGCGTCAGCCCGAGCGGCAATCAGAAGGTGGCCGAGGGCGGCAGCGTGTCATTTACGATCACGCCGAAGGACGGCTACGAGGTCGCAACGCTGGTCATCGACGGCACCACAGTCTTGCCCCTGACGAGCTATTCCTTCATGAACGTGGACAGCAACCACACGCTCTACGTGACGTTCCGCGAAAAGTAAACACGGCACAGAATACGCCCCCGGCGACTGCCGGGGGCGTATATTTTATGCTTTATGCTTCCGGAATGGCGTGGATGCCGACGGTACGGATCGCGCCGTTTTCCGTCTCGATGCAGGCGTACGTGCAGAGCGCTCCAACGCCCGCCGTGCCGGGGTTGACGACGTACAGCCCCTGCATGGTCTCGCTCACGGCACGGTGCGTGTGCCCGAAGAGCACCATATCCGCGCCCGCGAAATAGGCGGCGTTGAGCAGGGCGTCGAGCGTATACTTCACGCTGTATCGGTGTCCGTGCGTGAGGAAGAACTTCACGCCATCGAGCGTGAGCTGCTGCACCTCAGGGTTGACCGGCTCGCGGTCGCAGTTGCCGCACACGCGGTACAGCGGCAGGTCCGGAAACTCTTTTTCCAGCCGCTGCGTGTCGCGCTCGCAGTCACCGAGATGGAACACGGTGTCCGGCTGCTGCTGCCGGATGGCGCGCACCATGCCGAGCGTACGGCCGTGAGAATCGGAAAAAACAAGGATCTTCGTGGCAAGTCACCTCTGCATTGCTCATAGAATACAATAAAAGCAGGATACCCGGCACGGCCGGGCCATCCGCATTATACGGGACACGGCCTGCAAAGTCAAGCCGCCCCGAATGGAGCGTGACCGATATGAAGGACTTGGATGCGCTGAAAAACCAGCTCGCGCGCGACGGACGCCTGCAGCGCCTGCAGGAGATCGCCGACTCGACCGACGGGCAGAAGCTGGCCGGTGCGCTCGATGCGCAGAAGATCGAGCAGGCGGCGCGCGCGGGGGACACTGAGACGCTGCGGCAGATCCTCACGCAGGTGCTCAGCACGGACACCGGGCAGCGTCTGGCCGGAAAAGTAAAGGACGCGATGCAGGATGGATGAGATCGGGGAGAAGCTCGACGCGCTGCTCAATGATCCGAAGCAGTTCGGAAAAATCGCGCAGTTGGCATCCACGATCCTGGGCGACGGCGGCAAGCAAGCGCCGCCGTCCGCGCCGGATCCGGAGCTCGACGTCGATATGGGGCAGCTGCGCCGGATGATGTCGGCGCTGCGCGGCGGCGGGCACGACTCCGCCAACCGCCACCTGCTTGAGGCCATGAAGCCCTATCTGGCTGAGAAGCGTCGGCGCAAGATCGACCGCGCCATGAAGCTCGCGCGGCTTGCGTCGCTTGCCGAGCTCGCCGCCGAGGACTTGGAGGGGGACGACCATGTATAATCGCTATCAGGGCAACAGCGGCCGGGTCGAGCGCGTGCCGGATGCGCCGCAGCCGTCTATCCGTCCGCGCCCGCCCGCGCCGCCTGCCGGAAACAACAAGCCGCCGCCGGGCTTGCCCGGCGGCGGCTTGCAGCAGTTGCTGCAGAAATTTTCGCTCGCAGACCTCGAAAGCGAGGATCTGCTGCTGATCCTGGTGTTATACCTCATGTACCGCGAGAGCGGCGACAAGGAGCTGCTGTTCATCCTCGGCGGGATGCTGTTTCTTTAGTGCGTGGGCACAAACGGCTCGGGCGGCTGTGCGCCGAGAAAATGGCTCAGGATCGCCTGCGCGATGCGCGGGCAGGCCCGCCCGTCGCCATAGGGGTTGACGGCCTTGGCCATCCGGTCATAGGCGGCCGGATCGTCCAGCAGCTCGGCAGCCAGACGGTAGATCTCCTCCGTGTCCGTGCCGGCGAGCTTGACGGTGCCGGCAGTGACGGCCTCCGGCCGCTCCGTCTCGCGCCGGAGCACGAGCACGGGTTTTCCGAGTGCGGGTGCTTCCTCCTGAATGCCGCCGGAATCGGTCATGACCATGTAACTGCGCGCCATGAGCCGGTGCATGTCCACGGCGTCAAGCGGCGCGATGAGCCGGATGTTCGGCACGCCGCCGAGCAGCTCCTCCGCCGTGCTGCGCACGACCGGGCTCAGGTGCACGGGATAGACGATCTCGACATCCGGATAGTTGAGCGCCAGGCGGCGCACGGCGGTGAAGATGTTGCGCATGGGCTGGCCGTAGTTCTCGCGCCGATGGCAGGTCATGGCGATGACCCGGCGCGAAAAATCGACCTGCCGCAGTTCGTCCGAGACAAACTGCTCCCCGCGGACGGTGTAGGCCATGGCGTCGATCACGGTGTTGCCGGTGACGAAAATGTCGCCCTCCACGGCCTCGCGCTCGAGGTTGTGGGCGTTGTTTGCGGTCGGTGCGAAGTGCAGCGTGGCAATGCGGCCGACGAGTGAGCGGTTCATCTCCTCCGGGAAGGGAGACCAGCGGTCGTACGTGCGCAGACCGGCCTCGACATGGCCGACGGGGATCTTGGCGTAAAACGCGGCGAGCGCGCCGGCAAACGTCGTCGTGGTGTCGCCGTGGACAAGCACGATGTCCGGCTGCACCTCACCGAGCACTTCGCGCATCCGCTCAAGCACGCGCGTTGTGATCGCGGTCAGATCCTGCCCCTGCTGCATGATGTTGAGATCGTAGTCGGCACGAATGCCGAAACAGTCCATGACAGAGTCGAGCATTTCCCGGTGCTGCGCCGTAATGCACACGATGCTCTCGATCTCGGGATGCTTTTGCAGCTCCAGCACGAGCGGCGCCATTTTGATCGCTTCCGGCCGCGTGCCGAAAACGGACATGACTTTAATGCGTTTGCTCATCGTTGACCTCCTGTGCAGGTGCTTCGGCGGCAGCGGCGTTGTTTGCCTGTTCGGCTGCTTCGGCCGCTTCCTTCGCCTCCTGCAGCTCCACGTCAATGTGGTGCTTGTGCACGCTCTTGCGGATGAAGGCGCACACGACAAAGCCGATCAGCAGTGCGTGGATGAGCAGCGCGATGCGGATAGATCCCTTTGTCGTGAGCACGACGGCGGCGAGGCCGAGCGTGGCGCTGATGGCATAGAGGATCGCAACGGCCTGCTTCTGGTTCAGACCGAGATCCATGAGCTTGTGGTGAAAATGGCCGCGGTCAGCGTGAAACGGGCTCTGTCCGTGCAGGATGCGGCGGCAGAACGCGAAGAGCGTGTCCGATAGCGGCACGGCCAGCGCGAGCACCGGCACGACAAACGTGACGATCGCGTAGAACTTGAACAATCCGAGCACCGACACCGTGGCCAGCACGTAGCCGAGCAGCAGGGAACCGGTGTCGCCCATGAAAATGCGGGCGGGGTTGAGGTTGTAGGGCATGAAGCCGATGCACGCGCCGGCGAGTGCCGCGACGATGAGCGCCACGTTCGGCTCCGACACGAGCAGCGCCACGACCAGAATGGTCACGCAGCTGATGGTCGACACGCCGACGGCCAGACCGTCCAGCCCGTCGATCAGGTTGACGGAGTTCGTGATGCCGACGATCCACAGCACGGTCAGCGGAATGGCGAGCCATCCAAGGACGATGGCCTCCTGACTGCTGAACACGTTCGGGTTCGACACGACGTTGATGACCACGCCGTGCAGCACGGCGATGACGGCGGAGAGGATCTGGATCAGAAACTTCGTCCACGCACGCAGGGAGATGATGTCGTCGATCACGCCGGTGATGACGATGATGATCGACCCGAGCAGAATGCCGCGCACCTCCTGCGTGATGTCCACGAACAGGAGCATCGACACGATGAAGCCCAGAAAGATGGCCAGACCGCCCATGCGGGGGATGGGGTGATCGTGCACGCGCCGGGCCTCGCCCGGTACATCCATGGCGCCAACTTTTTGCGCCAGGATCTTGACGACCGGCGTCAGCGCAAAGCTGACCACGAACGCGATGAGGATCGCTAGCATGACTTTGATCCAGACAGCAGTGTTAAGAAACATGAGAACCGATCTCCAATAATGTAAGTATTATTTGGCGACGAAGCCGACCTTCTTATAGACTTTGCGCAGCGTTTTGTTGGCAATGTAGGACGCCTTTTCCGCGCCGGCCTTGTAGACGCTCTCGAGGTAGGCCTTGTCCTTGAGCAGACGCTCGCTCTCCTCGCGGATGGGGCGCAGCGTCTCGACGACTGCCTCGCCGACGGCGGGCTTGAACGCGCCGTAGCCCTTGCCGTCAAATTCCGCCTCGATCTCCTCGAAGGTCTTGCCGGTGCAGGCGGAGTAGATGCTCATGAGGTTGGACACGCCGGGCTTGTTCGCCAGGTCATAGCGCACGCAGCGCTCGGTGTCGGAGTCCGTGACGGCCTTTTTGAACTTGCGCATGATATCCTCCGGACGGTCGAGCAGGTACACGGTACCGTTGGGGTCTTTGTCAGATTTGGACATTTTGTTTTCCGGCGAGACGAGACTCATGACGCGCGCGCCGATCTTCGGAATGTACGGCTCGGGGATCTTGAACACGTCGCCGTAGATGTTGTTGAAGCGGGTGGCCACGTCGCGGCAGAGCTCGACGTGCTGCTTCTGGTCGCTGCCGACGGGAACGTAGTCCGGCTGATAGAGCAGAATGTCCGCCGCCATCAGGGCGGGGTAGGTGAACAGGCCGCCGTTGATATTCTCGGCGTTTTTGGCGCTCTTGTCCTTGAACTGCGTCATACGCGAGAGCTCGCCGAACATGGTGTAGCAGTTGAGCACCCAGCCGAGCTGGGTGTGCGCGGGCACATGGCTCTGGATGAAGAGCGTGTTCTTTTCCGGGTCGAGACCGCAGGCGATGTATTGCGCGAGCTGCTCGATGGTGCGGCGGCGCAGGTCGGCGGGGTTCTGCCGCACGGTGATCGAGTGCAGGTCGGCCATGAAATAATAGCAGTCAAAGATCTCGGCGCGCTCGCTCCAGTTTTTGATCGCGCCCAAATAAGACCCGAGCGTCAGATCACCGGAGGGCTGGATGCCGGAGAGCATCACTTTTTTTGCTGTTTTTTCTTCCATTTTGATTACTTCCTTAACTGTTGTGCTGAAAATTCGTATTTGTTCGAATATTGTACCACAACCTGTGGTGGAATACAACACAGAAAGTTCCTTGACAATCCATGCGATGTAAAATAAGATATAAATAATTATGGTTTATCTATCCGGAGGATACAGAGAATATGAAAGATCAAAAGTGGTTTGAAGACATGGAGCAGCGCATCCCGCACGGCGAGGTGCGCACCCGCTTTGCACCGAGCCCGACGGGCTATATGCACGTCGGCAATCTGCGCACGGCGCTGTATACGTACCTGATCGCGCGGCACGCCGGCGGTAAGTTCATCCTGCGCATTGAGGACACCGATCAGGGACGCTATGTCGAGGGCGCGGTCGATGTCATTTACAGCACCATGCGCGCCTGCGGCCTGACGCATGACGAAGGCCCGGATGTCGGCGGCCCGGTCGGCCCGTATGTCCAGACCGAGCGGCGGGGACTCTATAAAGAATATGCCGAGCTGCTCATCGCGCGCGGCCACGCCTACCGCTGTTTCTGCGATAAGGACGATGCCGCCGAAGAAAATGTTTCCGACGGCGCGGTCATCCACAAATATGACGGCCGCTGCTCGCGCCTGAGCGAGGAAGAGATCGCGGCCAATCTCGCGGCCGGCAAGCCCTATGTCATCCGTCAGAAGATCCCGCGCGAGGGCAAGACCACGTTCCATGATGAGATCTTCGGCGACATCACGGTCGATAACGACACGCTCGACGATCAGGTGCTCATCAAGCGCGACGGTCTGCCGACGTATAACTTTGCCAACGTCATCGACGACCATCTCATGGGCATCACGCACGTTGTGCGCGGGTCGGAGTACCTGTCGTCCACGCCGAAATATAACCTGCTCTATGAGGGCTTCGGCTGGGAGATCCCGAAGTATATCCACTGCTCGCCGGTCATGCGCGACCAGCACAACAAGATGTCCAAGCGCCACGGCGACCCGTCGTATGAGGATCTGATCGCGCAGGGCTACCTGTCGGAGGCCGTGGTCAACTATGTGGCACTGCTCGGCTGGGCGCCCGGCGGCGAGCGGGAGATCTATTCGCTGCCCGAGCTCGTGGAGGCGTTCGACATCAAGGGCATCTCCAAGTCTCCGGCCATCTTCGATATCGACAAGCTCAAGTACTTCAACAGCGCGTATATCCGCGCCATGACGCCGGAGCAGTTCGCCGCCGTGGCCGCGCCCTATATCCGCCAGACGGTGAAAAACCCCACCATCGACCCCGCGCAGATCGCGCCGCTGCTGCAGCAGCGCTGCGAGGTGCTTACGGACATTCCGGAGAAGGTGGATTTCTTCGACGCGCTGCCGGAGTATGACATCACGCTCTATACCAATAAGAAGTCCAAGACCGACCCCGCCGTCTCGCTCGAGATGCTCAAAACGGTGCGCCCGCTGCTCGCCGAGCTCCCGGCGTGGGATGATGAGACGCTGCTTGCGGCCATGAAGGATCTGGCCGAGCGGCTGGAAGTAAAAAACGCGAAGGTAATGTGGCCGGTGCGCATTGCGGTGTCCGGCCGCGCGGTGACGCCCGGCGGCGCGGTGGAGATCTGCCGCATCCTCGGCCGGGACGAGACCCTGCGCCGGATCGACGCCGGCATCGCCAAACTGGAAGGGTGAGCGGCATGAAAAAACGCACGGGCGTGGAGCGGGCGGTCATCGTCATGGCCGTCGTGGTCGTGCTGCTTGCGATCGCGCTGATCGTGGTCAACGCAGCCGGCATCCGCATCCACAAGTCTGCACCGGAGGCACCGGCCGCGACAAATCTGCCGCAGTTTCCGTTTTCCGACGAGCCGGAGCTGATCCTTGGCAGTGGACAGACCCCGTCGCGGGACGCCCAGCAGGCAGTTTCCGTCGGCGGCGAGGATAAGACTATGCAGCTCGTGACCGGCTCGTTTGCCCAGCGTGGCGGCCCGGATTTCTCGCTGTATCTGGATACTTCCGTGTTTCTGAGCACGGAAATGGACGGCAAGTGCTGCTTTGCCCGCGCGGATGATGCGAGCATGGACGCCTATCTGGAGATCGGTTATCACCCGGGCGCGGACGCACAGACGCTTGCGGGTACGATTCTCAATGACTACGGCACGATCGCAACGACGGAGTCGCTCGGTCAGGTCAAGCTTGGAGATCTGAATGCCTACGGCGTCAACGGCGCCACGGTGCAAAGGCAGCTCGAGGCATACCTGATCCCGACGGCGTGTGGCTGCATTTCGGTCGTGCTCTGCCGGGCGGGAACGGCGCCGGCGGGCTGGTATGAGAGCCTGCTTGCCTCGGCGCAGACGCTGCAGATCGCCGACTGAGAAAAATTGCACATCAAAACCACCCTTTCCGGCAACACTAGTCCGGAAGGGGTGTTTTGCTATGAAGAAAAAAACGCGCGTGCTCATCATTTCCTACACGGCGGCGCTCGTCGCGGCGCTTGCGGTCGGCCTGATCGCCTGCCGCACGGATGCCAACCGCCGCCAGACGGCCATGGATGCCAACTACCGCCACGCTTACGGCGAGGTGCTCAACGCCGTGCAGGAGCTCGACAGCTCGCTGCAAAAGAGCCTGTATGCAACGACGGCGGCCATGGAGTGCACGGTCTGCACGGATATCTATAGCAATGCGCAGACGGCGGAGATGGCGCTTGGTGTGCTGCCGGTCAATTCGCATGCGCTCGAGCGCATCGCGCGCAACATCGCCCTTGCCGGGGACTACGCGCGCACGCTCTCGCGCAATGCGGCGGAGGGCAGAACGTTCACATCCGAGGAGCTGGAGCATCTGCGCGCCTTTTCCGATGCAACAAAGCAGCTGAGCACACAGCTCGCGGCGCTTGGCCAGTCGCTTTATGACGGCGCGGTCACGACGACGGCGCACGTGCGCAGCACGGAGTCACTGGAAAACCTGGGATCGGAGGCGGACCTGTCCGATACGCTCGAGGCGGAGCTTGCGGCGCTGGCCGATTCGTTTGAGGAGCTGCCGCTCCCGATCGCGGACGGCAGCTATCAGGTGCGCACGGCGGCGGACTATGCCATGCTGGCGGGCCACGACGAGGTCACGGAGGAGCAGGCGCAGGCTGCGGCCGCGGCCTTTCTGGATCTGGATGCGGCGCGCCTGCAGGCGACCGGCCGCTCGGAGGGCGCCGTACCGTGCTGGAACTTTGACATCGACGACGGGGACGATACGTCCTATATCGCGGTCACGGTCTCCGGCGGGGAAGTGCTGCGCTATTACTCCTCCTGTGCCGGCGGCGAACCGGTGCTTTCGACCGATGAGGCGGCAGAAGCGGCCGCGGCGTTTTTGCGCGCGCGCGGCTATGACGGCATGCGCCTGATCGACACGGAGGACGCGGGGCAGTCACTCATCTGCACGTTCTGCTATGTGCAGGACGGTGTTCTGTGCACGGCGGATCAGCTGCGCGTGCGCGTCCGGCTCGACGACGGGACGGTCTGCGGCTTCTCGTCGGCATCGTATCTGGACACGCACCGGGCGCGCACGCTCTCGGCCGATACGATCGGCGCGGAAGCGGGACAGGCGGCCGTGCCCGGCGCGCTGCAGGTCGTGGACACGCGCACGGCATTTCTCCGGCTCTACGGCGCGCGGGAGACGCTGTGCTATGAGTACCTGTGCGAAACGGACGATGGGCAGCGCTGCGTCATCGCCGTCAATGCCCGCACCGGGCAGCAGGAACGCATCCAGACATCGGACGTGTCCGGCGGGGTGCAGATGCAGTTTTGATGCGCCGCGCAAGAGGGGGGAGCGGCAGGCTCTCCCTCTTGACGAAAAAAACCGAACAGTGTATGATAGGGAAAACAAATGCGTATCAAATCTTTACATATTGGAGGCTTCTCATGAGCGTCATTCCCAAGATCACCTGCCGGCGCTGCGGGCGCGAGTATTCCGGCCTGCGCAGCCGCTGTCCATATTGCGGTACGGGACGCAGCAAATCCGCAGAGCGCATACCGCTGCGCACGTCCAGTGAAAATGCGGGCACGCCGGCGGCGGAGCACGCTGCGGTCAATACGAAGTGGCAGATGCTGTTCGGCGGCATTTTGCTCCTCGCGGTCGTGGCTGCCGTCATCGTGCTCATCACCGTGAGCCTGAACGCCAGTCAAAATACCCCGAGCGTTGCCGAGCCGACCCCGCCGGCGACGGTTTCCAGTGCCGCGCCGGTCGCCACGCCGACACCCACACCGGAGCCGACCCCGACTCCGACGCCGACTCCGTCGGTCACGAGCATCACCATCACGTTCCTCGGCAGCAAGCGCACGGAGTTCGCGGCCAAGGTCGGCGATGAGGTGCCGCTGAGCACGACGATCTATCCGGCCGGCGGCAATCAGACTGTCACGTGGTCGAGTAAGGACGAATCCATTGCCACCGTCAGCGACAAGGGCGTCGTGACCGGCGTGGGCAAAGGCACGACGACGATCACGGCCGAGTGCGGCGGCGTGAAGGCCGACTGCACGGTCTATATCACGGCGAAGTAAAGCGCCCCATGTTCGACGGCTCCGAAAATAATCGGGGCCGTCGAAAAAAGGGGTTGACAAAAGGATGCAGATGCGTTAGAATAACCAACGCTGACACGGACGATTAGCTCAGCTGGTATGAGCATCCGCTTGACGTGCGGAGGGTCACAGGTTCGAGTCCTGTATCGTCCACCAGTGGAAAACCCGGCAATCCATTGAGATTGCCGGGTTTTTTGCGTTTTGCAGCACGCCCTCATTGCGTCATGATGCCCGCTGTGCGGGGATAAAAAAGCGGATATTTCGTGCCCGCTGCGGCGTCATGGGGATATTTTTGGGGATATATTTTCCGAGATTTCCGGCGCGGGGAAAGCTGCCAGCACCGCGCCGAGATTGGCCTCCGGGCAGCGGTCCATGAGATGGGAGTAAATGTTAAGCGTGATCTCGGCCTTGGAGTGCCCGGCTAGGTACTGCACGACCTTGACATTGGCGCCGGACAGGATCAGGTTGGTGATGTATGTGTGGCGCAGGATGTGCGGCGTGACGTCAAAGTCGATCGTGATCCGCACGCGCGAGTTACGCACGGTCTCGCCGAGCTTTTTTTCGCGGAGCACGGTCTCACCGTGCTCCGTGCGCTTGGCCGTGCCGGTCTGGCGGCGCGTGATGTACCGCCAGGCATTGCGGTACGCCGTCATGCTCCACGGATCTCCGGCGGCGTCGCAGATGACGCAGTCGCCGGCCGCCGTCTGCTTTAGATCCGCAAGGCAGCCGACAAGCGCCGGCGGTATCGGGATGTCGCGCCGAGCCGCGGGGCTTTTAAGCGTGGTGGAGATCTCCGGGCGATTGTGCACCCAGCGCAGCGCACGGCGCACGGAGATGTACGGCGCGGCGCCGTCGAGGTGCACGCAGTCCCACTGCAGGCCGAGGATCTCCTCGCGGCGCAGGCCGGCGTACAGGCCGATCATCACAAACGGATAGATGCGCGTGCCCACGACCGCGTCCTCCAGCGTGCGCATCTGCTGGCGGGTAAGCGCCTCTTTTTCCGCTGCGCGCTTGCCGCCGGCGCGCAGATCCACGCATGGATTTACACGCACGACGCCGGCCTTTTCGCCCGCGGCAAAAATTTTTTTGAGCGCGCAGACGATCTTGTCCTGCGAGCTGCGCGACAGATCCGCGCAGGCCAGCATGACGTCAGCGATGTCGCCCGGCGTCACGTCAAGCATATGCCGCGCGCCGATGATGGGACAGATGTGACGGTTGATGGCGATGGCATAGTCCGACTTGCGGCTGTCGCTCAGGCGCGGCGTGTACAGCTTGTACCACGTCTGCGCATACTGCCACACAAGCGGATTTTCGGCCAGCTGCTTGCGGTGCTCGATCTCCGCAGTGCGCTCGGCGACCTTGCGCTCCAGCTCCTCCGGGTCTTTGGCATACACGGCAATATAGACGCCGCGTTCGTCCTTGATCTTTTTTTTCAAATATTTTTGCATAGCTTCACATATTTTTCGCGCCCGGTGTATCAGCACCGGGCGCTTGTTGTTATGTGTCCAATGTGGGCACGGACTCCGGCTTCGGCTGGATGCGGAGCTCGATCGCGGCACCGTAATTGCTCTCGTCGCGGTCCATCTCGTAGTGCTGCATCTGGTACTCCTCCACGCAGCGCACTATCTTGTATCTGCCGCCGTAGATCTCGGCGGTGACGCCGAGCACGCGGTCGGACCGCTGCAGCTTGTGGATGCGGCCGGTGCTGCCGCGCTTGATATACCCGATGTGCTGCCCGGCGACGAGCACCTTGATGGCATTGGGATCCTGCTCATTGTCCGAATCGTCGACCAGCTCGACCGGGGAGTCCGGGAACGTGTACTGATAGATGCGCTGCTCCTCCATGCCGGCGTCTACGATCTCGCGCTGGGTCATGTCGTAGTCCGGGTTGTCCTCGGCCAGCTCCATGATCGCATCCAGATGATAGGACGTGCCGGCGACCTTGTGGCGCTCAAATTCCGCGTGAGGCTTTGCGGCTTCTGTCTTGGCTGCGGCTTCGTCCGCCTGCTTTTGCGCCCACTGCTCGCGCAGCTCGGCAGCGTGCGCTGCGTCGGAAGCTTCGCGCGCTGCCTTTTTCGCGCGGCTGCGCTGGACAAAAAAGGCAACAAAAAACGCAAACGCAGCGGTCGCCAAGGCGCTTGCGACTGCTCCCGGCTCTTGTGCTCCGGTGATCCACATGATCATCCAGCACGCAAGCGTCGATGCGATCGCTGCCCAGATCGTCCAGTACTGATACCACTTTTTCATTTTTTGGCTCTCCTCCCGGTGTCCACTTTGGACACAATCAAAATTTCGCGCGCAGCTCGACTACGCGGCCGAGAATCTGCACGGGCAAGCTCTCAATCTCATCATTACTGTAATACATTGGCTCGTAGGCCGGATTGCTGGGTATCAGCGTCACGCCCTGCGGGCTCTTTTTGACGCGCTTGACGGTCGCGTCGTCGCCGTTGACCAGCACGACGGCGATGTCGCCGCTGTCCACGTCCGGCTGGCGGCGGACGATCACAACGTCGCCGTCCGAGATCTTGGGCTCCATGCTGTGGCCCTTGATCTGCAGGCCAAAGTACTCTCCGTCTCCGGCCGCGGCGGCGCTGATGTCCTCCCAGTCGATGATCTCCTCGATTGCGTCGATGGGGATGCCGGCTGCCACGCGGCCGAGGACCGGGATGCGGATGTAGCCGGGGCGCGCTGGTGTGGCTGGCTGCCCGCCGAGTAAGTAATCGAGCGACACATCAAAATAATTTGCGATGCGCCGATATGTGTCGGTATCCGCCTCGTATTTGCCGGTCTCGTACCCGGATAAGGCGGCCTGGCTGACATTGACCGACTTGGCAAGGTCCGCTTGTTTGACATTGTCGCGCTTGCGCAACTCCTTAATTCTGTTCATTTTTATCAACTCCATTGATATCAAGATAATTGATAAAAATCGAAAAGTAAATGCGATATCAAGATAATTGGAAAATATATTGACATGTCAACATACTTGATATAAGATAGTAAACGCAATCAAGATAATTGATAAGCGGAGGTGATACCTTGGACGGCATCAAAATTTGCCGCGCGAAACGCGGTTTGACGCAGGCGGAGCTCGCGTCAGCGCTGCATGTAGGGCAAAGCACGGTCGCGATGTGGGAGACCAGCGGGTCATACCCACGCGCCGATATGCTCCCAGCAATCGCGGCAGCGCTGAGCTGCACGATCGACGACCTGTACAACGTGCCGGCCTGACCGGCAGAAAGGAGCAAAAACATGTCTGTTACCGTTGACTTTGTCTTTAGCTTGGCGTTACAGGCGCAAAACGAATACATTCTCAATCTGCGCAAGGTATTACTCAGCGTGCCTGACAGGCCGCCGGGGATGGACGAAACGCTCCGCAAAGTGCTTGCTACGGCGGAGCTAGAAGCACTGCGCATCGAGGAGCTGCGCAACAAACTCGATACCAGTATCTTAGCAATGGAGGCGTAAAAACACCATGCAGCACAACTACCACAATATCAGCCAAACCGGTAGGCGCATTGCCGGCATGACGCAGGAGCGCTGGGCGGAGGCGCTGGACATCTCCGTTGAGAGCGTGCGCCTGTATGAGTCCGGCCGCGGGATGCCGTCCGACGATGTTGCGACGCGGATGGTCGAGGTCTCGGGCGCGCCGGTGCTCGGCTACTGGCACCTGCTCAACAAGAGCCGCGTCGCGGCCGATCTGCTGCCGCCGGTGGACACCATCGCCCTGCCGCAGGCCGTGATCCAGCTGCTGCGCCGGATCCGCGACTTTGACAGCGCGCACCGTATCGGCCGCCTCGTGGACATCGCCGAGGACGGCTGCATCGACCAGGACGAGCGTCCGGACTTTGAGCAGATCACGCGCGAGCTCGACGGGATCGTCCAGGCTGCCATGCAGCTCAAATACGCGAGGGGAGGGGACACAGATGGCTATGCTGACGACTAAGGACGTGTGCGATCAGCTGTCGATCTCGCGGTCGTCCGTCGGGCGGCTGGTGACGGACGGCGAGCTGCCGTGCTACAAGCTGGGCAAGTCGCTGCGCTACTACCAGTCGGACGTGGACTCCTACGTCGAGCGCTGCCGCATCGCAGCAGCACCGGCGGCCGTCTGCGCACCGCAGCCGCGCCAGAAGCCGCAGCCGGAAAAGCGCAAGCGCGGCAGACCGATCAAAAACGCGGTGCCGGAGTACTACCCCGGCATGAGGGTGGTGTGAGTATGATGATGGGACAAAAAAAGAGCCGTGTCCGCGGCAACGGACACGACTCAGGTGCAAAAAAGTGCAATAGCTATTGCACTTACATCTTACAGCAAATCCAAAACGATTGCAAGGGGGGACTTTTGAGATGGCTGTGATGCGCGTGGAAAAATCGGCAAATTACACCGTCATGAGCAACCACCACTTAGACGACCCCCGTCTGAGCCTCAAGGCGATCGGCCTACTGAGCAAGATCCTGCGTCTGCCGGACGACTGGGATTACACGCTCGAGGGCCTCGCCCGGATCTGCAAAGAGGGCAAGGACGCCATCCGGTCCGCGATCGTGGAGCTGGAGCGGGCAGGATACATCGAGCGCCGCCAGACGCACGCGGCGGACGGATCTTTTGCGGGCAACGAGTACATCGTGCACGAGGCCCCGGTCAGCACCGATGCGGCACCGTCGTCGGAAAACCCGACAACGGGAAACCCGTCGGCGGGAAACCCGTTGACGGAAAATCCAACGCAACCAAGTACTAAAGATACCAAGTACTTAGATACTAATACCCCCCTTACCCCCCAAAGGGGGCGGCGAGCGCCGAAAAAAGTGGCACTGTGGAAACCGGAGCGCTTTGCAGCATTTTGGCAGTACTACCCGCGGGGCGAGTCCAAACAGGCCGCGATTGCCGCCTGGGACAAGCTCCGGCCGGATGACGCCCTGATCGACGACATCGCCCGCGCCCTCAAGCGCCAGATGGCCAGCGAGGAGTGGCAGCGGGGCGTCGGTATCCCGTATGCGTCGACATACCTCAACCAGCGACGCTGGGAGGACGAAAAGCATGAGCCGGCCGAGCCGCAGGACGAGGGAGGAGGTCTCCCGCTATGGACGTAAAGCAGGTTCTCATCGACGCGCAGGCCGCCATAATCGGCAGCGTGCTGATCTCGCCGGAGATCGTCGGCGACGTGATGCTGCGCGTCTCCGCGGACGACTTTTTGACTCCGCAGTACCGGCATGTGTTTGACGCTGTCCATGAGCAGTGGGCAGCATGCCAGGCCGTGGACGTGGTCACGGTGCTGCACCGTCTCGGTGATGCTTACCGGCCGCTGCTGGTACAGATCATGGCCGACACGCCGACGGCCGCCAACTGGGAGGCCTACGCCGACGTGATGCGCGAGCAGGCAAGGCTGGCGCGTATCAAGGACGCGGCCGCCAAGATGCTGGACGCGGCCACGCTGGACGAGGCCCGCGCCGCCGTGGAGACGGCGAGCGAGTGCCTGTGCGACAGCAAGACGCTGCGCGTGGTCAGCTGGTACCAGGGCCTGTGCGAGTTTTACCAGCGCCATGCCGACGGGCACCAGCCGGACTATCTGCGCTGGGGCATCCGGCAGCTGGACGAGAGGCTCTACGCCGAGCGCGGCGACCTGATCATCCTCGGCGGGCTGCCGAGCAGCGGCAAGACGCTGCTGGCGACGCAGTTTGCGATGCACATGGCGCGCTCCGGTCTCCGGGTCGGGATATTTAGCCTCGAGACCTCTGACGCCAAGCTGTACGACCGCATGGTTGCGCAGACGGAGGGCATCAACTTCGGCCGCATCAAGCGCAACCAGATGGTGCTGGACGACTACAAGACGGCCTCGACGGCGATCCAGACCGCGCAGCGCATCACGCTGGATGTCATCCGGGCCTCCGGCTTTGGCGTTGCCGATGTGCAGGCGGTCGCCATGGCGCGGCGGTACGACGTGATCGTCATCGACTACGTGCAGCTGCTGCAGGCAAAGGGCAACACCCGCGTCGAGCAGGTGACCAACATCTCGCTGGCGCTGCACACGATGGCGCAGCGGGCCGGCATCGCCGTCATCGCGCTGTCGCAACTGTCGCGCCCAGAAAAAGGGCAGCAGCGCAGCCGCACACCGTCGATGTCGGACCTGCGCGAGTCCGGCCAGCTGGAGCAGGACGCGGATGCCATCATGATCCTCGCGGCGCAGCCCGGCGGTGACCGGGTGCTGTCGATCGTCAAAAACAAAGAGGGCGAGCGCGGGGCGATCAAGCTGGTCTTTGACGCGGCGCATCTGCGTATGCTGCCGGCGGTGTCCAAAGTGGACACGGCCGCAGACCACGACGACGAGGACGACTGGCCGCGGATGCAGGCATGGCCGCGCACCGCGGAGAGGGGAGGCGAGCTGCCATAAAGATCGGCGACAAGCTGCCCGGCATGGTGCCGTCCTATGGGTCGACGTGCTCTGGCTTTGTATCGGACGGGCAAGCCTTTACGGCGACCGTGGTGTACATCCATCCACAGCGGCGATTTTACACCGTCGAGTTTGATCTGCCCCGCGGGCGCAAGTGCCGCGAGAGCTACTACTTCCCGGATCGCGCCGGCGACGACACGCTGCCGCGCAAGGACCGGCAGCCGAGACTGCCGGGCGAAACGCGAAAAAAGAAAGGTGAAAAAAAATGAAAGTTATCAGCATTGTGAATCTCAAGGGCGGTGTCGGCAAAACCGCCACGGCCATCAACATGGCCAGCATCCTGGCGACGGAGCACGGCAAGAGCGTGCTGCTGATCGACGCAGACCCGCAGGCCAACGCGACCCGCTTTTTCGGCGGCGACCACGCGCCGGTGACGCTATACGACGTTTTCACGCGCCCGAGCTCGTGGGACGAGTGCTGCTGGATGACGCAGGTCGACGGCGTGGACATCATCCCGGCCAGCATGGACCTGCTGCAGCTCGACGTCGCGGCGGCAACCGCGGATAAGTCGCTGGTCTCCGGCTTTGGGGACTTTATGGCGGCGGAGTTTGCGGAGTCCGACTATGACTACGTCCTCATTGACTGCCCGCCGGGCTTTACGGCGGTGTCGATCGCGGGCATCTCCGTCAGCGATGACATCATCATCCCGGCCAAGGTCGACGCCTTTGCCATCTCCGGCATCGACGAGCTGACGGCGCAGATCCGCGCCGTGCAGACGGTGCGCAGCAGCATACGGATCGCCGGCGTGCTGGTGACGATGTGGCACAACGCACCGGTCGTCACGCAGGGCGAGCAGTACCTGCGCGCCATGGACGTGCCGGTCTTTGAGACCACCATCCGCCGCACGGACAAGATGGACGAGGCGACCTTCGCGCGACAGCCGATCAGTACATACAGCCGGTGGTGCGCGGCCGCCCGCGACTACCGCGACTTTGTGGACGAGTACCTGGGCAAGGAGGCGGCAGACGATGAGCAACTTTAACCTCGCTGACTACATTAAGCCGCCCGAGGGCGCTGCCAAGCCGGCCGAGCGCAGGCTGCAGATGATCCCCACGCGCAAGATCTTTGCCAACGACAAAAATTTTTATGACACATCCAAGGTCGACGATCTGATCGACAGCATCCTGATGCAGGGGCTGCTCGACCCGCTGACCGTCCGGCCGTCCGGAGACGGCGAGGGCTACATCATCATCTCCGGACACCGGCGTCACCGTGCGCTGATGACGATCCTGGACGACCATCTCGCCGAGGACACAAAGCCCTTTGAGACAACGCCGTGCTTTGTGCGCGAGCCGGGCGACGAGTTAATGGAGGAGCTGATGCTGATCCAGGCCAACAGTGCGACGCGCGTGCTGACCTCGGCAGAGACTTCCAAGCAGGTCGACCGCGTGCGTGATCTGCTGTACGGCCTCAAGTCACAGGGCTACGAGTTCCCGGGCCGGATGCGCGACTACGTCGCCACCGCGTGCAACATCTCGGCATCCAAGATCGCGCGGCTGGACACGATCAAGACCAAGCTGATCCCGCAGATCAAGCAGTACTATGACGACGGCCGCATGCCCGAGAGCGTGGCCTACGAGATCGCCAAGTGCTCCGCGGACGACCAGCAACTGATTGCCAAGGTCAAGGGCAACGGCCAGGACGGACTGGGCGCCATGCGCTGCGGCGAGGCCGAGCGCATCCTGAGCGACCGCGACAGTCTCGCCGCCCGCAAGTGCAAGTATGCATGCGGCGTCCCGTGCGGCAACATGGTCAAATCGCTGCAAAAGACGACCGGCAACTACATGCGCAGCTGCGAGCACACCTGCTGCATGGAGTGCTACGACATCGCTACGTGCGACAAGTACTGCAAGGTCGCCAAGGACAGGCACCTGCAGCTCCGCGAGGATAAGGCCGAGGCCGAGCAGCGCGCGAACGACGAGGTTGCCAAGCACCGCGAGGAGCGCGAGAGCAAGTGCCGCATCTACTGGGGCAGACTGACGCACGCGCTGGCCGAATACGGAGAGCAGGAGGCAGTCGCCGAGGCACTGCACACCACTGTGGCGGGGCTTGCGAGTGGCGACACGTATTATGCGCCTTACAGGAGTGTGGCTGTCGAGTCGCTCGACGCGCTGGTCGCGGCCGCCGACATCCTCGGCGTGACCACGGACTATCTGCTCGGCAGGACGGACAACCCGCACTTTACGGTGCAGATTGAGCGCACGGAAAAGGAGGACGACACATGAAAGTGTACATATCTGGTAAGATCACCGGCGATATAAACTACAAGCTCAAATTTTGGATGGTGGCTGCTGCCGTGCATGATGCAGGCCACACACCACTCAATCCGGCGGATTTGCCGGAGGGCATGAGCCCTGCAGACTACATGCGCATCAATTTTGCGCAGATGGACAGCGCGGACGCGATCATCTTCCTCGCGGACTGGAAGGACTCCAAGGGCGCTCAGCTGGAGCATCTTTGGGCGGAGTACGTAGGTAAGCCGCGCTACTACATAGCCGACGGAGTGGACTTTTTGGGCGACTGCCCGAAACTGTCACGTGCGATTCGGGAGAAATTGAAATGAACAGACTAACGTTTGACGGCAAATTTTGCGACATATCGCAGTGCCAGGAGTTGCCGTGCCCGCACGGTGGTAGCTGCACACAGCGCAAGGTGTGGGAAAAGCTAAAGGCATACGAGGACCTCGGCTTCGAGCCGAAGGAGTACAAGATGGCGATGAGCACAGACATCATAGTCCGCTGTGCGGCAGCCGCGCTTGGCGTGCCTGTCGAGCAGCTGTGCGAGGTAGTTGCGCTTGGGAAGGCCGGGCGCTTGATGGTGCTGCCGGACGGGGAGGCGATGCCCAGTGAGTAAGGCCGTACTTATCAGCATCCGCCCAAAATGGTGCGAGCTGATCGCCAATGGCAAAAAGACCGTTGAGGTGCGCAAGAGCCGCCCAAAGCTGCACACGCCGTTTAAGTGCTATATCTACTGCACCAAAGATCGGCACCTGACATTTTGCCGAGGCAAGCGGTATTGTTATGCGGATGACCATACGCATAACGCTTTTGACATCACTTGCAATGGGACAATCATCGGCGAGTTTGTGTGCGACAGCATTGATACCTACGATGATGATACGATTTTTTCGTTTCGCCACGAGGATTACGCGAGGTGGAAAGACTTCGATCTTGACCGCGCGTGTATCCACCCAGAGGATTTCCAGAATTACGCTGACGGCAAGTGGCTGTACGGCTGGCACATCTCCGACCTTAAAATCTACGATAAGCCGCGAGAGTTACGAGAGTTCAGGAAAAGCAACCGCGACTGTTTTTATGCTGATCTTGGGCTTGCAAAAAGAGACTGCCCTGATTGTAAAAATTCAGGATGCTTTTTAGAGCGCCCGCCTCAAAGCTGGTGTTACGTGGAGGCGATGAAGGATGGCAATTAGTAAATCGAAGCGTGAAGCGGTCTACCGAAAGTATAATGGCCACTGTGCGTATTGTGGACGCGAAATCTCCTACAAGGATATGCAGGTAGACCATTTTCAACCATTGAGGGCGTGGGGGATTGAGGACGCTGGAACAGATGACCTTGACAACCTCATGCCATCCTGCCGAATGTGCAATCACTACAAGCGTGCAAATTCGCTTGAAACTTTTAGACGGTACATCGCAGAAATTCCGCGAAAGCTGCGCGAGAACTATATCTACAAGGTCGGCGTGGTTTATGGCAATGTCATTGAGGCCGAAAAACCGATTGAGTTTTACTTCGAGGCGCAGGTAAGGACGGACGGTGATAGTGATGCCAAAGCGAATTAACCCGCGCCGGAGACCGGCGACGATGGCGGACGTGCAGCGCGCAAAGGACACGGCGACGGCAGATGCCTGCCGGGTGACGCTGGCGATCTTTTTCACGGCGCTGTTGGACAAGGAAGGCATGGACGCCGAGCAGCTGCAGCGCATCTGGCACGAAGTGGAGGCACTGAGCGAGAGCGTGCGCGACGGGTACGTCTCCGCACCGGACCTGATCCGCGTGCTGCGAGACGAGTACGAGATCGACATCATAGGGGGATGACGGATGCAAAGCGTGACATATCGGAGGCGCGACTATCTTTTTGCAGTGCGCCGCAAGGTTGTCGATGACCAGCTCGGCTGGACGATCTGTATGCGATCACCGCGCACGCACGAGTGGCTGCCGGTCCTCGGCGAGCGACCGTTTGCCGGCCACGCCGAGGCGGAGGCTAGGCTCGCGCGGCTGGCCAAGGACAACAAATGGGAGGTGGCCTATGCCTACGGCATAGATTTCGCATCGCCCGAAAACAAGCAAAAAGGGATGGCGGGGCTGCGGCCCCGCCGTTTTGCGTCCTGTTAGGAGGCTACATGGCAAAAACAAAACGACTTAAAAAGCAGACTGCCGGGCGGCTTGTGCGCGCTGTCTGCTATACGCAGGTGCTGTCAACGGACGCGCCGAGGGCGCGAGCCGAAAAGGCCAAGTGCTCCACGGCGGCGCGCAGGAAGCTCAACTACCGCTTTGCGTACCAAAAGCTGCAGATGCAGCTCGCGGCCAACTTTACGCGCCGCGACCTGTATGTGACGCTTACATACGACGACGAGCATCTGCCGCCAAACCGCAAGGCCGCGAAAAAGCAGGTCGCCGCATTTTTCGACCGGATGCGCCGGCAGTACCGGCGGGCCGGGCGCGAGCTGCGCTATGTGTACGTCACGCAGGAGACCCAGCGCGACGGAAGCCGACGACTGCACCACCATCTGATCATCAGTGCGACGGGCGCGGGAGACTACGACACCATCCGCGCGCTGTGGCCAAACGGCGACAACGTCGAGATCCTGCCAATCGGCGAGACGGAGATGTATGTACATGATGACTTTTTGGAGCTGGCGCAGTACTTGCTCCACGAGCGCAACCCGGACGCGCCGGCCACCGCGGTCGGCGACCGCGGTTGGAACGCCAGCCGCAACCTGCGCAAGCCGGTCGAGGAGTCCGAGATGGTGGACGAGTCGGTCACGGTCACCGCGCCGCCGGGCGCGTACATACTGGACACGGACCACAAGCAAAACGAGTTTGGGTGCTATGATTATATAGTGTATCTGCTGCCGGAGCGCCGAGCGCGCAAGGAGTAGATGCCTATATTATCTGTCTTGGGGTTGTGTATATCTTTAGACGCGGCCCAAACAAAATGGAGGGATTTACTTGCAAAAGGATTGCAAAAGTAGTAAAATGATAGTGCAAGGCAACCGGGCCGTGTGCCCAGTGTGCCAAGCAGTGACGCGCGTCGTCATCCTGCCGGACACGGTGGTGCTCAACTTTCCGCTGTACTGCCACCGGTGCAGACGGACGACGATCGTCGACTACAACCGCATACGCCTGAGCGATAACGCCTGAGCGATCTGATTACGCAGCAATGTGTGTCAGTCGCTCGGGCGTTTTTTATTTTGCGCAGATCGCCGGGCGTCTCGGAGGTGATAGCCCGTTATGGCGACCGGTATCTACGCAGACAAGCGCTGGCCGCCGCTGCGCGCCCGCGTCCTGCGCCGCGATGATTACCTATGCCAGCAGTGCCTGCGATACGGCAAGCACCGCGCGGCGACGACCGTGCATCACTGTTTCCCGGCCGGGCGCTATCCAAGCTATGCCTGGGCGGCCTGGAATCTTGTCAGCCTTTGCTCGCGCTGCCACGATGCGATGCACGACCGCAACAGCGAGCAGCTCACGGCGCTGGGCGAGCAGTGGCGGAGGCGCGCCGGGCAAAGGATGCCCCCCGCCCCTAAAGACTGACAGAATTTTCCACCGGAGACCGGTGGGGAGGAACTCTATCCAACCGCGCCGAGTTTTCGGCGCGGGGGGATCGCGCGGAAACAAAGCAACCGGGCGCGCGCGCGGGAACCTTGGAGGCGGATTTTCTGGGGTGCGCAGATTTTGCGCGAAAAAGCGAAACTTTCCTGGCCAAACAGCGGCCGGAAGCGTGTCCAAAGTGGACACAAAAGGAGCGTGAGACATGAGCAAGCGCGAGGATGCGATCCGCGAGAACATGCGGCTCGCTGGCACCTACAACCAGGCATTTGAGCCGATCATCAAGACGCTCGCCCGTGTACAGACCGAGCTCGCCCGCGCCGAGAAAGACTGGCGCGGGAACGGAGGCCACTTTGTCGCCGAGTATACCAACAAGTCCGGCGCGACCAACGTCGTCAAAGACCCGTACTATGCCGTCGTCGAGAGCCTGCGCGCCCAGGTCGTGGACATCTCCGCACAGCTCGGGCTGACGCCGACCGGCCAGCGCCGGGTGCTGGGTAACGCAAAGGCGCCGCCCTCCGGTCCGTCCGCATTGGAGCGGGCACTGGCGCAGGCACGAGAGAGGGCGGGCAAATGACGCAGCACGACATGGACAGCCTCCGGGCAAAGCTCGGCGACCATCACAATGCACAGGCGGTCTGGGACTACGTCACCGGCTGCCTGGACGGCACAATCCTCGCCTGCCCGGACATCCGGCAGGCGTGCGAACGCTTTGTCGCGGACCTTGCCGACTCGCGCTGGGATTTTCGGCCGGCCGAGGCGGAGTACGCGATCGAGCTGATCGAGACTATGCTGTGCCACCAGCAGGGGCAGCGGCTGGACGCCACTCCACTCCGCGGACAGCCGTTTTTGCTCCTGCCGTATCACAAGTTTTGCGTGTACAACCTCCTTGGCTTTTACCTTGCCGGCACAGACGAGCGCCGGTTTAAGGAGGCATTTATCTTTGTACCCCGGAAAAACATCAAGACGACGTTTGCGGCCGCGCTTGCCTGGGCGCTGTCGCTGATCGAGTCGCCGTCCGGGTCCAAGGTGTACATCGTGTCTGCTGCGCTCAAGCAGTCGCTCGAGTCTTTTGGCTTTTTGGCCTACAACGTGCGGCGGCTCGGCCTGTCCCAGGACGACGACCCCAACGGCCTGCGCATCCTGGACAACAACGCCGAGCGCAGCATCTCCGGCACGGTCGGCGACGGATCTATCTACATCAACGCGCTGGCATCCAACCCGGATCAGCAGGATAGTTTTAACGCCAACATCATCATCGCCGACGAGCTGCACGCCTACAAGTCGCCCAAACAGTACAACGTACTTAAGGAGGCGACCAAGGCGTACACCAACAAGCTCGTCATCGGCATCTCCACGGCCGGCGACCGGGAAAACAGCTTTTGCGGGCACAGGCTCAAGTATTGCAGACAGATCCTCAACGGCACGATCAAGTCCGCGGACGCGGATGCGCTTTTTGTGTACATCGCGGCTGCGCCGGTCGATGAGTCCGGCAACGTGGACTACACCAACGCCGACGTGCAGCGCATGGCAAACCCCGCCTACGGGGAGTCCATCCGCCCAAACGACATCATGACCGACGCGCTGCAGGCGCAAAACGACCCGCAGCAGCGCAAAGACTTTTTTGCAAAGTCCTTGAATGTCTATACATCGGCCATGAAGGCTTACTTTAACATCGCCGAGTTTCGGGCGTCGGATGCCAAATACCACTGGACGATCGAGGAGCTTGCGAAGCTGCCGATCAAGTGGTACGGAGGCGCGGACCTGTCCAAGATGCACGACCTGACGGCGGCCTGCCTGTACGGCGTATACCAGGGCGTCAACATCATCATCCCGCACTGCTGGTTCCCGGTCACGGCCGCGGCCGTCAAGGCCGAGGAGGACAACATCCCACTGTTTGGCTGGCAGGAGGACGGCTGGCTGAGCATGAGCAACGACAAGTCCGTCAATCACGCGGAGATCGTGGCGTGGTTTGTGCGGATGCGGCAGATGGGCTTTAAGATCGCCGAGGTCGGCCACGACCGGAAATTCTGCCGCGAGTACTTTGCCGGCATGAAAAAGGCCGGCTTTAAGATCATCGACCAGCCGCAGTATTTTTACAAAAAATCGGAGGGCTTCCGGCACATCGAAGCGGCTGCGAAAAACGGCCTGCTGTACTACCTCCACGCCGAGCCCTACGAGTACTGCGTCCAAAACGTCCGTGCGGTCGAAAAGACGGACGATATGGTTCAGTACGAGAAAATCGAGCCGACGCTGCGCATCGACGTCTTTGATGCGTCCGTCTTTGCGGCAATTCGGATGCTCGAAAACTCTGAAAAAGCAGCCAAAGACCTTGGCTGGTTTGCATGACAGGAGCGTGAGATATGAGACTTTTCGCGGGCCGCAAGGCGGCCAAAAAGCGAGGCGCCGGCGGCCTGATCGGGTGGATCGTCGGCAGCGACGGGTCTGCGATGCAGGTGCCCGGCTACACCCGGCTGATCGACTGCCCGGAGGTCGCCGCGGCAGTCGACGCGATTGCCGGAAGCGTCTCCAGCATGACGATCCATCTGATGGAAAACACCAAGGCGGGCGACGTGCGCGTGCGCGATGCGCTGGCGACCAAGGTGGACATCAATCCCTACGGGCTGACCACGCGCAAAACATGGATTGAGTGGATCGTGCGCACGATGCTGACGACCGGAGACGGCAATGCCTTTGTGCTGCCGGTGACGACCAACGGCTACCTGGACGACCTGATGCCGATGCCGGATGCAACCGCGCAGCCGGTCGGCGACAGCTACGTCGTGCAGTGGCGCGGGCGCAGTTTTGCGCCGGACGAGGTGCTGCACTTTGTGCTCCACCCGAACTTGACCTATCCGTGGCGCGGCACCGGCTACCGGGTGCAGCTGCGCGACGTGACCGCTGGCCTCAAACAGGCAGCCGCCACGAAAAAGGGCTTTATGTCCACAAAATGGAAACCGTCGATTATCGTCCGCGTGGACGGCATCGCCGAGGAGTTTGCCGGCAAAGAGGGCCGCCGCAAATTTTTGGACGATTATCTGAGCACCGACGAGGCCGGAGAGCCGTGGGTGGTGCAGGCGGACCTGATGGACGTGCAGCAGATCAAGCCCCTGTCGCTGCAGGATCTGGCGATCAACGACGCCGTGACCCTGGACAAGCGCACAGTCGCCAGCGTGATGCATGTCCCGGCGTTTTTGCTGGGCGTCGGGGACTATGACCAGGACGCCTACAACAACTACGTGCGCTCGACAGTGATGGAGATCGCCACGGCCATCCAGCAGGAGCTGACCAAAAAGCTGCTGCTCTCGCCGGCCCGGTATTTCCGCCTCAATCCGCGCAGCCTGTATGCCTATAGCATGGCCGACCTGTCGTCGGTCGCGTGCGACCTGTATGTGCGCGGCCTCATGACCGGCAACGAGGTGCGCGACTGGCTGGGCATGACGCCCAAAAAGGACCTCGACCAGCTCGTGATGCTGGAAAACTACATCCCCGCCGGCATGATCGGCGACCAAAAAAAGCTGATCCAGGATCAGCAGAAGGAGGGCACAGATGCCTGATATTAACAGCCGGCACGGCCGGCAGCTGCGGAGCATCCCGCAGCAGTTTTGCACACGGGAGGACGGAGACGAGCTGATCATCGAGGGATACTTTGCCGTCTTTGACAGCCCGTACACTTTGTGGGACGGCGCGACGGAGATCGTCAAGCCGGGCGCTTTTGCCGGATGCCTGTCCGGCGACATCCGCGCCCTGATCGACCACGACACGCGGCTTGTGCTTGGCCGCACCAAAGTAGGCACACTGGAGCTGCGCGAGGATGCGCGCGGCCTTTGGGGCAGCATCAAAATCAATCGAGCCGACACCGACGCCATGAGCCTCTATGCGCGCGTCCAGCGCGGTGACGTCGACCAGTGCTCTTTTGGCTTTGATATCGAGGAGGAGACCTTTGTGGATCTCGGCGGCGGAAAGTGCCGCTGGGAGATCACAAAGGTAAATCCGCTGTATGAGGTCTCCGTCGTTACTTTCCCGGCCTACGAGGAGACCGCCGTCAAAGCCCGCCATGCGGATCTCGCCGAGATCCAGCGCCGGCAGGCCGAGGCGTGGAAAACCAAGATGAAAACCAGACTGACAGGAGGAGACAACCATGGCACTTAAAGTACTGCTGCTGCGCAATAAGCTGTCCGCCGTCAACGCGACGCTTGCACAGCTGCGTGAGCAGGCTGCGGCGCTGGAGACCCGCGAGAGCGAGCTGGCCGCAGACATCGAGGCGGCCCAGACCGACGACGAGCGCGCCGCCTGCGAGACGGCGATCGGCGAGTTTGAGGCGGACCGCGACAAGGTGACAGAAGACATCGAGGCCGCCGAGGCGGATGCCGCGAGCCTGACCGAGCAGATCGAGGCCGCCGAAGCCAACGCCGCCGAGGCCCGCAGCGCGGCCAACACCAACCCCACACATCACACTGAGAGAGGAGCACACAACACTATGCCTACCAACACCGCGGGCGGCGATGCCCGCAGCCGTTTTTACGGCATGACCTACGCCCAGCGCGACGCATTTTTTGCCCGCGAGGACGTCACCGCATTTTTGACCCGCACCCGTGAGATGCTTGGCCAGCAGCGCGCCGTGTCCGGCGCCGCGCTCGGCATCCCGGAGGTGATGCTGGACATCATCCGCGACAACATCAACAGATACAGCAAGCTGATCGGCTACACCCGCCTGCGCCAGGTGCGCGGCAAAGCACGTCAGAACGTCGTCGGCACTGTGCCGGAGGCCGTGTGGACGGAGATGGTCGGCACGCTCAACGAGCTGACTATCACCATCAACCAGGTCGAGACCGACGGCTACAAGGTCGGCGGCTATGTCTTTGTCTCCAACTGCTACCTCGAGGACGACGACAACATCGGCCTTGCGACCGAAATCCTCGACCAGCTCGGCCAGGCGATCGGCTACGCGCTGGACAAGGCCATCCTTTTTGGCACCGGCACCAAGATGCCGGTCGGCATCGCCACTCGCCTGGCGGCTGCAACGTCTCCGGCGTGGTGGGGCACCAATCAGGGCACGTTTACCAACCTCAGCACCAGCAACATCAAAAAGCTCAACATCGCCACCAAAAACGGCGCGGAGTTTTACGCCGAGCTCATCGGCGCGCTGGGTGTCGCCGATACCAAGTATTCGGCCGGCAAGCCCGTCTGGGTGTGCAATCACAAGACGCACATTGACCTGCAGGCCAAGGCGCTGGCCTTTAACAGCGCGGCGGCCCTGACCGCCGGTATTACCTCCGAGATGCCGGTCGTCGGCGGCCAGATCGTGGAGCTGGACTTTGTCCCGGACAGCCAGATCATCGGCGGCTACATGGATCTGTATCTGCTGGCAGAGCGCGAGGGCACGACCCTCGAGCAGTCCACGGAGGTCAAATTTATCGAGGACCAGACGGCATTTAAGGCGACCGCCCGCTACGACGGCAAGCCGGTGCGCGGCGAGGCCTTTGTGATCGTCCGCTACGATAACACCGCAGCGACCACCAGCCTGACCTTTGCGTCTGACGCGGTCAACACTGCGCAGAGCACGCCGTCCGGCTCCGGCGACGGCTAATGGCGGACGTCAGCCCGGCCGAGACGGTGCTTGCGCTGCTCAAGGCTGATCTCGGCGTGACGCACACCAAGCGCGACGAGTACTTTGCGGCGCTGATCACGGCCGCGGCCAAGATGCTGCGCACCGAGGGCGTCGTCCTCGACCTGAGTGATCAGGCCGACCAGCTGCTGCTGGAGATGTACGCCGCGCACCTGCACGAGCGCAGGCAGCAGCCGACCATGGCGATGCCGCGCTACCTGCGGGCCAAAATCAATAATCGGCTCTGCCATCAGCAGATGCAGGGCTAAGGTACAACACGCCGGTGTGCCCAAATCGGACACACCGGCAAAGGAGGGAGACGTGTGTACGATGATGTAATCACTCTGATCGCCATTGACGAGCGCGGCAACGACGTCGGCAAGCACGAGGTGTTTTGCCGACGCGAAAGCATCACGCGCGCCGAGCACTACCAGGCCGCGGCCGTCGGACTGCACCCGTCGGTGCAGTTTCGGCTGGCCGACTGGCGAGACTACGACGGCCAGCGATTTGTCGAGCACGAGGGCAAGCGCTACATCGTCGAGCGCACCTACGAGACGCGGGACGGCGGGCTTGAGATCGTGGGGAGGTGATGGACGCATGATGGTGATGGCAAACGAGCTCGGCGATGCGATCGCGGGTGTGCTGGCTGAGTACAGCCGTGACGTGCAGGATAAGCTGCGCAAAATCGTAGATGCAAGTATGCGCGAGCTGGTGACCACTACGCGCAAAACCGCGCCGAGGCGCAAGTCCGGCACCGGGCACTACTACAAGCAGATCGCGTCCAAGCTGACGCTTGATACGGACAGCGGATACGCGCGGACGTGGTACGTCAAATGGCCGGACTACCGTCTGACGCACTTGCTGGAGTTTGGGCACCAAAAGATCAACGGCGGCCGCGTCGAAGGCACGCATTTTTTGCAAAAAGCGGTGACACAAGTCACCGAGAAGTACTTGCAGCAAGTGGAGGAGGCGGTAAGCGGTGGCTGACATCATCTCAACGGTGCTCGACGGCATCCAGCACATCGAGACGTGCTGGGCTATGCCGCCGTCGCTGCCGTATGCCGTGTATCACGACCGGGCGACCCGCCGCGGCGCCGACCTGTACAACGGCATCACCGAGCACAACATCACGATCGAGCTCTACGCGCAAAAGCCAGCCGAGGATCTCGAGGCCCTGATCGAGCAGCGGCTCGACGCGCTCGGCCTTGAGTACGTGCGGGAGGAGCGCATGTGGATCGACACGGAGCACTTTTTTGAGACGGTGTACGATTTTGCGTACACCGAGAAAGGATTTGCATAATTATGGCACTTACCAAACGAAAAGACATCACGCTTGGATCCGGCAAGCTTTACGCGCAGGAGTACACCGGCACGACCGTGCCGGAGACCGAGGCGATCTGCACGGACGACAACATCCTGGGCTACATCTCCGGCGGCGCGACGCTGTCGTACAAGCCCACCCTTTATACTGCCAAGGACGATCTTGGACTTGTGTCTAAGACGGTGCTCACCGCCGAGGAGGTGACGCTTAAGTCCGGCGTGATGACGTGGGACGGCAACACGCTGGCCAAGCTCAGCGCGACGGCCCGCGTGACGGAGACCGACGCAGCGAGCGGGAAACCCGCGAAGCGATCCGTTAAGATCGGCGGCGTCGACAACGCCGACGGCAAAAAGTACGTGCTGTGCTTTAAGCACGCTGACAAGGACGGCAAGCGCGAGCTTTACGTGCGCATCGTCGGCAAAAACCAGTCCGGGTTTGAGATCGCATTTGTCAAAGACAAGGAGACCGTGATCGACGCGGAGTTTGCTGCCGACCCGATGGACGCGGAGGGCACGCTGATCTACTACGACGAGGTGTACACGGCATGACAAATCGATTTACACTTGGCCAGCACAAGGCGACCTTTACGTTGGAGCTGCCGGACGGCCGCGAGCTGCTGCTGACCGTGCCGCC
This sequence comes from uncultured Collinsella sp., assembly GCA_938011935.1. Lineage (GTDB taxonomy): Bacteria > Actinomycetota > Coriobacteriia > Coriobacteriales > Coriobacteriaceae > Collinsella. Next base: position 33,872 of record CALLSU010000188.1, read on the forward strand.
GCTGAGCGTTTTTAAGCGGATGACGGCTATGCAGGGCAGCGCTGGCGTGGACGAGATGATCGACATCGTCTGCGACATCCTTAACTGCAACCGCACGGGCGCGACGTTTACGCCCAAGGAGGTCGCCGGGCTTTTTGCCTTTGACGATCTTGTCGGCTTTTTTGCCGCATACTCGGACTTTGTCGCGGGGGCGACCAAGGCAAAAAACTGACCATCCCGTACTATCCCGATGACGGAGATGGTACGGGATGCCACTACACGATCGAGACGTTCGGAGAGCATCTGGTGGCACAGTATGCCAACATGGCTCTGCCGGATGTCTGCGATCTGCTGCTGGACGACTATATGCTGCTGCTGCGCGACGCCTTTATCGCGCGCAAGCTGCAGTCAGCAGACGGCCGCGAGTATCTGGATAACGCCTGGAGGCTGGAGCAGACTGAGCCGGATGTGGACGGTCTGCGCAGCACCTTCGGGCGGCAGGAGGAGGTGGACGCTTGAGCGGCAAAGGTACGACACTTAAGGGCATCACCGTCGAGATTGGCGGCGACACCACAAAGCTTGGCGACGCGATCCTTAAGGCGCGCAAGTCGGCGAGCGCTCTGAGCGGGGAGCTACGCGGCGTCGAGTCGCTGCTCAAGCTTGATCCCACCAACACCGTCCTGCTTGCGCAAAAGCAGGAAATCCTCGCCGGGTCGATCGCCGGAGCGAAGGACAAGCTTGAGATGCTGATCGCGGCGCAGGAGTCGATGTCCAAGCAGCTCGCCGATGGCAAGATCAGCGCGGCGCAGTACCGAGACTACCAGCGGGAGATCGAGGCGACGCGCCAGCAGCTCACGCGGCTGGAGGCGGACGCAAAAGATGCGGGGGCAGCAGCTGGCGAGTCTGGAGATAAGGCGAAAGAATCCGTAAGCGGATGGGCCAAGCTGGATAGCGCACTGTCCAAGCTGCAATCCGCGGCGAGAGAGTCAAGCCGCATGGCGACGTACACGTCCGGGGCTTGGGGCAAAGTAAAGGGCAAGCTGGCCGACATGGCATCCGCGGCAGCCGGCGGCGCACAACAGTCGCTGCAAAAGCTCGGTGATGCGGCGCACGCAGCCGGAGAAAAGGCTGCGAAGATCTCCAGCGCGTGGAGCACACTCAAGGGCAAGGTATCCGATGCAGTGTCTACTGCTATCAGCCCCGCACAAAAAGCACTGCAAAAACTTGGAATCGCGGCAAAGGACGCCGGAGACGATGCCCAAAAGTCATCCAAGGGATGGACGATCCTTAAGGGCGTGATGTCGGACCTGGCGGCCAGCGCTATCAAGTCAGCCGCCGGATCCGTGCTCAACGCTGCAAAAGGCATGGTCTCCTCCGGCCTGGAGTATAACCAGGCGATGGAGGGGTACGTCACAAACTTTACGACGATGCTCGGCGGAAGCTCGGAGGCTGCCAACGGCATGGTCGGAAGCCTGCAAAAGCTGGCATCGGCCACGCCGCTGGCCATGTCGGACCTCGCCGGCGGCGCGCAGACGCTGCTTGCCTTTGGCGTTGCGTCGGACGACGTGTCCGGCACGCTGCAGCGCCTTGGCGACATCTCTCTCGGAAATGCTGACAAGATGCAGTCGCTCGCCCGCGCCTACGGCAAAGCCACGGCGCAGGGAAAGCTGACCGGCGAGACCGTCCAGATGATGATCGACGCCGGCTGGAACCCGCTGATCGACATCTGCGATCAGACGGGCGAGAGCATGGAGGATGTGCAAAAGCGCATGGCCGCCGGCAGCATCTCCGCCGAGGAGCTGACGCAGGCGGTAAATCACGCGACGGACGCGGGCGGAAAATTTGCCGGCGGCATGGAGGCGGCCAGTAAGACGGTCGCCGGTCTGACGTCGACACTGCAGGACAACGTCAACGCGATGCTGGGCAAGCTGATGAAGCCGGTATCCGACGCGATGCGATCGACGCTGCTTCCGACGGCAATCGACGCCGTCGACCAGCTGACGACGGCGTTTGAGGACGAGGGCATAGATGGCTTTTCGCGCGTCGCTGGTAGCCTGATCGCGTCGCTGTCCGCGCAGCTTGCATCGTATGCGCCGGAGGCCGTCCCGGCGGCGCTGGCGTTTGTCGGGTCGCTTGTGACCGGTCTACTGTCCGCGCTGCCTGACCTGACCGGCACGTCCGTGGAGCTGGTCGGCGCGCTGCTGCTCGGCATCGCGGATCAGCTGCCGGGCATCATCACGGCGGCCGCGGTGGCTTTGCAGGGCGTGGCGGACCAGCTGACATCGCCGGAGTCCATCACGCTGCTGGTGCAGGCTGCTGTGCTGATCCTGCTGGCGCTGGCCCAGGGCCTCGTCGGAGCGCTGCCGGAGCTAATCGACACCATCCCGATCATCATCACCAACATCGTCGATGCGATTTTGGCATCGTTGCCCGAGATCGTTGAGGCCGGCCTGCAGATCCTGCTGGCGCTGGTGTCTGGCATCATCACGAGCACCGGCCACCTTATCGCCGTTGTGCCCAAGCTGCTGGCATCCCTGATCCATAGCTTTGGCTCCGCCGGCGCGGCGATTGCCGGCATCGGCGTGTCCATCGTCGACGGCATCCGCAAGGGCATCACGGAGCAGTGGCAGCGGCTTAAGACGGACGTGTCCAACCTCTTTACTGGCTTGGTCGACTGGATCAAAAAGCTACTCGGCATCCACAGCCCGTCGACGGTGTTTGCGGGCATCGGTACCAACATGGCCAAGGGCATCGGCGCCGGCTGGCAGGACACCATCGGCGACATCAACAGAGACATCGCAGCCACGCTGCAGCCGCAGTATGTCGTCGGCGTGGACATGCAGGGCCTGTATGCACAGGCTGCCACACTGCAGACGGCAGCTGCCCTGGCCGCAGCCGGCGGCGACATCGCCGCCGTGCTGGAGCGCATGGACCGCCTCGAGCGCGCGATCACAGGGATGCAGATCTACATGGACGGAGACGCGCTTGTCGGCTCTGTCGCCACGCGCATGGACTATGCACTCGGCGGCATCTACGCGAGCAAGGACAGGAGGACGATATAATGGCACTTACGTGCAAAATCGGCGGTGTACAGTACACCGCGCTGGATCTGATGAGCGTGCAAATCGGCCTGCCGGACATCAAGACGCAGAGCGAGAGCGTCCCAGGCGCGGACGGCGAGATCGATCTCACCGACGCGCTGACGGGCGGCCCGGTCTTTGGCAATCGGAAGATCAAGCTCCGCTTTGGCTTTGCACCGACCGGGAATTTTGAGTTTTACAGCTTCGCCGCCGCCGTACATGGGCGGCGGCTGAAGCTGGAGCTGAGCAACAAAACCGGCTATTACATCGGCCGGTGCACCGTCGGCGCGCCGGACACATCACTGGACAAAACGACCTTTGATGTCACAATCGACGCTGATCCGTATCTGCTGGAGCCGACGGAGACCGCCATCACCATCCCCGTGCTGGCAGCGACGAGCAACCTGATGGTCGGCAAGACGCTGACCGTCGGTGGATCGTCATCGTCATACGCGCATGTGTCCGGCAGCGGCGCGGACACGGAGCTGACCGTGTGGGCCGGTGACGACCCGACGGTCGAAAACTGGGTGCGTGTACAGCTGCCGTGGCCTACGGCCGGGTCCTGCATCGTGACGGCAGAGGCGACGCAGGGCTGGTACGAGATCACGGACGCTGACGGCAACGTCTACAACGGCGGCTCGCGCTGGTGCGGAGATGTGCCTGCCAATGGCCTGTATGTCACCATGCACGCGCGCGGCGGGCCGGTAGACCAAAACGGCTATTTGCGCCGCATCCAGATCTACAAGGCTACGCCGACGTCGCTGGCGTTTTTGGCCAGCGAGCGCCTGCTGTACCCGGCAATCGGCGGCGTCACTACCGACACGACGATCATGCGCTGCTCGCGGCCGTCCGCGCCGGTCGAGCTGCGCGCGGGCGAGACCGCCAGCCCGTACCTGTCCATCCGGCGCGAGCAGGACTATGCTTTTGCGATCGCTGCCACTGCCGGGCAAATCACCCTGACGGGCCGTAGGGGGTGGATGTGATGTATGCAGGCTATGTCGACGGCCGGCTGCTTTTTGCGGCCGGCATGCCGAGATACGAGATCGTGGACGGCACGATCAGCGAGGCCGTCGGCTCCGCCAGCGCGGCGACGATTAAGCTGCCGCCGAGCAACGTCATGCGCGACGTGCCCGTCAAGCGCGCGTCCGTGATCTCCATCCGCAAAGACGGCGCGGAGGTCTTTCGCGGCTCCGTTGTCGACACGACTACGGACCTGCGCGGCATGCGCACTTACAGCATCGACAGTGCCATGATGTGGCTTGCGGATATCTGCAAGCCGCCGCATACAATCAATGGGATGGCGGTGTCGACATACCTCGGCGCGCTGGTGACGCAGTACAACGCCGGCTGTCTGGCCGGCAAGCAGATCAAGCTCGGCAAGGTCGGCGCGTCGCTGCCATCGATCACGCTGGCTGCGAGCGAGTACAAGTCTATGCTTGACCTGGCCAAAGAGGCAGCATCGGTCTCAGGCGGCGAGCTGCGCATCCGCTATGCGGACGGCGCCGTCTATCTCGACTGCCTGGCGTCATACGCCCACCGCTGCTCACAGACGGTCGAGCTGCGCAAAAATCTCCTGGGCCTGACGGATGAGATTGACGGCGCGGACCTTGTCACGCGCGTCTATCCAGTCGGCAAGGACGGGCTGACCATCGAGGACGTAAACGGCGGGCAGGTGTATCTTGTCAACGCCGCGGCAGAGGGCATCTATGGGCGCATCGACGGCACGCTGCAAGCCAATACAGACGATGCGTCCACGCTCAAAGCGGCGGCTGCGTCGTATCTGGCACAGCACAGCGGCCTGTCGCGCGGCATCCAGGTCACGGCGGCGGACCTGTCGGCGCAGGATATCATGATCGAGGCCTTTGCGATCGGCGACAGCGTCCGCGTGGTGTCTCCTCCGCATGGCATCGACACCATCATGCAGGTGTCCAAATTGGACACAAGTCTGGTCGGCAACAAGTCCAGCATGACGATCGGATGGGGCAAAAAGTCTCTTACCGGCAGCGTCTCCTCCAGCGGAGGCCGGTCGACCAGCACGTCGCCCGGCGGCAGCTCCGGTGCGGACACCATCATCGACCATGGCACGACCGGCAAGTGGACGTGGCGTAAATGGGCATCCGGCATCGCAGAGATGTGGGCCACGTTTGACACGTACAAGCTTGCAATGGAGACGCAGACATGGGGCGCACTGTATACCGCATCGTGGATGGGCCTCGCGGCAAATAAGGAAGCGCGCCAATACCCGTTTGCCTTTGCCGAAAACCCGGTCGTGTCGGCGACGCCAACGGTTGGAAGTGGCAACATCTGGCTTGCCACAAACACCGAAAATGATATCGGCACAAGGTTGACGCACGCTCCGGCGTATCAGTGCGTGAGAGCATCTGACGCGACGGTTAATAGCCCGCAGATCAGCTACTACGTCGTGGGCAGGTACAAGGAGGCAACCACATGACTATCACAATCGCAGACGGACGCGGGGCGCTGTGGCAGTGGGATACCGGGCGGCGCTTGCGCGTGGGCAGCGGCGTGGAGCAGATCCACTATCAAAATAAGTGCTTTGGCCGCAGCGTGGACGTGGACGTCGGCACAGACGGCACGGCCATCATCCCGGACGAGCTGCTGCAGGATTGCCACACGCTGACGGCCTACGCCTACGTCACCGACGACACCGGCGCGTACACGATGGTGCAGCAGGACTTTGCAGTGCACAAGCGGGCGAAGCCTGCCGGGTATGTATACACCCCGACAGACCAGATGACGTTGCGGACGATCCAGCGTCAGATCGGCGACCTTGCCGGCCTGACGACGGAGGCAAAGGACACGCTGGTGGCGGCGATCAACGAGGCGGCGCGGACAGGCGGCGCGGGAAGCATGGCCTTGCGCGTAGCGGACGGCTACATCCAGTACAGTACGGACAGCGGCAGCACGTGGCAAAATTTGATCGCCGTGGCAGACCTCAAGGGCGGCAAGGGAGACCCCGGCGCAAAGGGTGACCCCGGCGCACCCGGCAAGGACGGCCACAGCCCGGTGGTAACGGCCACTAAGTCCGGCAAGGCAACGACAATCAGCGTGGACGGCGCGGCCATTGCCACGGTCGAGGATGGTGCAGATGGTGCGCCGGGCAAAGACGGCGCCGATGGCAAACCGGGGGCTGCCGGCGCGGACGGCATCACACCGACGATCGGGTCAAACGGGAACTGGTATCTCGGCACGACCGATACCGGCAAGCCATCGCGCGGAGCAACCGGAGCGCCTGGCAAGGGCGGCGCGGATGGCAAACCGGGGGCTGCCGGCGCGGACGGCATCACACCGACGATCGGGTCAAACGGAAACTGGTATCTCGGCACGACCGATACCGGCAAGCCGTCACGCGGGGCAACCGGAGCACCGGGCAAAGACGGCGCCGATGGCAAACCGGGGGCTGCTGGTGCGGACGGCATCACACCGACGATCGGGCCAACAAGCCATCGCGCGGGGCAACCGGAGCACCGGGCAAAGACGGCGCCGATGGCAAACCGGGGGCTGCTGGCGCGGACGGCGTTACGCCGCACATCGGCGACAATGGGCACTGGTATCTTGGCGGCACGGACACTGGCAAGCCATCGCGCGGAGCAACCGGAGCTAAGGGTGATGCAGGTGCAACCGGCCCTACCGGTGCGCCCGGCAAGGACGGCCACACACCCGTTAAAGGCACGGATTACTGGACCGCGGCAGACAAGCAGGAGATCGTAAACGACGTGCTTGCGGCGCTCCCGGATGGCACGGAGGTGAGCTACTGAGATGAAAAAGCTCTACGAAGAAACCGCCGTACAGGACATCGCCGCCGCTATCCGCGAGAAAAATGGCACTGCAACGAAATACAAAGTCGCGGAGATGGGCGATGCTGTGAGGCGCTGCTTGAACACCGGAGTGGAAACCGAAGTGTACACATTTGACCAGTGCCGCGCAGAGGTAGACAGGTATCTGAAAAACGTCACTTACGACCCCTCGGACTACGCTGTCTCGCAGATACCCGAATATGTGACGACAGTGAGCGCAAACCGACCTGTTGGCGTAGACATTGTGATGAAGTCCGCCGGAACGCTGACAATCGTGGACGGGTACACAGGTAACAGTGTTTCGCAGCCGGTCAGCGCAGGAGCAATCACAATCTATAACTGCACACCGGGCTCGATATCAACTTTTGTGCTGCTTGTTGACGGAAAAGTTATCCAGCAGGGCGTCATTAAACCGACCGGAGCGTGCCGCATGATTCATTTGCTGAACGTGGGCAACGTGCGCGATCTTGGAGGCTGGGATTGCGATGGTGGCATGGTAAAGTACGGGCTGCTCTTCAGGGGCGGCGAGATGTATGGATATCTGACCGATGACGGCAGACAACAGGCGATTGATATGCTCGGAATCCTCAAGGAAATTGACCTGCGTTTTGCGGCTGAACTGAACGGCAGGACAGAAAGTGGCTTTGGACCGACCGTAGATATGCTGTGGGTTGATATGACATGGAACGACCTTGCGTATCAGAAGTCAAGCGGGAATATCAAGGCGATCTTCGACCCGCTCTTCGATTATGTCATCGCAAACAAGCCGACATACTTCCACTGCTCTGCGGGCGCAGATCGAACGGGCGTGGTCGCTCTGCTGTGCGAAGCGATACTTGGGGTATCACAATCCGACTGTGATAAGGATTACGAACTCTCGAGTTTTAATTCTGGCGTCAGCACAGATGCGGAAGCCCGTCGCAGGAACGAAACGCCGTGGACGCGCGAGATTAACTACTTGAATGCCTATCCTGGTGCGACCTTCCGCGATAAGGTGGTTAATTTTATGGTGTCGTGCGGCATTACAATCGAAAAAATCAACGCTTTCCGAGCAGCTATGATCGACGGGACGCCGGAGACAGTGACGGCAGATATCGCAACGTACAGCATCACAAAAACACTCACTGATGTCACAGTCAGCAACGGAGCGGCATCTGTGCAGCAGTACCAGCCGTTCGTAGCAAGCATCACTCCCACGAACGGCAAATTGATTGAATCCATCAAAGTGACGATGGGCGGGAAGGACGTGACTGCTGCTGTATTGCGTGGCAGCACGGACGTGCTGAGGCGAGCTGTACGGGTCGCTTTGACAAAATGCACAAGTAGCAACCCACGCGCGTATGTCATCGACGGGCAGTCTTATTGTACTGCGATAACTGCCGACACGGGGTGCGAAGTCAGTAATGTAAAAATCATGATGGGAGGTGAGGACGTGTCCACATTTTACAAAGATGGGGTCATAGCTATTCCAGAGGTGATCGGCGATATTGTTATCACGGCAACCGCTGTAGCCCAAGCCCCAGCATATACAAACCTGCTTGATGCCGCGATTGACATGGATGGAAACGTCATCGGGCATACGCCTATGTATAAAAATATGCGATACAATAGCAGCAGCGGTGCACCTGTTGCACACTCAGGGACGAATATCACGGGCTTGCTCCCGGTCAAAAAGGGTGATGTCGTGCGTATTCGATGGAAAGGAAACACTGATATATCATATCAATCTATCAAGTTTTTCAAGTCTGACCGAACCCAAGTCAAAGTCGGATATACATCTTTGGCCAATATCGAAAAAGGCCAAGCAGGGCCTGTTATAAACTTTAATGCTGCCAATGGAGTTGCCGATTTTGAGTTTACCAGCTCAAATGGCGCAGCCTATTTTTCAATCGTGCTCTACGACACGCTGGAAAATGTAATTGTTACTACAAACGAAGAAATCATATAAGCCTCAAAAGAGCCTCTTGTTGATTTTACAGGATGCCCTACAGCATCGGATTGATGAGATGCAGAGATGAAGGAGGTAACAGCTGATGGAATTTGTTTCTTGCGATCCGTCAAATTACCGCGCCGGGCGCACGCAGCCGGTGCGGTACATTGTGATGCACTACACGGCAAACAACGGCGACACCGCGCGCAACAACTGCGATTACTACCACCGCGTGGGCAGACTGCAGGCCAGCGCGCACTATTTCGTGGACGAGCACGGCGCGATGCAGTCCGTGCGCGAGGGCGACACGGCGTGGCACTGCGGCGCGCGGGCGTACTGGCACCCCGAGTGCCGCAATGCCAACAGCATCGGCATCGAGATGTGCAGCCGCAAGCGCGCCGACGGCAGCTACTACATCCTGCCGGAGACCGTGGCCAACGCCGCGGCGCTGGCGCGGGAGATCATGCAGCGCTATGGCATCGACACCGACCACGTGCTGCGGCACTACGACGTGACGGGTAAGCACTGCCCCATGCCGTGGGTGGATGACCCGGCGCAGTGGACGGCATTTAAGGATACGCTGACGCTGGGACGCACGAACGAAGAGGAGGAAGAACCCATGACACGATACAACAAAATCGACGACATACCCGCGTGGGCGCGCAGCACGATCAAGGAGATGATGGACGCAGGTCTGATCTCCGGCACTGGTGGCGGCAATCTTGACCTGTCCGCTGATATGCTGCGGATGTTATACGTCATGTGGCGTATGCGCGATACGCGCTGTGGCCGCATCGTGGACGGCAAGGTGACTAATGTACCCGACTGGGCGCTCGACAGCTTGCAGGCGCTTGCGGATAAAGGCGCGCTTGCTGGCGTGGGTGACGGCAAACTGAACTTGTCCATGGATATGATGCGGACGCTGGTCGTGTGTCAGCGGGTGATCGACGCCGCTGGCGGGAAGTGAGGCGCGGATGTCGGAGGTTATCATTGCCGCGCTGATCAGCGCAGCGGCCGCCATCGTGGTCGGCCTCATCAACAGCCGCGCGCAGCACAACAAGCTGATCGCGGAGCTGGACAAGCGCGACGAGCTGCAGGCGTATCGCATTGAGCAGCTCGAGCGCAAGGTGGACAAGCACAATCAGGTCATCGCGCGTACATATAAGCTGGAGGAGTGCACCGAGCTCCTCGGCGAGCGCATCAAGGTGGCCAATCGCCGGATCGATGATCTGGAGCACAAAAATTAAGAGGAGGACATCATTATGGAACTTGGAATCGCATCTGTGGCGGCGATCACCGCCATCGCGTATCTGCTGGGTATGGCCGTCAAGGCCACCAGCGTGGCCGACAAATGGATCCCCATCATCTGCGGTGGCGTCGGCCTGATCCTTGGCGTCGTCGCCTGGGCGATGGACGTGCCGGACTTCCCGGCACACGACTGGCTCAACGCTGCGGCGGTCGGCATCGTGTCTGGCTGGGCGGCAACGGGGCTGAATCAGTCGATTAAGCAGATTACAAAGTAATAACGTTTTCACAAAGATCCCCGGAGGCAAGCCTCCGGGGATCTTTGCGTTTTTGCACAACTTCCGAACCATTTTTTGTGCATCTTTTTGCGCCGGCTGAGCGCAAAAACGCTTGACATTATGCTCAATGAGCGGTATACTTAAACCATCAAGAGGACAACACGACAGGCCACCGGCCGGAAAGGACGAGAACTATGACACGCAACGAGGCAAAAGCACTGCAGGCAAAGCACAACATGGAGATCCTGCGCGATCCCATCACAAGCGAGGCACACGCACTGTATCTCGAGACCGAGCAGCCGATCTCGGAGCTCGATGATCTCGCGGACATCTCTCGCCGCTCCAACGGCTGCGCGCCGTGCTACATGGAGGCCAGCTACGAGGTGTATAGTACCACCGGCTCCGGCGTCACGTACAAGCTGAGCTGCCCGACCACATGGTTTGACCTCTGGGGCTGGGTCGACGAGTAATCTGTGCGGATACACATTCGGTACGCACGAAAGGAGATAAATCATCATGGCAAAAGCAACCGCAACCTGTACTTGCGCCAAATGCGGCGCAACGTTTACCCGCACTAAGATCTGCTGCAACCGGCGCGATGCAGACAGCTGGGAGGAGTGGGCAGCCGCAAACTTTGATGAGTGCGATGCTTGCTACACTGCGCGCAAGGCATCCGAGCGCGAGGCTGCCGCCGCAGCGGAGGCTGAGCTGCCCCTGACGCTGCATATGACCGGCTATCCGTACAAAGACAACACGCCGGTCGTCCTGTTTTTCGGCGGCGACACCATGCCGCGCAAGGACGACATTAAGGCGCTCGGGTACCGCTGGTCATTTGCGGATGACTACATCACCTACGGCTACAGCGTCCAGCGCGGAGAGCAAAAATGGATCAAGGTCGTCCCGCAGGAGGACGCCTACGACGAGATCGAGCACGCGAAGGCGCTCGGCGCCGTGATCGACGATAGCATTGTAGACACGGAGTATCTTGCCAAACAATCCGCCGCCAAGCGCGAGCGCATCGCGGCCGCTGAGGCATCCGGCATCACGGAGCCGGTCAAGCCGGCATGCTACCCGGCCGGCCGCTGGAACGGCAAGGTCTACGGTACGGCGGCTTATGGCTACCGCATCTACGTTGACAATGCGGAGGCCCGCGTCAGCAACGATGACGCCGACGCACTCAAAAACTATGCCAAGGCTCTGGCAGCCTGGCGCGAAGCTACTAAAGGAGGCAAAACGCAATGATAAGCAAAGGCATCACTGCAAACGAATATGAAGTGTACGTGTCCGGCAGCCAGTGGCCGGACACGATCAGCGGCACCACACTCACAGACGCGATCAACGGGAGCCTCCAGCGCCTCGTCTCGAGCGCCGGTATCCGTGGGTCATACACCGCCATCGTCGGCTACCGTGCCGAGTACAAGCCAGGCATCCTCGGCGGAAAGGGCGGCGTAGATGTGGCGATCACGCTGCACCGCGACCCCAAGCGCGGATACCCGGCAACCGATGTCGCGCACGCCTGGATCTATGCCAGCGCAGACGATCTGGATGAGCACTACGATCTCACGGATAAGCAGTTTTCGGCAGCGCTGCAGGAGGCCGCTGCCTACGATGACCCGGATGCGTTCGTGTCCGATGTTGCGACGTCAGACATCTTTGGCGCCAGCGAGGACGAGCTTCCGGCCTTGGCCGCAGAACTGCGGCCCATCTGGCGCTACGCGCACCTGTCCGTCAACGAGATCGTGCAGCACACCGGCCTGTCGCAGACAGATTTTGCGGCGCGGTTTGCAATCCCGCTGCGCACACTGCAGGGGTGGATCTCCGGGAGCCGGGAATGCCCGCCGTATGTGCGCCTGCTGCTTGCAAAGCAATGCGGACTGTGACGGGGGAGGCGATACAGATGCGTGACCGCGAGACCCCGCTGCCGCTGCTGCGCAAGTGGCTGCGCAGCTGCCCGGATGCCTATCAGCAGCTGGACAACTGCGAGGCCGCCAAAGCCGACGGCAGCCTGTCGTGGCCGGACTACTGCCCGCTGCCGATCAACGCGGCCTACACCTACCTTACCTACGCCCGCGGCCGCACCGACGTGGAGGCAGCAGAGCAGGCCGCCGAGCTGACGGCCTGCTGGGCGTGGCGGCGCAGCCGCATCATCTATTCCGTCGATGACGACATGGCCGAGATGCTTTTTGCGCAGGCGGAGGACATGGCGGACACCGACGTCCTGCCTGTCGACCTGCTGTTGCACCTGCCGTACCCCTGCATCTACGTCAAGGCACATCACCCGGAGTTGCCCGGCGTGGACGGCTTTTTTGCGTGGATCGACTACGATGCAAACTGCGCGTCCACGGAGCTGCGCGTGCAGTGGCTGTATGATGATATGCAGGACACCGTCCCGCAGGTGCTGCATCTGGACCCGTCCGGCACGATCGGCGACTGTGTGCGGGCCACGCTGGACCGCACACGCGAAAATGTCGGCGTCGACATCAGCGCCGTCTCGGACGTCGCTTCCCTCGGCCGCATTATCCTTGGCGTCATCCAGATCATCCTGTACATCATCTCCGACGGCGCGGACATCGCCGCTGCACCGGATCACAAGCACACGCAAAAGATCCCGCGCAAGCCAAACGACGTCGGCAAGGCCAGCACCGTCGATCTGCAGTATGTCGGCGTGCGCATGGGCGCGGCCATCCGGGGTGCAAGAGCGCGCGCGGAGGCAGACGAGGACGCCGCCACCGGCAGCACATCCGGCGGAAAAAAGCGGCCGCACGCCCGCCGCGGTCATTGGCATCACTACTGGGCAGGGCCGCAGGATGACCGCTGTCTGATCCTTAAGTGGACAGCTCCCACCTACATCCACGCGGATGATATGCCGCCGGGCGGCGAGACCGTCATCTACCCCGTGCGCAAGCCGACCAAGCAGTGACGCGGGGATAATCGCGGGGATAAATTTGCGCGCAGACCGCGCAAGCGCTTGCACACCAGCGCTTGCCCGCTTGGCACGATTTGCTTGACGTGCGGAGGGTCACAGGTTCGAGTCCTGTATCGTCCACCATAAAAATGCCGCGACAAACGTCGCGGCATTTTTATATTTTCGCAGCATTGAAAGAAAGAAAAAAGGAGACTGGCAGCAGTGCACAGTCTCCAAGGATGTAGTCAGCAAAGTTTGCAAGACAGGGCTGACCGCAGTGGTTTTATTATAGTGGGATTCCGGAATGCTGTCAAGATGAAAATAACAGAAAGAAACATTTCTTCCGAAAACAAGAATCGACAAATTTCGCATATTTCTCTGTAAAAATGAGAATTGATACTTGACAACCGTGTGCGTTATCATTATAATGAAAAAGCTGCATCGGGGTGTAGCGCAGATGGTAGCGCGCATGGTTCGGGACCATGAGGCCGCGAGTTCAAGTCTCGCCACTCCGACCATAATGTGGAGGCAAAAAAGATGTCTCCTGCGAAAAGCCCGAATATATCGGGCTTTTTTGCTACCCAAACGGCGATTTTTCTCTGTACCAAAACACAGATGTAAAATCGCCGTTTTCCCTTTGTGGATAGACTTGAATTCCCGAAAAGTAAATATCAGATACACAGGCAGATAGAAAGCAAAAATCTATCTGCCTTTTTTATTACCCTAAAAAGG
>CALLSU010000189.1:0-1015 GCA_938011935.1 uncultured Collinsella sp.
CGGCCGAAGCGCTCGTTCATCACGACCGGCGCGATGCCGCGACGCACCCAGGCGCGCAGGTCGCCATCGGCCGCATGCTCGGCCTCGCCGCCGGAAAGCTCCGGGATCAGTTTGCCCAGACTGGGGAACAACAGGCCAAAGCCGTGGTTTTGCGCGGTGATCTCCACGCGACGGCTCACCAGGTTCATAACCGGCTGGTTACCGCCACGGTGACCGAATTTAAGCTTTTCCATTTGGGCACCGCACGCCAAGCTGATCATCTGGTGACCAAGGCAAATGCCAAAGATCGGCACCTTGCCGATCAGCCGCTGCACCTGCTCGTAGGTCTCCACCACGGCATCGGGGTCGCCGGGGCCGTTGGATAAAAAGACGCCGTCGGGATTCATGTCGAGCACCTCACCCGCGGGCGTATCCCACGGCACGACAGTAAGGTCGCAGCCGGCACGGACCAGACCCTCCAGGATGCCGCGCTTGACGCCGCAGTCGTAGGCGACCACGTTGTGGCGGGAAGGAGCGGCAGGGGCAAGCGCAAAGTCATGCGTAGCAGGCAGATCGCTCGCGGCAAAAGTGTGGGGCTCAGAGCAGCTCACGGTCTTGACCAGGTTCTCGCCCACCAGCGTCGGCGCGGTGGCCAGACGCTCGGCAAGCTCGTCGACGTCAAAGATTTCCGTCGAGATAATGCCCATCTTGGAGCCGTTGTCGCGCAGGTGGCGCACAAGAGCGCGGGTGTCGACGCCCTCGATAGCGACGATGCCGTGGGCACGCAGGTACTCCGGCACGCTGACGGCCGAGCGCCAGTTAGAAGGCGTGGCGCACATGTCGCGGACGATCATGCCACGCATGGCGGGAGCGCTCGCGGGGCGGGCGGTATCACCGGGGAAGGCCGACTGGACGTCGGTCTTGTCGATACCGTAGTTGCCGATCTGCGGATAGGTCATGGTTACGATTTGGCCGGCATAGCTCGGGTCGGTCATGACCTCAAAGTAGCCCTCAAGCGAGGTGTTGAAGCAGACCT
>CALLSU010000190.1:0-7905 GCA_938011935.1 uncultured Collinsella sp.
GGGTATAAGGCTAGCAAGTGTTTATTTGCGAGGCTTAAGGGGCGCCCCGTATGGATATCGATAACTTTGAATGGTGGTATAGCGAGGGCGAGGCTCCGGACGAAGAGTGGGACGAGCCCGCGCCGTGTGACGTGTCGAGCGACGAGGACGAGTCCGGCAATGATACCGGTGTCGAGCCTGAAGCCGCCTCCGATGCCGCCGAGCCCCTGACCTTTGAGCAGGCCTGGGCCCAGGCTGAGGCTGACGAGGCAAAGGCCGATGCCACGGCCACACTCGGTGAGCCGGCGGACATGTCCATCTCGCCGGCCAAGATCCCGCAGCCGCGCCATAACATCGACCCCGGCAGTACGGCATCCTTCAGCATTCTCGACGTGCCCTCGCAGGGTGCCCAAGCACCCGCGCCCACACGTCGCCCCGACCTGGCTCGCGAGGAGGACGCGGGCCGTCGCTCTCCGCTCGGCCCCATCCTCATCGCCTTCATGGCCGGCGTTATCGCATGCTCGGTAATTGGAAACGTCTGGAGCCATGTTGAACAACAACGAAAAGACGCCGCCAAGGTCGAGATGTCCGTCGAACAATCGCTCAGCCGCACGCGCTCGGTGCATGTATCGGTCGAGGTCAAGGACGGCGCGACGTGGGACACCGCGCGCGGCGACAGCCAGATGCTCGTCCATATCGTGGGTCGCACGCTCAAGGGGCAAGCGATCGACGAGTACCAATACGTCAATTCCGAAGGTGACGGCATCGAGCTCAAGCCCGGCGACTACGAGCTCACGGTCGATGAGCCGCCCGTCGCCACCGACGGCACGCGTTACCGTGCCTCAAAGCGCATGGTTCCGGTGAGTTT
Organism: uncultured Collinsella sp.; assembly: GCA_938011935.1. GTDB lineage: Bacteria > Actinomycetota > Coriobacteriia > Coriobacteriales > Coriobacteriaceae > Collinsella. The sequence goes on from CALLSU010000190.1 coordinate 848, forward strand.
TAATTCACAGGCGCCCGATACGGTCGACAGCACGCCGCAGGGCGGGTTCGACCTTTACGCAATCGCTCAATAACTGCGCCTGCCGCTTCTCCTTGCCGCCAAGAGTGGGACAATAGCCCTCGACACTGTTGTTTACTTTTGGAGGAAGTAGCATGTCCACCGTCACCACCATCAAGCGCGGCGGCCTCACCGCGGCCATCGATTCCATGGGTGCCCAGCTCACGAGCCTTGCCCTCAACGGCAACGAGTATCTGTGGCAGGGCGACCCGGCCTTTTGGGGCAAGCACGCGCCCATTCTGTTCCCCATCGTGGGCTCACTGCGCAACAACACGGCGACGTCTGCGGCTGGCACCTGCGAGATGCCGCGCCACGGCCTCGCGCGCATCGCCGAGCATAAGCTGGTCGAGGTCTCCGAGGACGGCTCATCCGTCACCTACGAGATCACCGACACGCCCGAGTCGCTCAAGGCCTTCCCGTTCCACTTTAAGCTCAACATGACCTATGCCCTGACCGGCGACGCCACCCTCATGCAGACCTTTGCCGTCACCAACACCGGCGACGTGGACCTGCCGTTCTCGGTGGGCGGCCATCCCGCATTTAACGTGCCCGCCCCCGGTGCCGAGGACGAGGCGTTCGAGGATTACGAGCTGGCGTTTACCGAGGCTTGGACTAACGAGGCCCCCGTCATCACGCCCGATGGCCTTATGACGTTCGAGGGTAGCTACAAGGCGCCCGATAACTCGGACGTGCTGCCCATCACGCACCGCAGCTTCGATAACGACGCCATCATGTTCACCGATACCCCGGGCTCCACGCTCACGCTGCGCGGTCGCAAGTCGGGCCACGGCGTCAAGATCGACTTTGAGGGCTTTAAGTACATCGGCGTGTGGTCTGCCGCCAACGACGCCCCGTTTGTGGCGCTCGAGCCCTGGACCGGCCACACCACCATGGACACCGAGGACGACGTCTTTGAGCACAAGGTCAACACCATCACCTTGGCTCCCGGCGCCACCGATAAACGTAGCTTTAGCGTCACCCTGCTCTAGAGGGTCCGCCGTTCTAACGAACGGCGGACCGGTCGACGCTGCGCGCCGCCCAGAGCGACAATTTGTCATTCAAAAGGCAAGGCATGACCAGAAGGTCTATGCCTTGCCTTTTTTATGCCAAGCGGTGCATGGGGGGACAGGCTGCTTTGCGCCAATCGTCCTCGTGTGTCTATTATTTTTTCGCGCACATGCCGCGCTGCTGGTTGCGGGCGTATATCCTGTCTTATTGTCAGTAAGGCAAAATAGGGAAGGCATCAGATGCAACCTCGACTACAGCGCGACGCGCAGGCCCAGCCGGTGTGCAGTCGTCGCATCTTCTTGGGTAGCGCCCTCGCTGCGAGCGCTTCCGTCGTCGCCGGCGTGCTTGCCGGCTGCCAGCGCCCGTCCACGCTCAAAGTGGTCCAGCCCACGACGGGTGGCGGTCGCGACGACCTGTCCGATTCCGTGATCGGCAAGGACAAGATCCGTATCGGCATGGAGGCGGCCTACGCCCCGTACAACTGGCAGGTTTCCGAGGCCAGCGAGTACACTATTCCCATCGACAACGTGCAGGGCGCTTACGCCGATGGTTACGACGTGCAGATTGCGAAGATTGTCTGCAAGGCTCTCGGCGGCGAGCCCGTCGCCGTCAAGCAGAGCTTCTCGGGCCTTATCGACTCGCTTAACAACGGCCAGATCGACCTCATCATCGCCGGCATGAGCGCCACGCCCGAGCGCGAGGAGTCCGTTGGCTTTTCCAAGCCGTATTTTATCGGCTACTTTGGTCTGTTCGTAAAAGAGGGCTCGCCCTACCAAAACGCGACCAAGCTCAGTGACTTTAGCGGCGCCACGGTGCTCGGCCAAAAGGACACGATGCTCGATACCGTCATCGACGAGATCCCAGGCGTTGTTCACAAAAATCCGGTCGATTCGGTGCCCACGGTGTTCTCGAACCTGCTGCAGGGCACCTGCGACGCCGTGACCTACAACACCGAGAACGAGAAGGGCTATATGGCCCAAAACCCGGGCATCGTGCCCATTCGCTTTGCGGAGGGCGAGGGCTTTAAGCAGGAGGTTACGACAAACGTCGGCTGCCGCAAGGGCTCGGACAAGCTGCTCAAACTTATCAATAAGACGCTCAAGGGCATCAGCCAAGAGGAACGCGACCAGATGTGGGACGCGTGCCTCAATCGTCAGCCGGCATAGGGAGGCAGCATGAAAGCTATCAATCGTCTGGCCTCCTTTATCAAGGCCGACCACCGTTATGTGTATCTAGGCACGAGCGCCATCGCGGCGCTCGGTCTGGCGTTTAGTCAGCGCAACCCCACGCCGCTGAGCTTCTTGGCGCCCACGGGCGTGTTCCAGGACTGCTTCTGGGCGATTCTTTGGGCCTGGCTCGTCGTGTCGGCGGCGGCGTTGGTCACCAAGCTCATGCACTGGAGCGACTATCGCCAAAAGTCGCCGTTTGCATCCGAGCGTTGCCGTCGCGGCGCGCGCCTGGGCAGCTATGTCGTGGTTGCCATCGCGGCGATCTTCTTTATCGACCGCTGCGTCATGTCGTTTATCGACCTGGTGCAGGTGAGCATTGTCTCGGACTCCAATCCCAGCGACTTTCTGTCGAGCTTGGTCTACATGACCTACAAGAGCGGCGACTTCTTTATCCGCGGCATCGAGATCACCATCGCGCTTGCCACCTTCGGCACCGTCATCGCCTTCTTCTTGGCGCTGCTCTTTGTGTTCTTGCGCACCCAGACCTTCGATCGCGTCGACAACGACCTGGTGCGCTTCTTTAAGAGTATTGGCCGAGGCTTTGCGACCGTCTATTCCACCGTCGTGCGCGGCACGCCCATGATGGTCCAGGGTCTGCTCATCTATTACGCGGGCTTTACCGTTCTGCGCAGCATGGGCTTCGAGACCGCCCAGGCCAACCAGATCTGGAGTACCTTTACCGCGGGCCTCGTCACCATCTCGCTCAACTCTACTGCCTACATGATGGAGGTCCTGCGCGGCGGCATCGAGTCGATCGACCCCGGTCAGGCCGAGGCGGCGCGCTCGCTGGGTCTGTCGCAGTGGCAGGCCATGCGCAAAGTCGTGTTTCCCCAGGGCATTAAAAACGCGATCCCGGCGCTCACCAACGAGCTCATCATCAACATCAAGGACTCGTCGGTGCTCTCGGTCATCGGCGTGTTCGACCTCATGTACGCCACTACCACCGTCGCCGGCGTGTACTACCGCCAGATGGAGGTCTACTGCGTAGCGCTCGTGGTCTACCTGATCCTGACGTTCGTGGCAGGCCGCCTGCTCGAGGCCTTTGGTCGCCGTCTGGGTGCCGAGGCGCCCCAGACGCTGCCGAGCTCTAACTAGGAGGAGCAACCATGACTCAGAATAACTCCGCGGTTGCAGACGCTTGCGAGCCGCTTATCCGCGTCGAGGGCCTGCGCAAGAGCTTTGGCTCACTCGAGGTGCTCAAGGGCATCGATCTGTCCATCAATCCCGGCGAGGTCGTCACCATCATCGGCGCCTCAGGCTCGGGCAAGTCGACGTTTCTGCGCTGCCTTAACCTGCTCGAGACTCCGGACGCGGGCCACATCTGGTTCCACGGCCAGGATCTTACGGCCGAGCGCTGCAACATTAACAAACTGCGTGAGGACATCGGCATGGTGTTCCAGGGCTTCAACCTATTCAACAACATGGATGTGCTCGACAACTGCACGCTTGCGCCCGTCACGCTCAAAAAGATGAGCAAGGCCGAGGCCGAGAAGGTCGCGATGGAGCATCTGACCAGCGTGGGACTCGAAAAGTTCGCGCACGCCGCCGTGGGCAGGCTTTCGGGCGGCCAAAAGCAGCGCGTCGCCATCGCCCGCGCCCTGTGCATGAATCCGCAGATCATGCTGTTTGACGAGCCGACCTCCGCACTCGACCCCGAGATCGTGGGAGAGGTGCTCGAGGTCATGCACAACCTCGCTGCCGACGGCATGACCATGGTCGTCGTCACGCACGAGATGGCCTTTGCCCGCACGGTGTCCGACCGCGTGGTCTTTATGGACAAGGGCGTGGTGCTCGAGGACGCCGCGCCGGCCGAGCTCTTTGGCAATCCCAAGCACCAGCGCACCCTCGAGTTCCTCTCGCGTTATCTCGAGGACAAATAACCGATCGCAAACGCTTATGTGGCAGGGCCGCTCCGGTGGGGCGGCCCTCGTCATCACAATCGAAAGGATGTCATGGCCGAGGTTTGGCGCTTCTTTGCGCATGAGGATGATTTTGCCGATCTGGATGAGGCCGGCGCGTGCGAGCGCCTGGGCCGCGTGCTGTCGTTTCCGACCGTCTCGAGCATGGATGCCGAGGCGGTGGACTGGCAGCCCTTCGACGACCTGCGCGCCTATATGCAGCAGGCCTGGCCGCACGTGTTTGCGGCGGGCGAGGTCGAGCTTATCGGCCATTCGCTGCTGGTGGCGCTTGCCGGCAGCGATCCGGCTCTTAAGCCCGTTATGCTCATGGGCCACATGGACGTGGTCCCCGTGGTGCCGGGCACCGAGGCCGACTGGACGCATGCTCCCTTTAGCGGACAGGTGGACGACACCTACATTTGGGGTCGCGGCGCTATCGACATGAAAGACCAGGTCGCAGGTATTCTCGAGGCGGTTGAGTATGCGTTGGTGCACGGCTGGGAGCACGAGCGCACCCTGCTGCTGGCTTTTGGCCAGGACGAGGAAACCACGCAGTACGGCGCGGGGGCGATCGGTCGCGTGCTCGAGGAGCGCGGTATTGAACTTGAATACCTGCTCGACGAGGGTGACTACCGTATTGTTTCGGCTGCCGAGTACGGCGCGGGCGAGGGCTGGCTTATGCATGCCGACCTTGCCGAGAAGGGCTACGCCGATATCGTGCTCAAGACGAAGAGTGAGGGAGGGCATTCGTCCAACCCCTACGGCGGCACATCGCTCGAGGTGCTGAGCCGCGCCATCGCCGCAATCTGCGATATCGAGTGGCCGACGCGTGTGACCGATCTGCTTGCCGCACAGCTTGTCGAGTTGGGGCTCTACACGGCGGATGAGATTGCCGCCAACGGGGACGTCATTGTTCGCGACTGCCTCGCCAGCAAGAAGCTCTATCCGCTCGTGACTACCACCTGCGCGCCCACGCAGATCGAGGGCGGCAGCGCTGGCGCTAACGTGATGCCACAGGATATGTGGGCCAATATCAACTTCCGCATGCTCGAGGGTGCGGGCGTGGCCGATGTCGTTACCTGCTGCCGCGAGGCCGTTGCCGCGGCGGGCCTTGCCGGGCGCGTGGAGGTCGAACTCGGCCCCGGCAGCTCCGAGCCCTCGCCGTCCCCGCGTGTCGGTGGACCAGGGCTCGAGGCCGTTCGCGCCATTGCCGCCCGCTACTTCCGTGATCCAAAGGGGACGGAGGAAAACGGATCATTCGAGCCAGTGGCAATTGTGCCCTCGACCGTGATCGGTGCGACTGACGCTGCCAACTACCAGCACATTTGCTCTGAGTGCATTCGCTTCTCGGCCTTTGTGGTTGATGACGACGAGTGTGATCGCGGCGTCCACGGCACCAATGAGCGCATTACCCGCCGCGCCTACCTCCAGGGCATCCGCTTCCTCGTCGCTCTACTCCAAACGCTCTAGCCAAAAAGCAAGCCCTCGGCGCAATGGGGTCAGGTTTGTTTGCACCAATCATTCCGTGCGGGTTATATGCAGGTTTGCCTGTGCACGCTATCATGTATGGGTTAGACCGCAACTATGTACCCCATACGCGAAGGGATGCGCATGTATCTGAAGATCGACATGTTCTAGCCGGGCTTACCCCCGCAGTGGCGCCGCGCGCCCCATCAACTCTGCCGATTTTCACCTTCACGCATATAAAGGAGTCCCGCCATGCGCGACAAGCTCGAAAAGATCATCAAGGCCTACGAGGAGCTCGAGAAGAAGCTTTCCGACCCGGCCGTCGCCTCCGACATCAAGGAGTTCACGCGTCTCAACAAGGAGTACGCGCACCAGTCCGACCTCATTGCCGCTTCGCGCGAGTACATCAGCGCGCTCGACGATATCGAGGCTGCCAAGGAGATGCTCCGCGACACCACCGATGCCGATGAGAAAGAGATGCTCCAGATGGACATCTCCGAGAACGAGGACAAGCTTCCCCAGCTCGAGGAAGATATCAAGTACATGCTCATCCCGAGCGACCCCAACGACGACAAGAACACCATCGTCGAGATCCGCTCCGCCGCCGGTGGCGACGAGGCGGCCATCTTCGCCGGCGACCTGTACAAGATGTACCAGCGCTTTTGCGAGTCGCGCGGCTGGAAGACCACCGTGCTCGATTCCAGCCCCAGCGAGGCCGGCGGCTTTAAATCCATCGAGTTCAAGGTCGAGGGCGACCGCGTCTACTCCGTCATGAAGTTCGAGTCCGGCGTGCACCGTGTCCAGCGCGTTCCCAAGACCGAGTCTCAGGGCCGTATCCAGACCTCCACAGCAACCGTCGCCGTGCTTCCCGAGGCCGAGGAGATCGACGTCCAGATCAACCAGTCCGATCTGCGCATCGACACTTACTGTGCCTCGGGCCCTGGCGGTCAGTGCGTTAACACCACCTACTCCGCCGTGCGCATCACCCACCTGCCCACCAACACCGTGGTGCAGTCGCAGGAGCAGCGCTCCCAGATCCAGAACCGCGAGGTCTGCATGCAGATGCTGCGTGCCCGTCTGTACGAGATGGAACTCGAGAAGCAGCAGGCCGAGCTCGGTGCCGAGCGCCAGAGCCAGATTGGCCACGGCAACCGTTCCGAGAAGATTCGCACCTACAACCAGCCCCAGGACCGCGTGACCGATCACCGTATCGGCTTCAACTCCACCTACAACGGCGTCCTTCTGGGCGATCAGCTCGGCACCGTGATCGAGGCGCTCGCCGCCGCCGAGCGTGCCGAGAAACTGGCACAGGCCGTGTAGTAGGTTCCGCCGTTCTACCGAACGGCGGACCGGCCGACGCTGCGCGGGCCGCATTTGGACAATCTGACGTTCAACTTCA
>CALLSU010000191.1:0-25219 GCA_938011935.1 uncultured Collinsella sp.
GCTCGACCTTCTCCCTGCTGTACATGCGAACCTCCAGTCCGGACCGCCCCGCGGTCCAACTTTCTGTCCGCACCCCCTTTTCGCCAATCGCGCCAAAGCGGATGCGCCAGATTCGCCAACGCGGATGCACCGCTTTCGGCGCCTAGGCGTCCTTCTCCTCCTTCCCGTCCTCGCCGCCTATCGACACGTCCTTCAGGCGGTACGACCGCCCCGTTATCTTGATCATCGCGCAATGGTGGCACAGCCTGTCGGCCACCGCAGATGCCGTGACGTTGCTGCCGAACACGTCGCCCCACCTGCCCACCGGCACGTTGGTCGTGACGATGGTCGACCGCTTGAGCGCGTAGCGCCTGTTGACCAGCTGGAACAGCAGGTCGGCGCCCTCCTTGCCGATGTCGAGGTAGCCGAGCTCGTCTATTATCAGCAGGCTGCAGTGCTCGTAGAAGCGCATCCTGCGCGCCAGCGCCTCCTTCTCCGAGGCGCGCTTGAGGTCCTCGACCAGCCTCGAGCAGTCGGCGAAGTACACCTGCTTGCGCGCCATCACCGCCTCGTGGCCTATGGCTATCGACAGGTGGGTCTTGCCGACGCCCGGGCTGCCGACGAGCACGACGTTGTCGCCGCGGTCGATGAACTCGAGCGTGGCCAGCTGCTCGACCAGCCCGCGCGGCACGCTCGGCTGGAAGCCCCAGTCGAAGTCGGCCAGCGTCTTTATGTAGGGGAAGTTGGCCATCCTCGTGCGGCGGTCGTCGTCGGCGCGCCGTTTGAGGGCTATCTGGGCGTCGGTGAGCTCGAGCATGGCGTCGACCAGGCCCTTCCTGCCGTCGGCGACGAGCCTGACGTACTCGGGCACCGACGACGCCATGCCCTCGAGCCCCAGCTCCTCGAGGTTGGCCGCCAGCCGGTTGAGCGGGCTGGGCTGCACGGCGGCGCTCACAGCGAGCCCCCTATCGAGTCGAGCAGCCCGAGGTTGGCCGCCGCGGCCGCCTCGATGTCGCCGGCGGCGTCGCCGAACCATCGCTTGCCGGCCATGGCCTCGGCATAGTGGGCCGGGTCGTAGGCGGGCCCGCCCGCCACGTGCGTGGCCACCAGCTCGCCGCCGACGTAGCAGTCCATCGCGCCGCCGGGCATGCAGACGATGCGCGCGGGCCTGCCGATGCAGCGCCTGGGCACCGACATCGACTCGCCGTGCGCGCCCACCAGCATCGTGGCCGGCACCCTGGCCACGCGCACCACGTCGCCCATCGCCTCCTCGAGGGCGCGCAGGTTGCCGACGGGCCGCAGCGCGTCCTTCTCCTCCATGAACAGCACGGAGGGCGGCAGCCCCGTGGTCTCGTTGGGCTCGGAGTTGCTGGCGTCCTCGATCCGCGCGATGATCTCGTCGATGTCGCCCCAGCCGTCGAAGTCGCCCTGGTAGGCCATGAGGCGCGACAGGAAGCGGTTCGACGACTCGACCTTGCCCTTCGTCTGGGGGCTGCGCGGGCGGCACAGCTTCAGCTCGAAGCCGGCGGTCTTGGCGAACTCGTATGCGCGCTGGACCTTGAGGCGCCTGCCGCCCTTGATCGTCACCAGGGCGGACATGTTGTCCGTGACCCACTCGCGCGGCACGCCGCCGAGCCTCGCGATCGTGGCGTACATGCACCTGACCAGGTCGTCGGTCGTCCTGGTTCCCGACCGGATGAACACGTGCCTGCGGGAATGGCCCAGCGTCGCCGCGAACACGTTGAACTCGAACAGCTCGCCGTCGCGGTTTGCCATCTTGACGGACTCCTTCCAGTCGAACTGCAGCTGCAGCCCCGGCGGCGTCTCGAAGCGCGGGTGCGGCTCCGGGCCGCCGGACGACCCGATGGCGATGCCGTTCTTGCGCATGAACTGGGTGAAGGCGTTGTAACCGGCCAGGTCCTCTCCGGGATACCTGTGCAGCAGCCACTCGTGGATGCCCTTCTTGGTGACTCCCGGCAGCTGCGCCTTGGCGGCCACCTCCTCGATGTGCGCGTCGAACGAGCCCGCCCTGTCGCCGCGCCCGTCGCGGGGCCGGCCGCCCTCGGCCTTCCAGTACGAAGCCACGGTGTGCCTGTCCTTGCCGTAGCGCTTCGCTATGTCGCTGAAGTTGGGCTTTATGCCCGCTTCCCTGTACATGTCCAACTCTCCGATCAGGTTCCTCTCCGCCACGGCTCGCTCCTCCCGAAAGCATCGTTCGCTTATCGGTCGAAGCGTAAGCCCCGGCGTTGGTGGAAATGGTGAAAATACGTTGGCGCGATTGGGGAAATTGCGTTGGCGGAATCGGCTAATGAGCGATGGCGAAATTGGTTGTTTTTACAGTAGCGCTAACAACGCATTGCCTTCGGGCCCTTTCCCCAGGCTCTCCATAGCTCAGCTGGACTCCCCGCAACCTGTTCCGAGTTGGCGGAACGAGCGCGACGTGGAGTGTCATTCTTTACCGCGTTAGACTAGACGCAGGGAAAGGAGGAGGACATGGATGCTCGCGTCAAGCAGCTTGTAAATATGATCGAGGACGCTCAGCCTGTCGCTGTCGCGGTACTTGCCAAGCGTCTCGAGGTAAGCGAGCGCGCCGTGAGAAACTATATCCATCGCGCAAACGACAACCTTGCAGGGGTTGCACGCATCGTTGGCAGCAAGGGGCAGTATCGTATCGATGTTGCACGTGCAGATGAGCTTGCTCGCTTGCTAGACGGTGCGGCTCTGGCCCATCCGGGCATTCCTGATACGCGCGACGGCCGTGTGTCCTTCCTTCTTAACGACCTCCTAATGCGGTCCCAGTGGGTGACGATTGAGGAGTATGCGGATTTACTCTACGTTTCGGCGCGGACTCTGTCCAATGACATGCGTCTGGTAGAGCAGAAACTCGCCCAATTTGACTTAACGCTTGAAAAGCGCCCACGCTACGGAATCCGCGTTGCGGGCGGGGAGTCGCAACGGCGCCTGTGCCTGGCCTCGCTGGTGAGGCCCGTGTTGCCCGACACCGACGATGCAAAGCTCGCCGAGCACCTGCGGTCCATCGCCGCATGTGTGGACGATGCTCTGACGGCCTCGCCCGTCACGGTGAGCTCGCTGGCATCCCGCAATCTCATCATGCATCTTTACATCGCTCTTGGCCGCATCGAGCAGGGCTGCTATGTCCCAGCTGCAGAATCGGACGTTCAAAAACTGGAGGGAACGCGCGAATACGCCGCGGCTTTCCAGATTGCCGCAAACATCAAGGATGCCCTGGGCGTGAGCATGCCCCGAGAAGAGGTTGCCTTTATCGCAATCCATTTGCTCGGCAGGGGCACGGGCGTGCCCGAGAAGGGCTCTGCCGTTATCTCGGACGAGATGTGGGAGATTGCTTCCGAGATGGTACGTACGGTCAACGATGAGTTTAGGTTTGACTTTAGCAGCGATCTTGAACTTCGCATGAACCTTGCTCGGCATATTGGCCCTCTGGGTTATCGCCTTGAATATCACATGCATATGGATAACCCCATGCTGCCCGATATCAAGACGAGGTTTCCGTTGGCCTATTCGATGGCGGCCGGCACCTCGCAGGTACTCGAGCGTCATTTTGGCAGCCAGCCCTCTGATGAGGAGCTCGGCTACATCGCCATGGCATTTGCCCTGGCCCTCGAGCAGCAAGCCGACCAGCCGCGTCGCAAACGCATCCTGATCGTGTGCGCCTCGGGAGCGGGAAGCGCCCGTATGCTCGAGCACCAGTACCGCAAGCAGTTTGGTATGTATATCGAGTCGATTGAGACATGCGACGTCGCCCGCGTGGGAACGCTCGACTTTTCGCACATCGACTACGTGTTCACAACGGTGCCGCTCAACGTCAAGTTGCCTGTGCCCGTCCGCGAGGTCGATTTCTTCTTGGAGACGAGCGATGTCAACGCTATCCGCAAGGTGCTGAGTGATGACGCTGCGCAATCGGACTCCCTGAGCGCTTTCTTTAGCCGTGCCCTGTTCTTCAACCGCGTTGAGGCGTCGTCGAAGCAGGCCGTTCTCCGATATCTCTCCGAGCGCGCCGTCGAGAGCGGCCGTGTCGATGCCCAGTTTGCCCAAGAGGTTGCCGAGCGCGAGAGCGCGAGTGCCACCTCGTTTGGCAATGGGGTGGCCATGCCCCATGGGATGCATCCTTTGAGCGCCGAGGCCTTTGTTACCGTGGGCCTGCTCGAACATCCCATTCTTTGGGACGAATACGGCCATGAGGTCGATATCGTCTTTATGGTGTCGTTTGCCCGGTCGGGCGGCGATGAGGCGCGGATCTTGAGCTCGCTGCTCGCTGAGATCTTTATGGACCGCCAGGGGGTCGAGCGCTTACGCGAGCGCCGGTCCTGGCATGAGCTGATGGCGCTTGTGCAAGCGCATACGGCTTAAGACTTCTTTTGTCGATGACCCTGTCAATCTACCTGCAATAAACCTCGAGGATTGCGGGCGGGAGATAGGTGTTTCGAATATTCAAGTACAAACCAAACATCACGGGAGAGGAGATCGTTATGGACGATCAGGGAACCGAGATGGTTTCGTTTCAGCTGGTCGCTGCAGCGGGAGAGGCACGCAGCCTTGCCTTCGAAGCCCTTGAAAAGGCAAAGGCGGGGGATTTTGACGCTGCCGCCAAACTCATGAAGCAGTCAAAGGATGCGGGAATCAAGGCTCACCACATCCAAACGCAGCTGCTTTCGACCGAGGCGGCGGGCGAGCATCTGTCGGTGGATGTGTTGCTGGTCCATGCTCAGGACCACCTCATGTGCTCCATGCTTGCTCAGGAGCTCGTGCAGGAGCTGATCTGCCTGTATGAGCGCACTGCAGCCAAGAACGCCTAACGGCGTGCGGCGACTATCCAACCAATCAATGCGAAGGGAATCCCTTATGAAGATCCTTCTTGTTTGCGCAGCTGGCCTGTCTACAAGCATTCTGATGAAGAAACTTGAGAAATACGCGGAGCAAAACGGCATCGAGCTCGATATCGATGCGGTGGGTATCGGCGAGTATCAGGAGACCTGCGCCGATTATGACGTGCTGCTCTTGGGGCCGCAGGTGTCCTACCAGCTCAACACCGTCAAGCAGGGGAGCGGTAAGCCGACCGCGGTCATCCCCGCACAGGACTACGGCATGGGCAACGCCGCCAACGTGCTGGCACTCGCCCAGTCGCTGTTGGGCTAGGAGGCGACCATGGAAAAGTTCATGACCCTGCTTCAGGAAAAACTGACCCCTATTGCCAATTTCTGCGGCACCGAGCGCCACTTTGCCTCCATGCAAAAGGGCTTTATGAGCGCGATCAGCTTCATCTTGGTCTCTGCCGTCTTTATGATCATCGCCAACCCGCCGGTCACGGCCGACCTGGTGGCGCAGGGCGGGTTCTGGTCCGTCTTTGGCCCTTGGCTCGATTTTGCCACGGCCAATAAGCTCACGCTGCTCATCCCGTTCAACATGACGATGGGCATACTGTCGGTGATCGTGACGTTCGCAATCGCCTATAACCTGGCGGGCACCTACAAGATGCCCAAGCTTAACGCCGGTATGACCTCGCTGGTGATGTTCCTGATCGCCGCGGCGCCGTCGTCCTACTACCAGCTTGCCGACGAGTCCGTGCTCCAGGCGGTCCCCTGCACCTATCTGGGTGCGCAGGGCCTGTTTACCGCCATCATCGTTGCCCTGGTCTCCGTCGAGGTCACGCGCTTCTGCCAGACCAAGGGCATCACCATCAAGATGCCCGATGGCGTGCCGCCGTTTTTGTCCGAAACCTTTGGCGCCATCGTGCCTATGCTCGCCAACATCCTCATCTTCTTTGGTGGCAACCTGCTGATCCAGATGATCGATCCCACGCTGTCCATCCCCTCGGTTATCGAGAAGCTGCTCGCTGCCCCGCTTTCCGTCGCAGTTGACTCTGTGCCCGGCGCACTGCTTATCTGCTTCATGACGCTGCTGTTTTGGTGCTTTGGCGTCCACGGCAACATGATCGTGATGCCCATCACCGCCCCGGTCACGCTTGCCGCCTTTGCTGCCAACGCCTCGCTCTACGCTGCTGGGCAGCCGCTTGAGTTCCACCCGGTACTCATGTCGATGGTCATCAACCTCATCGGCGGCACGGGCAATACGTTCTCTTTTGTGGCGCTCTGCGCGTTTAAGGCAAAGTCGCAGCAGCTCAAGGCATTTGGCAAGGCATCGATCGTGCCGAGCTTCTTCCGTATCTCCGAGCCCGCGATCTTTGGCGCACCCATCATCTTCAACCCGATCCTCATGATTCCGTTTGTGCTGGGCGGTATGATTTCGGCCCTGCTGTATTGGGGTGCAATCTCACTGGGTCTTGTCTCTAACTTCTACATCTTGGTGAGCGGCACGTTCCCCATCTTCGTTCAGGGCTTTATCCAGTGCCTCGACCCGCGTATCTGGGTATTTACGATCGTTTTGATCGTGGTCATGGCTGTGGTCTGGTACCCGTTCTTTAAGGTGTACGACAACCAGCTCCTGGCACAGGAGCAGGAGAACGCCGCGGCAGCTTCTGCCAAGGATACTGAGTAGCATGGGTTACTTTGACAGAACGTCTGCTGCCGGTATGCCCGAGGGCTTTTTGTGGGGCGGCGCGCTCGCTGCCAACCAGGCCGAAGGGGGCTGGAACGAGGGCGGCCGCGGTATGTCGCACTCCGACCTGATTCCACAGGGTCCCGACCGCTGGGATGTGATGTTTGGCAGGCAAAAGCCCGTGGATGATCCGGACAGGCTGTATCCATGCCGTTGGGGCAACGACTTCTTCCATCATTGGCGCGAGGACGTCGAGTTCTTTGCCGAGATGGGCTTTAAGTGCCTGCGTCTTTCAATTTGTTGGAGCCGTATTTTTCCCACAGGGATGGAGGCCGAGCCCAACGGTGAGGGCTTGGAGTTTTACCGTCAGGTATTCGAGGCGCTGCGCGAGCACGGAATCGAGCCGCTCGTGACGCTGTCGCACTACGACTATCCGTTGGCTCTGGTCGAGCGTTATGGTGGATGGCAAAGCCGAGAGATGATCGAGCGGTATGCGCACTACGTCGAGACCGTCGGACGTGCGTACCAGGGCCTCGTGCGTTATTGGCTCACCTTCAACGAGATCAACAGCGTGGCGCTGTCCTATCTCAACGCGGGCGTCACGCTCGAGGATGAGCGTGACCGTGCAGCCGTGACCGCGGCGTTCTCGCACCATATGTTTATGGCGAGCGCTCGCGCTGTCGAGATCCTGCACAAGATCGATCCCGCAAACAAGGTGGGTTGCATGATCGCTGCCGGTGCGACCTATCCGTACCGTTGTGCGCCCGAGGACGTATGGCTTGCGTATGAGGAGGACCGCGGCCGCTACTTCTACACTGACGTGATGGCTGCGGGCGCCTATCCTACTTGGAAGCTGCGTGCGCTCGAGAAAGAGGGTGTTCACGTGCCCTTTGAGCCGGGCGATACGGAGTATCTGGCCGAGCATACCGTCGACTTCATTTCGTTCTCGTACTATTGCTCGCGCTTGGTGTGCGCCGATGACCAGGTGATCGCTGAGAAGGCGGAGGGCAACGTGTTCCCGACGCTGCGCAATCCGTACCTCAAGGATAAAGAGACTGCCTGGAAATGGCAGATCGATGCGCTGGGTTTGCGCGTGACGCTTGCCGGCTACCACGATCGTTACCATCTTCCGCTCTTTATCGCCGAGAACGGTGTGGGCGGACTCGATGCGCTGGAAGACGGCAAAGTCCACGATGCGTATCATATTGATTACCTGCGCAGGCATATTCTTGCGCTGCGCGATGCAATTGTCGAGGACGGTGTTGACCTGATGGGATACACGCCGTGGGGCTGTATCGATTTGGTGTCGGCCTCGACGGGGCAGATGAAGAAGCGCTATGGCTTTGTTTATGTCGATGCCGATGATACGGGCAAAGGCACGTTCGATCGCTACCGAAAGGACAGCTTCTGCTGGTATCAAAAGGTCATTGCATCAAATGGCGAGGACTTGAGTTAACCCTTGCAAGCCTGCTGCCCCCGTGGCCCGTTTCGGCCGCGGGGGCTTTTGTTATTGAGGCGGCTGTTCATGAGGAGCATTGCAGGCTGCGGAAACCCGGCACTTGGGGACGTTCCTTTCCTGCCGGCAGTTTGGGACAGTCCTTAAAGGCCGCATCGATCAACTGCGGAAAGCGCATCCCAGAATGAGCTTCCAACATGGGACGCGGTTTCCCTTGAGGCCCTCAAACGGAAAATGCATCCCGGAAATATGCCGAAAAGTGGCTCTCAGTTTCCCAAGCAGGCCGCTAACGGAAAGCGCATCCCGCTATCGAACTTCAAAGCGGGATGCGCCTTCCGTGCCGGCAGTTCCGGGCAGTCTGGGGCCACTCATTTAAGTCTGTCCCCAATGACTATGTCCCCAATGACTAGTAGTAGGCCCACATGGCTTCGATTTCGTTGAGGACCTCCACCACGCCCCAGCGGCGGGCGCTGCGGCTGGCCGAGTTGGGGTCGTAGACGCCAATCTGGTTGGCATCGTCGATGCCGTAGAGCACGATATAGTGGCCTACGTTGGTAAACGTGCCGGGGCGCACTGCGGCGATGACGGGCGCACCCGAGCGAAGTGCTTGGGTAATCGATTCGCGATTGTTATAGAGCTGTGTTCCGTTGAGCCCCAGCTGCCACGCACCGCCTGTCATAAACGACCACTCGGTGGCACCAGTGGGGGCGTAGTTGCCGGCTTCGGCCAGTGCGCATATATCGACCGGCGTCTTATCGGTATGGCCGGTCTTAAAGATATAGACCATGGTGAGGCAAGTGGGACCGCAAGCGTTTTCGCGAATAGTGCCACCGGCATAGGGCAGCTCCGACCATGCGGGGTCAATTTGGTAGATGTGGGGCATGGTGCCGGCCTGCCATTGCGAGCGTGGGGTCGAGAACGCGAAGGAGTAACCGGGCGCGACGGGAGCTTTAAGCAGCTTGTCCTCGGCAGTGGGCTCAAGACCGGCTGATCCGTGGGAGATACAGGATCCCAAAAACACAAAGACGAGGCAGGCGGCAATGGAGCAAAGCGCAAGGCGTAGGCGGCGGGCCGGAAGCACGTGGCTTGTGGTATGCGACGCGGGGTGAGGGGCGGAATTGCCGCGATCGCGTTGAGGTCGCGAAAAGGAGCGCTTAACGTAGTAGTCGGTCTTACGGCGATCGTAGCGGCGTGGCTGCGATGTGTCGGTCTGGCGTTGGCGTGTGCTCGTACTCATGCGGTCTGACTGCTGCACGGTACGGCTTTGTTGCCGCGAAGAAGCCCCGAGCTGCTCTTGGGGGCGCTGCGGGCTGTCGTTGTCGGAGGTGCTTCTGGGCGTTGGCGTGGTGCGGCCGGCAAGGCGCACGCTTTGTGGCCGTTGGTCGCCGTCATTGTATCCGTATGCCATTCGAATCACCTTGCCTCATGTGTAACTTGTCTATCCTACATAAAAAGATGCACGACACATGGGCATGTGCGCCAAAAGCCTGACAAATGGTATGAACGTTGCCGCGCCGCGCGCCAAGCGTCACGGCAACAGGTCTTCAAAAGCAGACAAGATGAAAGCGTCCAAGACGAATGACGTCTTCCGCCGTTCGTCCCAAAAACGGCGCCGCTCGTTTTACAGTTCTGCCTTCGGTCGAGCCACAAGCGGCGTTGCTGTGCCAAGGCCGTATCTTAAAGCCACGAAATTAAAGCGCGCGGCAAAACAGGCTGCGCAAGGGTGACGCCAAGGGGCGTCAAAAAGGAAAGGAGGGGAACAATGGCGGACAAGAACGCAGAAGTTGCAGTCGAGGGTAACGGTGGCATGAAGAAAACACTCTCGCTCTGGAACTTCTTTACCATCGGTTTCGGTGCCATCATCGGTACCGGTTGGGTTCTGCAGGTCGGCGACTGGATGGTCGTGGGCGGCGGTCCCGTTCCCGCTATGATCGCATTCCTCTTGGGCGCGATCTTCCTCGTGCCCGTCGGAGCTGTTTTCGGTGAGCTCACGGCTGCTATCCCCATCTCGGGCGGCATCGTCGAGTATGTCGATCGTAGCTTTGGCCGTACGCTGAGCTACATCACCGGATGGCTTTTGGCCCTGGGCAACGGCATCCTGTGCCCGTGGGAGGCCATCGCCATCTCGACTCTCGTGTCCGAGATGTTCGGCAGCCTGCCCGGTCTTGAGTGGCTGCGCGCCGTCAAGCTCTACACCATCCTGGGCGCTGACGTTTACCTGTTCCCGACGCTGATCGCGCTCGGCTTTGCAGCCTACGTCATCTTCCTCAACTTCCGCGGTGCCAGCTCGGCCGCCAAGCTCCAGGCCTTCCTGACCAAGGCCCTGCTCTGCGGCATGCTGCTCGCCATGGGCGTCTCGCTGTTCACCGGTTCGCCGGAACACGCCATGCCCGTGTTCTCCCAGGTCACCGGTGCTGGCGGCGGCAAGCCCGCTACCGAGGGCACCAGCCTGTTCGCCGGCATCGTGTCGGTCCTGGTTTTGACCCCGTTCTTCTACGCCGGCTTCGACACCATTCCTCAGCAGGCTGAGGAAGCAGCCGAGGGCCTCAACTGGAACAAGTTCGGCAAGATCATCTCCCTGGCCCTGCTGGCCGCAGGCGGCTTCTACATGGTCTGCATCTACTCGTTCGGCACCATCCTCGACTGGCATGAGTTCGTTAAGAGCCCGGTTCCCGCGCTTGCCTGCCTCAAGGGCATCAACATGCTCCTGTACCTGGCCATGCTCGTCATTGCCACGCTTGGACCCATGGGCCCGATGAACTCCTTCTACGGCGCCACGAGCCGCATCATGCTCGCCATGGGCCGCAAGGGCCAGCTGCCCGAGAAGTTCGCCGAGGTCGATCCCAAGTCCGGCGCTCCCAAGCTCGCCTGCGTCGTTCTGGGCGTCATCACCGTCGTCGGTCCGTTCCTGGGCAAGAACATGCTCATCCCTCTGACCAACGTGTCGGCTCTCGCCTTCATCTTCTCCTGCGGCATGGTCGCCCTCGCATGCCTGCGCATGCGCTTCACCGAGCCCGACCTGCCTCGTCCCTACGAGGTGCCCGGCGGCAAGTTTGGCATCAGCCTCGCTATCGTTGCCTGCGGCACCATCATCGGCCTGCTCGTGATCCCGTTCTCTCCCGCCTCCCTCAACATGGTGGAGTGGAGCATCGTGATCGGCTGGCTGGCTATTGGCCTGGCCCTCATGGCCTTCACCAATTCCCGCAAAAAATAACGCCTAGCCGGGGCGGATCGGGTGCGCGGAACCCCCTCTTCCGCGCACCGAACCCGGCACCACTTGGGTAGTTTTGTGAGGCCTTAACCCAACGCGGCCTCGCCCACTATATGGATCCATAAGGAGGAACCATGTCCACTAAGTATGCAATCGTTGGCGGCAAGCTCATCGACGGTACCGGTGCCGAGCCGGTCGAGAACTCCCTCGTTCTCGTCGACGACAATGGCAAGATCGAGTATGCCGGTGTCATGCAGGACCTTCCCGAGGGCGTTGAGGTTATCGACGCGGCCGGCAAGACCGTCCTTCCCGGCCTGATCGACACCCACCTGCACTTCTCGGGCAACCTGACCGACGATGACACCGACTGGGTCATGCAGCCGCTCCTCGAGAAGCAGGCCGTCGCCGTCAAGCAGGCCTACGACTGCCTCACCCACGGTCTCACCACCGTCTGCGAGATCGGCCGCTTTGGTATCCAGATCCGCGACTGCATCGACAAGGGCGTCTTCAAGGGCCCGCGCGTTCTGGCCACCGGCCTCGGCTTCTGCCGCGTTGCCGGCCACGGCGACTCCCACCACTGCAGCCAGCAGCTCAACAAGGAATCGCACCCCTGGGGCGACCAGGTCGACGGTCCTTGGGATCTGCGCAAGGCCGTCCGTCGTCGCCTGCGCGAGAACCCCGATGCCATCAAGATCTGGGCTACCGGTGGCGGCATCTGGCGCTGGGACTCCGGTCGCGACCAGCACTACTGCTCCGAGGAGATCCAGGCCGTGGTCGAAGAGGCAAAGATGGTCGGCATCCCCGTGTGGAGCCACTGCTACAACAACCACGCCGCTGCCTACGATTCCGTTCGCTTTGGCTGCGAGCAGCTGATTCACGGCTTCGATATCGATGAGCGCACCATGGACCTCATGGCCGAGCAGGGCACCTTCTTCACCCCGACGATCGCCTTCCTGCCCACCTGGTACGCCACCTATCCGCCCGTCTACGTCCCCGAGCTGCACGACAAGTACGAGGGCACCCTGGTCGAGAAGGAGCTGCAGCGCAACTACGACTGCCTGCGCGAGGCCAAGAAGCGCGGCGTCGTCATGACGATCGGCTCCGACTCCTTCTCCTTCGTCACCCCGTACGGCACCTGCTCCATCGAGGAGATGTACGAGTTTGTCGACAAGATCGGCTTCACCCCGGTCGAGACCATCACCTGTGCCACCCTCAACGGTGCCAAGATGTGCCACATCGAGGACGAGACCGGTTCCATCGAGGCCGGCAAGTGCGCCGACCTGCTGGTCGTCAACGGTGACGTCGCCGCCGACATCCACGTGCTCAACACCGACAACATGGACGTCATCATGAAGGACGGCTGGATCGTCGAGGCTGGCACCTTTGGCGAGGCCAACAAATACAGCGCCTAAGATACCGTTTGTCGATGGCTGGATGTAAAACACAGTTTTTGATTGCATAATGCAATGGAGAGGGTCGCTTGCGGCCCTCTTTATTGCTATGGGTGCGGTAGATAAAAGGGGATGACGGTGGATTTAAACAGGCTGATTCTGGGCAAGAGCTACAACTCTACCAAGGTCTTTCGTACGGCCCAGCATGTGGTCCAGGCCATCTTGCTCGGTATTGTCGTTCCGCTGCTTATCCTGCTGCTCATCTGGGATCTAACCGATAATCCCAATCCCGTTCCGGCCGTTGTCGTCATTGCCGGCTTGGTCATGCTATGCTTCTTCTTCTCGTACGTCTTTGTCGTTCCCGACGACCTCACGTCGAGCGCTACCGACCGCACGCTCGCCATCGCATCGAAAATATTCGCCTATACGTCGCGAGGCCTTACGCCCGAAGCGGCCCTGGGCGCTTCCAAAATCATCCTTTCCGAGACCATTGCCTCGGCCATCTGCTTTACCGACGGCAAGCAGGTGCTGGCGAGCTGGGGCGAGGACTCGGCAAAATGCCCTGCGGGCACTCCGGTTGTGCTGCGGACTACGCTCAACGTGATCAACAGCGGTGAACAAAGCGTGTTCTCGCGCGATGCCTCGACCGAGACGGGTGGCTACTTTCCGCGCCTGCGCGCCGGTATTGTCGCACCGCTTACCGTGCGCGGGCATTGCGTGGGCACGCTCGAGCTGTATTATCCCCGTCTGAGCAGCATCGATATGCGCCAGACGGCGCTTGCCTCGGGCTTTGCCGACCTCATTTCCACGCAGCTTGCAAGCTTTGAGCTCGAGCGCCAGGACGAGCTTACGGCCCGCGTGGAGCTGCGCGCCTTGCAATCGCAGGTCGATCCTCATTTTCTATTCAATACCATCAGCACCATCGTGTCGCTCGTACGTACCGAGCCGGACAAGGCCAGGTCGCTGCTGATCGACTTTTCCAATTACTACCGTCAGACGCTTTCTGATTCCGATACCCTCACAACGCTCGAGCATGAGGTGGAACAGGGCACTCGCTATATCAATCTTATGCAGGCTCGTTATGGCGACGGCCGTCTGCGCGTCTCGGTCGATATCGACTTTGAGGTGCGCGATTGCATGGTGCCGCCGTTTATCTTGCAGCCGTTGCTCGAAAACTGCATCAAGCACGCGCAGCGCGAGACCGAGCCGCTTTCTATTCATGTTAGGGCTTTTGAGACCGATGACGGTTTGGAGATCATCGTCGAGGACGACGGCATCGGTATGAGCGAAGAGGTCTGCGCACATCTGTTTGAGCAGCATCGCCTGGAGGAGCCCGAGAGCATTACCGCCGACGGCTCCGTCAAGCGAGGTTGCGGCCTGGCGCTCTTCAACGTGCTTCAGCGCATCCATTTCTTTTACGGAGAAGATTCCGGCATGCGCGTGAAGTCCCAGGAGGGCGTGGGAACGCAGGTCATCGTCGAGCTGAACGGCGAGCCGCATGAGCCCGCGCCGTTGACGGCGTAGCACGCGGTTGGATTGAGAGAAAAAGAGGGGAAGCACATATGTCCGAAGGCTGGAACATCTTGGTGGTTGATGACGAGCCCCCAATTAGGGCTGAGCTACGCTATCTATTGGAAAAGGATACGCGTGTGGGTCATATTGCCGAGGCGGGCAATGTCACCGAAGCCGTGGAGTCGATTCTGTCGAACAAGCCCGACGTGTTGTTTTTAGACATTACCATGCCCGGTCGCTCGGGAATTGAGCTTGCCGAGACGCTGCAGAACCTAAAGACGCCGCCGGTCGTGGTGTTTGTGACGGCATTTGCCGAGTATGCGGCTGATGCCTATAACCTCGATGCCGTCGATTATGTCGTCAAGCCGGTTGAGGACGCACGCCTGTCAAAGGCACTCGACAAGATCGAGGCGGCCTTGGGCGTCCGTCGTGTTATCCACGCTCCGCGCCAGCCTTTGCGTCTGACGGTGGACCGCGGGGGCAAAAAGGTGTTCATTCCCGCCGCAGACGTTTGCTACTTTGAGGCGCGCGCCGATTTTTGCAACGCCATCTGCGCCGAGGGAACGTACCTGATCAATGAGTCGATCTCTTCGCTCGAGCGTCGCTTGGACTCCGAGGGCTTTATTCGCGTTCATCGCAGCTACCTGGTCAATTTGGAAGACGTGCACAATGTTGAGATTGGCTCCACGGGGCTGATGGAGCTCAGGCTCGACCGAGTGAGCTCGACGGTGCCCGTGTCCCGCCGTCGCGCTGCCGAGGTCAAGTCGCACCTGGGGCTTGCGTAAGAGGCTTGCGTGCTGTCGTTTACCATCGCAGGTTTGGCATGGGCGCGCGGTGGGCATAATGGGTGGCATCGAATGAAATCGAAAGGATCATTATGCCTGCGCTCATTACGCATCATCTGTTTGGCGAGGAAAGCATCGACCGTCTTCCGCAGGGCGTTATCACGTCCGACGAGGAGCGTATTGCCTTTATCCTGGGCAACCAGGGCCCCGACCCGTTTTTCTTCCACATGCTCACGCCGCGCGTTTCCGATTGCACGTTGCTTGCTCAGGTCATGCACCGCTCGCGTATGTCGCGCCAGTTCTCGTGTCTGCGCGACGGCGTGTCGCACCTGCAACCGCGCGATGCCAACCTGGGTCGCGCCTTTGCGCTGGGCCTGCTGTCGCACTATGTGCTCGACCGCAATGCTCACCCCTTTGTCTACGAGCAGCAGTTTGGCATTGTGGACTCCGATCCCGAGCTCGAGGCTTCGGGCAGCCAAGTTCACGCCGTGCTCGAAAGCGACCTGGACGTGCTGATGCTGCAGCTCAAGCGCGATGGGGCAACGGTCGAGGATTATCCGCCGGCGGGCGAGATCGTCACGACCGACCGCATCAATCGTGTTGCCGGCGTGCTGATGAGCTATGTTGCCGGACGCGTGTACGGCATTGACATTCCGGCGGGGGAGTACGGTGCTGCCGTTGCCAATATGCAGCGACTTTACCGCGCGATTGAGCCGGCCGGCTCCGCAAAGACGCGCGCGATCTCGCTGGTTGAGGGCTTGGTGCACGACTACTCGCTGCTCGACGGCCTTGCGCACCGCGTGACGACCGAGCTGCCCGAGCGTACCGGCAACCTGGGCCACTTGGCATGGAAGAACCCCTTTACCGATGAAGTCTCGACCGAGAGCTTCCCCGAGGTCTTTGACCGCGCGCTGCTCGATTACGAGTGCACGGTTGCCCGCTTTATCGAGACCGGCGATATGGAAGCCGTGACCAACCATGTCAATTACAGCGGTCGCGTGCTCAATGCCGATGAGGAGTTCGACCGCGAGGAATAGGGCCCATGCGTGCCCCTTTGCCGAATCCTTACCGGTGCTTCTGGACAATTGGGGTACGATGAACTAGCTGCATGTCGGGCAAATACGAAGGGTCCCTGTCCATGAAATACACCAAGCTCGAGCGTAACTGGGTTATGTACGATGTGGGCAATTCGGCCCTCGTGCTGCTCAATACCTCGGTGGTGCCCATTTACTTTAACGCCATCAATACCGGCGCTTCCTCGGCCGACCTGGTGGTCGCTTGGGGCAATGCGCAGACGATCGCCTCGCTGGTCATCGCCATGCTCATGCCCATTCTGGGCGCACTTGCCGACTACGCCGGCAACAAGATCAAGTTCTTCTTGGGCTTCTTCCTCACGGGCCTGGTGCTTTGCCTGACGCAGGCTATCCCAATGTCCGCCATGGCATTTTTGACCGTGTACGTGCTGTGCACCATCGGCCTTAACTCTTCTATGACGTTCTACGACGCCATGCTGCCCGACATTACCACCGACGAGCGCATGGACGCCGTGTCCAGCTCGGGTTATGCCTGGGGCTACATCGGTTCCACCGTGCCGTTCGTCATCTGCCTGGCGCTCATCATGGGTGGCCCCGCTCTTGGCATCCCCACCATGCTGGCAACGCGTCTGTCGTTTATCATCACTGGTGCCTGGTGGCTCATCTTTACCCTGCCGCTCATTCGCACCTATAAGCAAAAGTACGGTCGCGAGCGCGGTCCCGAGGACACCATCGGCCACATCGTGGGCGGTGTGTTCTCCGAGGTCGGACACACCATGCGCGAGATTGCCCACAATAAGACCGTGCTGGTCTACATGATCGCGTTCTTCTTCTATATCGACGGTGTGCACACGGTCATTTCCATGGCCACCAGTTACGGATCGGCCTTGGGCATCGATTCGACGCAGCTGGTGCTGGCGCTGCTCGTTACGCAGTTCGTGGCCTTTCCGTCCGCCATCATCTACGGCAAGCTCGCCGGACGCGTGGGCACGCTCAACATGATCCTGGTGGCGGTCGCCGCCTACATGGGGATTGTGCTGTTCGCCGCGTTCTTCCTAAAGACCGCCTTTGAATTCTGGGTGCTTGCCATTATGGTCGGCCTGTTCCAGGGCGGTGTGCAGGCGCTCAGCCGTAGCTACTTCGGCCGCATTATCCCCAAGGAAAAGTCCAACGAGTACTACGGCTTCTTTGACATCTTTGGTCGTTATGCAAGCGTTATGGGCACCTTCCTGGTGTCGGTCGTCACCTCGCTGACCGGCAACCCCTCGCTGGGCGTCCTTTCCATTGGCGTGCTGCTGGTCGTTGGCTTTATGCTACTGGTCCGCCTGTCCCGCATGACTCGGGCGGCAGAGCATGCCGCATAGGAGCGAGCGGCTATTGTGCCTGTCCACGGTACTCTTTTGGGGTTATCCGCAATAAACATTGCGACTTGCGAGCAATGATTTGCCCAAGTGGGTATGATGGAATCAGCTAGGTCGCGGGGCGTCGCCTGTGTTTGGCGGCGTCCCGTTTTTGTGTTGCAGGGAGGGTAAGGCATGAACGCCACGGTCGTGATTCCAACGTATTGGGCGGGCGATGACGCTTGCGCAAACGCCCCTGGCACCTATGACCATTCGACGCGACTCAACGCCGACAATCCCGAACTCGACCGCTGCCTGGCCTCGCTTGAGCAGGTGTGCGACATCCCGCGCATCATCCTTTTGGTGGTCTGTCCTGTTTCTGCCACAGCCGATGTGTCGCTGCGCGTGCACGAGATTGTCGACGCGCATCCCACGCTCAAGGTCACCGTTGTCACCAACACCCAGGCCTCGCGCATCGCAGACCGGGTTGCTCAGATCGCGCCCAAGGGTTCGGGCGAGTGCGTGAGCCTGCGAGGCTACGGTGCCATCCGCAACATGGGGCTGGCCTGTGCCGCTGTGCTGGGGCATGACGCGGTTATCTTTTTGGATGACGATGAGACTGTCATCGACGCCGACTTTATGAAGCGCGCGACCTATGCGTTGGGGCAGCAGACGCGTCAGGGCTTGCCTATCTTGGTCAAGAGCGGCTATTTCTACGATCGCGACGGCTCGCCGCTGGCTCCCACGGACAAGGCAGGCATCTGCCATCGTTGGTGGACCAAGCGCATCGAGTTCAACCGTTGGATGAAAAAGGCGCTCTCGGGCACCCGCATCTCGCGCTCCAACTA
This sequence comes from uncultured Collinsella sp., assembly GCA_938011935.1. Lineage (GTDB taxonomy): Bacteria > Actinomycetota > Coriobacteriia > Coriobacteriales > Coriobacteriaceae > Collinsella. The sequence goes on from CALLSU010000191.1 coordinate 18,091, forward strand.
CGTGTGCGGCGGCCTGATGGCCCTGCACGCCCGCGCCTTTACGCGTGTGGCCTTTGACCCGTTTATCACCCGCGGCGAGGACTTGGATTACCTCTTTAACATGCGCATGTTTGGCTACGACGTGTGGTTTGATAACGAGTGGACCGTGCGCCATCTGCCTCCGGAGTCCGAAAAGCGCTCACCGCGCTTTATGCAGGATGTATACCGTTGGTACTACGAACGGGCCAAGTTGACGTTCGCCGCGCATCAAAAGGAGCTCATCCCCGTTACGGCGGCATCGCTCATGCCCTACCCGGGCCCGTGGATTTCGCGCGAGCTCGACGACCGCGTGCGCAAGACCGCTATGGTCCGCAGCGTGTTTACCCGCGAGCATGAGGGCTACCTGCGCATCTGGCGCCATGGTATCGACGAGGCAAAGGCCTATGCACGCCAAAACGCTGCAAGCTACCTGCGTTTCCAGAGCTTTTGGCCCAAGATCATGGACGGGCTTTGGCGTGACGCACAACTGATCAGTATCCTGGAGGGGGCCGAATGATCGACCGCCGCGCCCAGCGCGATAGTTCAATATCAATCTTTCGCATCATTGCCGTTGCATGCGCCATTTGCGTGCTGGTGTACTTTATTTTTGCCTTGGTGACCGGTATCGAGCCGATCGCCACGGTGATTGCCTGCGCGCTGCTGTGCATCTTTCTGTGCATCTTTATCTTTTTGACGCTCAATCCCGATTCGGTGCGCTCCCAGTACACCGAGGAGACGCTCTCGGTGGCCTCGGCCATGCTCGAGGACATTAAGGGCGGTCTGACGCAGGAGTCGGCGCGTTTGGTGTGCCGGCGCATTTTGCCCGAGACGCGCGCCATGACGGTGGCCATCACCGACGAGGACAACGTGCTTGCCTGCGCGGGCGAGTTTGAGGAAAAACTGCTGCCCGATACTCCCATCCACACGCTTGCCACACGCTACGTTATCGAACATGGCATCGTGCAGTCGTTCAACCGTATGGTGGATGTCGTGGGCTCGGACGGCTCGCACAACCAAGTCCCCGCCGGCATTATCGCCCCCATCAAGGTGGGCGATCGTACCGTCGGCACGCTCAAGTTCTACTACAAGACCCCGCGCGCTGTCGACCGTACCCAGTACGCGCTTGCCTCGGGCTTTGCCGAGATCTTGTCCACGCAGCTCGCCATCCATGAGCTCGAGGTGCAAAAGGAACTCACAGCGCGCGCCGAGGTGCGTGCGCTGCAGGCGCAGATTAACCCGCACTTCCTGTTCAACACGCTGAACACCATTGCATCGTTTACGCGCACCGACCCGCTGCGGGCTCGCGAACTGCTTCGTGAGTTCTCATCGTTCTATCGCGCCACGCTCGACAACTCGGGATCGCTTATTCCGGTCTCGCGCGAGGTCGCACAGACCAAGCGCTACCTTACCTTTGAGAAGGCCCGCTTTGGCGAGGACCGCGTGCTTGCGACGTTCGATGTGTCCGAGGACGTGGAAGATACGCTGGTGCCGGCGTTCGTGATCCAGCCGATTGTCGAGAACGCTGTGCGTCATGGTATGGGCGATGACGACGCCCTGAGGATCGACGTGACCGTTCACCAAGACGGCGAGGATGCAATCTTGATTGCCGTGGCCGATAATGGCGTGGGCATGGATGAGGGTACCGCCGCCAGACTGTTTGACGAGCGCTCTGCCCGTCCCGACGCCAGCTCTCCCCAGGGTGGCGGCGCCGGTGTGGCCATGCACAATATTTCGGAGCGCATCCATCGCTTTTTTGGGCCGCACTCCTATACGCGTGTCGAATCGGCGCCGGGCAAGGGCACCAAAGTGCTTCTTCATCTTGATTTGTCAGAGAGCATCTTTGACATTCAAGAGTAAAATAAAAGGCTACGGGCTCAACGTCATGCGACGGATGCCCGGCGTAGTTAGTTGACGAAAGGTTTTATCCCTATGCTGCGTGCGATGATTGTGGATGATGAGGCGCCGGCTCGCTCGGAGCTTCGCTTCCTGCTCGAGCAAACGGGCAAGATCGGCACGATCACGGAGGCGTCGAGCGTCCGCTCCGCCATCGAGATGCTTATGGAAAGTCGCGTGGATGTCGTGTTTCTCGATATCTCGATGCCCGGTGCCTCGGGCCTGCAACTTGCCGAGGCACTGCATAAGCTCAAAAATCCGCCGGCGATCGTATTTGTGACTGCGTATAGCGACCATGCGGTCGAGGCATTCGACGTCGATGCCGTCGATTATCTGATGAAGCCTGTCGAGGAAGCTCGCTTGGATCGCGCGATCGAGAAGGTTATGCAGCGCGCCAAGCCGGTCACGGACAGCAAGGTGACCATCGAGCGTATCCCGGTGGAAAAGGGCGGCCGCAAGGTGCTCATTCCCGTGGACGACATTCGCCTTATCATGGCCAAGGACGATTACTCCTGCATCTATACCGTCGATGATCGCTTTTTGTCGACGACCTCGCTGGCGCAGTTTGAGGCCAAGCTCTGCGACTTTGGCTTCTTCCGTGTTCACCGCCGCTATATCGTCAACCTGGCGTGCGTCACGGACGTTGAGACGGTGCCCTCGGGTGCCATCCAGCTGGGCATTACGGGCGTCGACGAACGCGTGCCGGTTTCGCGCCGCCGCGTCGTGCCGCTCAAGAAGGCTCTGAGTCTCTAGCACACTGGCCCCGCAGCCCTGTAGACCCATCGTCTGCGGGGCCGTGGGGCCTTTTTTGTATGTATCTGCCGAATCGTTTTTTTTTGCGGAAGGGATCCCATGAACAGTGCAAGCGCCAAGCGTATCGACATCATCTCGGACACCCACGGCTATTTATCGCCTGCGCTCTTGGATGAGCTTGAGGGCGCAGATCTGATCATCCACGCCGGCGACCTCACGTCAGAGATGGACTACGAGCACCTATGCACCATCGCCCCCGTGCGGGCCGTATTGGGCAACAACGATTACTACCGCGACTACGGCCCCGATGTAGACCGTCTTGCGCTCTTTACCTACGAAGGCCTCAAATTCGCCGTAGCCCACTACCGCGAAGACCTTCCGGTGGGATCCGTAGACGTAGCCATCAACGGCCACACCCACGTAACCAAAGAAGCCCAAGTGGGCCGCTGCCTAGTCCTCAACCCGGGCAGCGCCAGCTACCCCAGAGGCACCCGAGGCCCCACCATGGCCAGAATGCTCGTCAAAGACGGCCATGTCATAAGTACCAAGTTTATTGACTTGGACTAACCGCAACAAAAACGGGGGATGCAGATGCGTCCCCCGTTTTCATTTGAGCCAAAGGCAGAGCTTCAGCAAGATCCTTAGACAAACCCCGCCGCGGAGAACGGGGCCGCCGAGCCGCGAAGCGGCGAGGAACAACAACGACTCGAACAAAGTGACGGCAGGGAGGGTCTCCGGGGCTGGGGGCGGGGGTTAAGTTTGTCGCGAGTTCCGCACGCAAAGGAAAGCACTTAATGTGCTTTCCGTCTTGCGCAGGACTGTAGAGCAGCAAACTTAACCCCCGCCCCCAGCCCCGGAGACCCTCCCGGATGGCCCCAAAAATTTTTTCAAAAAAGTTGTTGCGCGCCGGACAGACTTCTGTGTATACTAATCCCCGCAGCGCACGCGAGCGGAAACAAACGCGAACGCCTGCCTGGGGAGTTAGCTCAGTTTGGTTAGAGCGCCGGCCTGTCACGTCGGAGGTCGCGGGTTCGAGCCCCGTACTTCCCGCCAACGCAATTAAAGCCACGTCTTCGGACGTGGCTTTTTGCGTTTGATGCACTTTGTTTCGGTAGAACGATCGCCCTGGCGCATCTTCGCCCAGAATCCCCGCCCCTTCGGGAACGCAAGTAAAATCTAATAAGCATATTTGTCTGAACAACAGCTTTGTTGCGCAACACCTGTTCAACAAGACAGGGGGCTAGGTTATACTAAATTGCACTGTAGGCCGCATCTGATGCATTTCGCTCCAAGCGCGGCACTCAGTGGATATCCGATTTACCATTTGGATGTCCTGCGGTCATTTAGCGTCTCGACACAAGCTCGGCCCCGGAGCTCGTTCGAGCTGCTCGTATTCCTTGAAAGGGGAAAATGGACATATCGAGGAAGACTGATTACGCCCTTCGTATGTTGGCGATGCTTGCCGAGGATCCGGAGCGTTTGCTTTCTGTTCGCACCGCTGCCGAAGAGGTCAATGTTCCGTATTCGTTTGCCCGCTCGATTCAGCACGGTTTGGTCCAGGCCGGTATTGTGGAGAGCCTGCGTGGCGTCCACGGTGGCATGCGTCTCAAGGTCAGTCCGGACGACGTCACTATCCGCCAGGTCGTCGAGGCCGTTCAAGGCCCTATGGTTATGAATGATTGCACCGCGCCCGATGGTGACTGTGCGCGCATGGGCACGTGCTGCTATCATCCCCTGTGGGCCGGAGCTCAAGCATTGATGCGCGACTACCTCGATTCCGTTTCGCTCGGCGACATCGTCGCTCACCGCCAGTTCCCGGCCGTCGATCCCAAGTTCGCCGACCGCGAAGCGTTTCCCGAGTACGCCACCTGTGCGTATACATGCCGGGAGGAATAGCGCCGCATAAGGAGCATAGATATGATTCAGGACCCCTTTCGTTCGATGATTCGTTCGGAAGGGGTCCTGCGTTATCGCGACCTTCCGTGGCGCCGCACGCGCGATCCGTACATCATTTGGCTTTCCGAGGTCATGCTGCAGCAAACACAGGTGCCACGCGTGGAGACGCGTATGCCGGCGTGGCTCGATCGCTTTCCGACCGTGCAGGCGCTTGCCCAAGCCGCGCCTTCCGATGTTTTGGACGCTTGGCAGGGCATGGGCTACAACCGACGCGCTCTGGCGCTCCACAAGGCCGCTCAGCGCGTTGTGGAGGACTGGGACGGTGAGTTTCCGCGTGAGACGCGTGACCTGGTCGCTCTGCCTGGTATTGGCCCGGCAACGGCGCAAGGTATCCGGTCGTTTGCGTTTGACCTTCCAGGCGTGTATCTGGAGACCAACGTGCGCACGGTCTTTCTGCATCACTTCTTTCCCGATGTACCGGCTGTTCCCGACCGCGAGCTGGTGCCGCTGATTCAGGCGGCCTGTCCGGCGGTCCCCGGTGCGGCGACCGACGAGATCGCTCCCTTTGCCGTGCCGCTCGATGATGCCGACACGCCGCGCGCGTGGTATTACGCGTTGCTGGATTACGGCGCATATCTAAAAAAGACGTTGCCCAATCCGTCCAGGCGCTCGGCGGGCTATAGCCGTCAATCAAAGTTTGAGGGCTCACGTCGCCAAAAGCGCGCGCATATCGTGCGCATGTTGCTGGCAGCGCGCGATGGCCAACCGGCGGGGATTACGCTTGCTGATGCCGTGGTGGGCGTTAACGATATGGAAGCGGCGGCTGGGCGCGGGCCGGTCGAGCGCGAGCTTGTCGCGGGCATTCTGGCCGACCTGGAGCGTGAGGGCTTTTGCCGAGCCGAGGGCGATCGCTGGCTGAGCATTTAGCCCGTGGAAATCTGAAGAACAGGATTGTAAGGTTTAGATTTCCGACATGAGGGCATCCTAAAGACGAGGCCGCTCGAAGCCTACGGGCGGCATGCGTTGAAGGGAAGTACACCTATGGATTTTGAGAATTCCCAAACCAAGAAGAACCTCGAGACCGCTTTTGCCGGTGAGTCCCAGGCACACACCAAGTATCGCTACTATGCCTCCAAGGCAAAGAAGGACGGCTACGTTCAGATCTCGAACATCTTTGCCGAGACGGCTGGCAACGAGTCCGAGCATGCCAAACTGTGGTTTAAGTATCTGCACGATGGCGCCGTCCCCGATACCCTGGACAATCTGCGCGATGCCGCCGCGGGTGAGAACTACGAGTGGACCACGATGTACGACGAGTTTGCCAAGACCGCCGAGGAAGAGGGCTTTGCCGAGATTGCCGCAAAGTTCCATGGTGTCGCCGCCGTCGAGAAGGCCCACGAGGAGCGCTACAACAAGCTCGTCGAGCGCATCGAGTCGGGCGAGGTGTTTGAGCGCGAGGGCGTAAAGGTGTGGAAGTGCCTGAACTGCGGACATCTGCACGTTGGTGCCGAGGCACCTGAGGTGTGCCCGGTGTGTAACCACCCCAAGGCGTACTTTGAGGAGCAGGTGGTGAACTACTAGCGCTTGGCGCTGGCTGCTGCGGAGCGCGGGGCGGGGAAATACCTTTCCCTCTCGCTCACGGCTCCGCAGGGTCGCGCGAGGCAAAGATATTTCCCCGCCCTGCGCTCCGGCGTTGGGTCGTCGCGTGCTCGTAACTGAAAAGCTGATATTAAAGTTTGCGTGCCGCCCCTTTTGGGGTGGCACGTTTTTGTATGGGGCCAGTTGGGGCGGTGACGTTGCTTAGGGGGTACACTGGGTAGCGTTGGCTATTCGTTTCCTCTTATGAGGTGTTGGTTATGGGTAAGAAATCTCGGGCTTGGGTGGCTGCTGCTGGGACTCGTAAGGATCCTGAGCGTCGGGTTGTTGAGGGCGGCAAGGCAGAGCGTGCCGATAAGAAGAAAGCCGGTGCGCATGCTCATCCTGAGTGGGCGCCTCATTTGAATTCGGCGAGTGAGGACTTGACTGCCAAGCTGTTCACGATGGTCGAGGTCATCTTGGGTGTGGTGCCCGTGGTGGTCATCGGTTTGTTCCTGGCCTCGAAGGACGCCACGAGCGTGGATAAGCTCACCGATGTCTTTTCGCAGGACCCCTCGATGGTGGTCACGTTTATCTCTGCGTGCCTGCAGCCGTTTGTGGCGTACATGCTATACATGGTCTATCGCAAATACTGCGAGGGCGACGCTGGTTTTGCCGCCGGCAACCTGATCGGCCTTTTGTGCTCCGAGATTTTGCTGCTCAATATTCCCGGCGTCATCGGCATAGGCATCTTGTTGTGGCGTGTCTGGCGCAACGTTGCCCCGCACTTTGAGAGCTGGCTGTTTGAGCGCCGTGTTGCGGGCGTGTTGGCAGATATTGCCGGTTCGCTCGTGATCCTTGCCCTGGCGTTTATATGTGCCACCGCCTCTCGAGGTCTCGCGGGCATGTAGCCTGCCTTCGCTGATTGCGGAGCGCGGGGCGGGGAAATACCTTTCCCTCTCGCTCACGGCTCCGCAGGGTCGCGCGAGGCAAA
>CALLSU010000192.1:0-2336 GCA_938011935.1 uncultured Collinsella sp.
ATGTTATACAGCTTCCCCGACTTCGTCTTCCGAACCAGGCCATGCTCCAACATGAATGCGACAACGCGGCGATGTGCTTCGACGTCGTCCAAGTTCAGGTAGAAGCAGGCGACGCCTCTGCCGTTCTCGATAACGGACTCGAATGAGCTGTGCTTGCATTCCGCGACGACCATTCCGAGGGCCGCCTTGCGGCAGACTTCCTCCGCGAACTCGATATCGTTGAAGTAGAACATCCATTTCCCGCACCTGCTCTCGTCTAGCGCAGGTGCCAGCTCGGTGTCGATGTAGAACGAACACCATGGGTTGTCCACCCTGACGATTCGGCCGTCTTCGCTCAGCATCGTCTTCTCTTCCATCCATGCCTCATATGGTTTGAGGGTGCTTTCGTAGTACGCGATTGTTCTCGGAGAGCACCCCTCGACTTCCTTGTCGGTAAGGAAGAGACCGAGTAGACTCGAGTTGCTGGGCACGCTGCTTTCGGCATGGCTACACATAGTGCTTTCGAGCACTGCTTTTAAGATTGCTTTATCTGCAGATAGTCTAGAACCGGCTACATCTGTGTTAGAACCATATTGATCATCGCTTCCACCGGGGGCTCCTTTCCCCTTGGTTCGATGGAAACAATTCTGAAGTGCAGGCCTATGTTCCGGTAAATGATTATTTAGCTGAACTCGGAGAAGCCCTTTTTGCTCAAACAATTGAAGAGAACAAGCGAGAAAATCATTACCGTTCAGTCGAGTCATTCTGCGAAGTCAAGGGCGGTTAGAGGCTCCCTAAAGGTTCAGAGCTAATTGCAGAGGCAAACTCTCATCCATATATTCGAGTCCGCGACTTAAACAACGCTTCTGCTCTCTTACTCACTTCGGAAATGCTATATATCGACGATGAAACACGATCTAATATTTCGCGCTACGTTGTCAACACTGGCGATCTAATTGTTTCCGTTGTCGGAACGATTGGCCTTACGGCGTATATCGGAAAAACGCTCGATGAGGCAACCCTCACAGAGAATTGCAACAAACTTACTTCGTTTAAAGGCGACTTTGCGGCGTGGTCGTATTTCTTTCTTCGTAGCTCAATGGGCATGGAAGCTATTAGGCTTGGAACTGTTGGTGCCGTTCAGACCAAGCTTGCATTAAAAAACATTAAGTCGATGAACGTCCCGTTTGCTCCAGCTTGTGCAATAGAAAGAACGACTTCGACGCTCAATGGTATTCTTGAGCTCATATAGGCTAATATACTCAAGTCGTAGGCTCTTGGCGAACTGCGTGACGCATTGCTTCCCAAACTCATGTAGGGCGAAATCGACGTCTCTCAGTTTGGCGCTGTTCGGATGGATTAGGTATAGAGCGCTATGGCAGGGGGGCGAAGATGATGATTGTTGTAAATGAATCGGCTGCTGCTTCATATCTATACCTAATGGGATTAACCATAGACGAAGAGCTGCCGCTTACGCAACACCTCTCTCTATTGCCGGCCACGTGCAAGGCCTCGCCGGACGACATGATAAATTCTGTGATGAAATATGGCAGCGGAGATGAGACCGATTTAGGTGTCTTGATTGCCGTCCTTAGGAAAACTACAGCTCAGTTGCGCGTTGTTGGAGAGGGCAAAGAGCTTGCAGTTCGAGTTTGGAATGCCCAATCTGCAATAGTTCTATTGTCCGCGCTTTTGAATTGCGAATTGTATTGGCATGTTCAGAGCGATTCGCGGACAGAAGATTTTTCGCCATGCTCGGCAATCAATGTTGTTCTTTCTACAAGGTTGTTCATTCCAAGAAAATTGAAAGTGATCAACGATTCAGAGAAGCAGTGGATAAGACAGCATTATCGGGACGCATGGGAACTGTTTGATAAAAACACGCGATTTGAGACCGCGGTGAATTCCTTGTGGAGCTACAAGCAATCGCTTCGACCTTCAGTTCAAATGGCGATTATATGGGCTGGGATTGAGTCATTGTTTGGAGTCCGGAGCGAACTTGTTTTTCGTGTCAGTACTCTCGCAGCTTTGTTTCTTGGAGGAGGCAAGCAAAAACAGCAAGAAATAAAGAAACTATATAGAGCAAGGTCAGAAGCCGTTCATGAGGGAAAACAACCTTCTGAGTCTTGTGTTTCCGATTCTGCAAAACTATTGCAAGCGCTAATCTTGGAATGCGTCGAACGGGGCTGTTTACCAAATGAGGACGGTTTGCTTTTCGGATTCGAAGAAGGATCGGCTAAATAATCATTTATCGCCCTACGAGTATTTGCAGATGATACACCGATGCGTTTCAGTTGCATTGCATAGACATGATAACGAAAAAGCAGCAAATCAAGAATGGCGATTCGCAAACATGG
>CALLSU010000193.1:0-1075 GCA_938011935.1 uncultured Collinsella sp.
CGAGTCTACCTCTGGCGCTGCCGACGGTGGCCGCACGGGCCTCACCTCCGTCACCACCGGCGTGCTGTTCATTCTCGCCGCGTTCTTCTCCCCCATCGTCGCCATCGTTTCCAGTGCCGCCACCTGCGGTGCTCTGGTCTACGTCGGCTACCTCATGATGAGCGAGGCCTCCGAGATCGACTGGTCCGACGTGTCGCAGGGTTTCCCGGCGTTCATGATTGTCGCCGGCGTGCCCTTTACCTACTCCATCTCTGCCGGCATTGGTCTGGGCTTTATCGCCTACGTGATCGTCGCGCTCTTTAAGGGCGAGGCCTCCAAGATCAAGCCGCTCATGTGGATCGCAGCCCTTGCCTTCCTTGTCTACTTCTTTGTAGCGTAGCGGCAAAGCTGCCAAAGCAGAACACCAAAGCGCGGGGTCGCATCGAGCGGCTCCGCGCTTTTCTTTTAAAGCCAGGCAACGCACGGACGCGCGATGTATTGCTTCCCAAGTTTTGGACATTTTGCCCTCCAAACGGCACTACCGCAGGCTACATCCTGCAGATATGCTGGGCGTAATCGCATAGGCCCTATGAGGATGGGAGTAACCATGGCCGCCTTGTTCACGACCCCCAAGCGCAATGACAAAACCTCTGGAGCCCATTTTGTCGAGCCCGACGTGCGCCGTCGCACGCTGCTCGCACACGGCAGCTGGCGCCGCGTGACACGCCGCATCGTTGCAGGCGCCGTATGCGCGCTTACGGTGAGCTCGCTGCTCATGCCGAGTGTCTCGCTCGCGGCCGAGCGGGTCAACGTCGGCGACACCTGGTATGAAGCTGGCGCCGCGGTAGGCGACGAGGCGGGCACCTGGGCCTGGGACGGCGCCGACGACATGAAGCTCAACGGCTATAACGGCGGTGCGATCCAGGCTGCAGGCAAGCTCAACATTGCGTACGAGGGCAAGAACAACGTGAAAACCGAGCCCGATTACACCGGAGCCGCCATCAAGGCGCAGGATGGCACTAACCAGAAAGCAGAGCTGAACATAACGAGCTCGAAGAGCTCGGATGAGCTCAATGTGACAGCCGAGGCCGATGCG
>CALLSU010000194.1:0-54913 GCA_938011935.1 uncultured Collinsella sp.
CATGGCGCGCGCAGGAATGGCGGACTGGCAGCAAGCCTTTGGCTTCAAGAGCCTTTTCGACGGCTTCTACCACCTCTACCCCAGCCTCGAGCAGCAATGGGCCTACTACGCGCGATATATCGATTTCATGCTGCGCGAGCCGACCTCGCAGCCCTATCTCGACCTACGGTCCCTCATCGGCCATAAGGATTACTTCATCCTGAGCACCAATGTAGACACCCAAGTCGAGAAGACGTTTCCCACCGAGAGGATCTGCAACTATCAGGGAAGCTTCGCGCACCTTCAATGCAAGCAGCCATGCTGCGACGAGCTCTTCGATGCGAGCCCCTACGTCGAGCGCATGCTCGCGGGCATGGCGGGGTTCGAGGTCCGCAGCGAGGACGTCCCCCGATGCCCGCACTGCGGCTGGCAGCTTGTGCCGTGGGTGCGCGACGACACGTTTCTGCAGGGTGCGGCATGGCGCGAGGGCCTCGGACGCTACGAGCGCTTCTTGCGCGAGCTCGGTAGTAGCCACGTGCTGTTGCTGGAGCTCGGCGTGGGCGAGATGACCCCCGGCATCATCACGCTCCCGTTCTGGAGCATGACCGCAAAGCTGCCGGATACGCACCTGTTGAGCGTAAACATCTCGGGCGACTCAGCTCCGCTGCAGCTTGGAAGCAAGGCAGAGGCGATTCAGGCAGATTTGGGCGCGCTGCTCTCGGCGGCGCGGACGGGCGACGGTGCTTAAGCCTCCTTGTTGGTCGCTTTAAGGTATGCATCGTCGCCCACGGGCTCCAGCCACTCGTTGGAGGTCTCCTCGCCCGGAACCTCCAACGCGAGATGCGAGAACCAGCTGTCGGGCGCGGCGCCGTGCCAGTGCTTCACCCCCGGGGCGATGTTGACCACGTCGCCGGGGCGCAGCTCCTGTGCCGGCTTTCCCCACTCCTGGTAAAACCCTCGACCAGCCACGCAGACGAGGATCTGCCCACCGCCGCTTTTGGCGTGATGGACGTGCCAGTTGTTGCGGCAGCCGGGCTCGAACGTCACGTTGTGGACACCGACCTGCTCGGTGGAAAGGGGCGCGAGGTAGCTTTGCCCGATAAAGTACTTCGCGAAGGCGTCGTTGGGGGCACCGATGGGGAAAACCATCTCGTTTTGGTGCTGAGCCCTTGCGTCGGCGGCATCGTCGGCCGCCCAGACCTCCTTCGCCATGCGGAAGGCAGCCCACGCCTTGGGCCAACCCGCATAAAACGCCGCGTGCGTAAGGATTTCCGCTATCTCCGTCCTGGTCACTCCATTGTTCTTTGCGGACATCAGGTGATATTTGAACGAAGAGTCCGTCAGCCCCTGCGACATCAGGGCAACCACCGTCACCACGCTGCGGTCGCGCAGGGAGAGCTCACTCTCTCGGCTCCACACCTCGCCGAACAGCACGTCGTCGTTGAGCTGTGCGAATTTGGGAGCGAACTCCCCCAGGGCGTCTCTGCCTGCCGTCTGTTTAACTGCCATGATCGATTTCCTCCTGTCGATAGTTTTGGCACAAATCTGTTTCCGCGCGGCCAAACAGCCCGGCTAGATTCCCATGCCCATTCGCCGCGCCTGCTCCAGAGCGGGATGCCCGGCGATTTCGCCCACGCCGTTCACGCCGCCGGCGAAAACCGTTCCAGCGAGCGTGCAGCGGGAGAAACAGTCAACCCATCCCTGCATCGCCTTTTTCGCCCCGTCGAAGGTCGAGCGCCCGTTCTCCGCCGCCGTCGCCAACAGATATGCCTCGGTGAATGCATAATCGGAGCCAAAAAGCGGGTTAGCGCGGTCCAGCATGGTTTTGAGCTGGCCGCAGACGCTGTAGTAGTAGACGGGCGTTGCAAACACCAGCACATCCGCATCGTGCATTTTGGCGGCAATTTCCACGGCATCGTCTTGGATGACGCAACGCCCCAACTTTAAGCAGGCAAGGCAGCCCCTGCAGAAGCCCATTTGCTTCTCGCGCAGACGCACGGTCTCAACGCTGTGACCTGCCTCCCGCGCGCCGTTGGCGAAAGCCTCCGCCAGCGTCTCGGAATTGCCATTCTTTCGTGGACTTGAAGAAACTATCAAAACCGTTTTGCCCATTACGGAATACCCCTTGCGCTCCCGATTTACATTGACGAGAATGAAGGTAATACCTAAACCTGACTTTAGGTCAAGGAATGAATTCGACATTGTTTCGGAGGAGCCATGTACACAATCGGACAGGTGGCGGAAATGTTCGGTTTGCCCGCTTCAACGCTGCGATATTACGACAAGCAGGGATTGTTCCCGGGGCTGGAGCGGGCATCCGGCATTCGCCGATTCAGCGATACGGAACTCGAAGCGCTTCGGGTCATCGAATGCCTAAAGAAGGCTGGAATGGAGATCAAGGACATCCGGCTGTTCATGGAATGGTGCGCAGAGGGTCCCTCAACATACCCCAAACGCAAGGCCATGTTCGAGGAGCGCAAGGCCCACATGGAGTCGGAGATCGTGAACATGAACCGCGCGCTCGACATGCTGAAGTTCAAATGCTGGTACTACGAGCAGGCAATCCAAGATGGCAACGAGGATAGAGTGAAGGCGCTGATTCCCGATAATTTGCCAGAAGAAATCAAAGATACCTACGATAACGCCCACACTCAATAATGCCGCCCGATGCTCAAGGGGCTTTGGCAAGGAGTCGTTTTAGGCAGATATGCAAAAAGATAGCCTCCGAACCAGAGGGTCCGGAGGCTTTTATTCCCGTTATTTCGCTGGTGGCTTTACTCTATGGCGGCGCCGAAACAGCATCAGGCGGTACTCGACGGTATCAAAACGCGAGTTCAAAAGCCAGTTCCCGCTATTCCCGCTCAGTGACTAATCCAGGCCGAGTGTTGTCGATGCGTGTCGCGTCGTACCGCCTAAGGGCCAATTCGTGCGCAATTTGGGCGAATCAGGCCCTTAATTCGCGATTTTGTGAATGACTCAATTGATTCGCAAAACCGCAGGTCGCCTTTTTAATCACTCCCTAGTTTCCGCCGGGGTTCGTAGCGGGTGGCGTGAAAAGGGGTGATTCAAAGGGTCGGAGAGATGTCTATAGCGCAATCTTCTGGTATTGGCGCAGTGAGGGACTTCTCACCTCCATCAGTCCAAATCGTCAAGCTCCGAAAGACGTCGAGCTAGAGAAAAGGACCTATTTCCCGTCATGGATTGGGTTTACCTGCATGACTAGAGCCCTGGTGTAATTGGCTGGATCACCGTTCCGGGAACCGGTATCGACCTACCTGTCCGCCAAGCTCCTTCTTCAGCTCCAGCTTAGTATCTGACTCACACCGTTATAAGCAAAACCGAAGAGATGCGTCTTGGCCAAGAAATAAGGTTAGCCTTATCTTACTGCATGATTCGTGTGTTATAGTTAGATTGCTCTAACTGTTTGGGGGGCGATAGCCATGCACGAACGCAAGGGCTTCTGGGACAAGAATGCCGGTCGGTACGACCGTTTCATGCGAAAGGACCGGGCGGCGTATGAGAAGATGTATGAGCTGATCAGGCCGGTGGTGAAAGCAAAAACCGTACTGGAGGTTGCCACCGGCACGGGGCTTATCGCAAAGAGCATCGTGGATGCGGCGGTGCACATCGAGGCTACGGACGCTTCTGCACAGATGATCCTTGAAGCAAAGCGGGACAATCAATCCGCAAAGCTGCACTTTTCCGTACAAGATATGTTCCGCCTGCCCTATGCACAGAAGTCCTTCGAAGTGGTGATCGCGTCCAACGCGCTTCACATAGTGCCGCATCCGGAAAAGGCACTGCAAGAAATCAGGCGGGTACTGAAGGACGACGGCGTGCTCATCGCGCCAACCTTCACCCACGCGGGGAACTCGGTTTCCGGCAAGGCAAAAGCCTTTTTCATGAGTATGGCGGGATTCCCCCTCCACAGCAGGTGGACAAGCGAGGAATACCTGCGTTTCCTGCGTCAAAACGGCTGGGCGGTGCAGAAAAGCGCGGTGCTGAAGGCCTCGTTCCCATTGACCTATGCGGAATGCACGAAATCGGAGGGGCCAGATGTCGTTCTTTGAAAACACCCGCAAGCCCGTGGGCCTCGGCGGAAAACTTATGGTTGCCATGATGAATCTGGGCCACAGCCCTGTGGCGCGGTGGGGACTTCGATTTCTACGACTTGCGCCAAATGCCAAGGTGCTGGATTGCGGCTGCGGCGGCGGGGCGAACATAAAACGGCTGCTGAAAAAATGCCCGCATGGCGTCGTCAAGGGCGTCGACTATTCGCCCGTCAGCGTGGAGAAGACTAGAAAGCTCAACCGAATTGCAATTCAGGAGGGGCGTTGCGCCGTTCTGCAAGGCAGTGTGGCGGATATGGTGTTTGAGGATAGCTACTTCGATGCCGCCACGGCCTTTGAGACCGTCTATTTTTGGCCTGATTTGCCCCGATGCTTCCGTGAGGTCTGGCGGACGCTGAAGCCAGGCGGGACAATTCTTATCTGCAACGAGAGCAATGGCGATACGGACAAGGACGAGAGGTGGACGCAGATCATCGGCGGCATGACCATCTACAAGGACATTGAATTAAAGGCATGTCTGGAGCAGGCGGGTTTTCACGAGGTGCAGATACACAAAAAGAAAAAGTGGCTCTGCGTCACGGCGCGGAAGTAGGGGTATCAAGCACGGGCATTTTTGCATCCATCCTGCACATGGCGATAGGCATGACGGTCATAGCGGCTATGCTGGCGGCAATTATGACAGTTTTTATTCACTGAGGAAGAAACCTATGAAATGTAAAATTGAGAAAAACACCGTGCAGGAGACGCTGATCCTCCCGCTGTATTCCCGGAAGCTGTGTACGGAGTTGTACCCGAACCTTTACAGGGATGAAACAGCGGTTCGTCTGCTCGACCAGATCGACTACGACTTTTCAGAGGCAGAGAAAAACTCCCGCAGCCTGATACAGCGCTTTGGTGCGCTGGAGGTGGCCACACGGCAGAGTGATCTTGCTTTCGAGGTGCGGGATTACCTGAAAGGCCACCCCAATGCGGCGGTGGTCAATCTGGGCTGCGGGCTGGACAACACCGGCAGAACCTGCGACAACGGTAGATGCAAGATCTACAATCTGGACTTCCCGGATGTGATTGCCTTGCGGCAGCAGCTACTGCCCGCCGGGGATCGAGAACAAAATATCCCCTGCGACCTGAAAGACACCGCATGGTTTAGCAAAATCGATGCCTCCGGCGGGGCGGTGTTCTTTGCCTCCGGGGTGTTCTATTACTTTCTGACCCAGCAGGTCCGGGAACTGGTGCGGGGGATGGCGGACGCTTTCCCCGGCAGTGTGCTGGTCTTTGATGCTGCCAATCGGACGGCGGTAAAGATGATCGCAAAAACATGGCTTAAGACTGCAAAAATCAAGGATGTGGGGGCATATTTTGCGGTTTCGGATGCCGCCAAGGAAATCGGCACGTGGGACAGCCGTCTGCAGGTCACAAGTCGCGGCTATATGCTGGGCTACAACGATTTGAGAGACTCTTCTGTCAGCTGCTTTTTCCGGTTTCTCGCAAGGGTCGGTGACAACGGGATGAAAATGCAAATCGTGAAAATAAGATTTTGAGAGGCGAAAACGAAGCGCATTCACTTTGACGTCGAAGAAGACGGCTTTTACGGCGCATATTGGGCGTGCAAGGACACGCATACAGCAGCGGGCACGGATTCAATTGAAACCGTGCCCGCTATCTGATACTATATTATTTTATCGAACGTATGTTCTATTCCCACTCGGTGGTTATAGTTTTGCCGTCTCGTCACTCCAGTTGCACCCAGTTTTCGGCGGCATCTCGAAGTGAGTGCCGCTGAATGACGCGACGTCGCGTTTCATCGGCTTCGGGGACAAAAGCTGGGACAACTTCAAAAACCATTTTCAAACTCAGAGTATTGAGTTTTTATTTTTGTCCCAAGGGGCACGGAGAGCCGCCTTTGGAGGCTCGATATCGCCGAAAAACGCCCGTTTTGAAACTCAACCGCCTTTGAGCCTGCAAACCACCAGCTTCAACAGTAAGTGAGTCGACGCGGGTGGCTTACGAGCCGTTCACAAAACCGCAGGCCACAGGTCTTTGTCAACGATAAGCAAAGTGAATAGTCTCAGGTGGCTTGCCCATGAGTTGGCGTAAGCCTGTTTAGCAAAAGGCTAATCGGACACGACAGGCCGCCCGCATGGCGACGGCGTTTCCCGTGCGGGCACAAACAGCCCTGCGTGCCCTGTCGCGCGATATCCCAATGCGACGTTCAGAACCCTACCCGCCAAGCAGCCACCTCGCGAAATTCAGCACGAGCACGCCCTCCCGGGTATGGGGCTCATGCCTCGTGCGAGTGATGAGAATCTTCGGGAATGCATCCCCGATGGATAGAATCGGCGCAATCTCCCTCTCGAGCGTCGAATCGGCGCCGATATCGTCGCTCACATACACTTTCCTTCCCGGTTTCGAAACTTGGAAGGCAGTATGCGCAAGGATGCGTCGAGGTGCGATCCCAGTCGTACCATGCCAGCAGAGATGTCGAGGCACATTCGTTCATGCTGCAATGCGGGCATCGGAGATGAAAAACAGCCCGTCGGGTAGTCATGGGCGTGCGGGAGCCCGCATCAGTAACCTGCCTCCTCGGTTGTCCCTTCTTTGCATGGTCGTCTACATAAAGGAGGAACCAGCCATGCAGATCAGCATGCTTGCCCTTCTTGGGTCACGGACCGGGGAGGCGAGGGCCTCCGTCGGGACCGCCCCGAGCAACCGGCATATCCAAGGAATGACAAGGCTCGATCGCTGTGCTGGTCAGGATGCCGAAGCGGGCCGTCCGCCAATCGGAATGCGGGTCAGGATGCTGCAACGTGATTCCAGCTGCAGGATACGGCTCCTTTGCGGTTGCCGCAAAACCTGCTGGCAACATTCTTACTATCCGAATGATGTACGCATCCCTTGGGATCGTTTCGCCTGACCAGGGCCATCTTCAGCGCCTCATCGGCCAGCTCGGCAGGCGCCTCTTCCACGCGTAATAGCCCTGGCGGGTCACCTATGCAACCAAAGATACAAAAGGAATCGAATGGCCAGAGAGGATTGCCCTTTCCGATGGTCGATTCTTGACAGGCAAACTCAAGCCTCGTTAATATTACATGGTTTGCCAGACCGAATTAACAAAGGAGGGGTGTCGTGGTTGGTCTTTTCCGCACGTGGATGAGCGCCTAGAAAGCGGCGCTGTTGTGGCGTCGCGCTGTTTTTCTGCACGCCATTTCACGATTGGACATAACCATGATATTTGAAACCTCTCGGCGCAGGTCTGTTTCGCTGAGCCATTCATGGCAATTTAAGATTTGTTTCGTATGGGGCGGGGAGCTCGTGTCGACATTGACGAGCTTGATTCTCCAAATGGGTCTCATTTGGCATATCGCCCTCACGACAGAATCATCTTCCCTCCTCTCCCTGGCATCGTTAGCAGGCTTTCTGCCGATTGCTTTGTTCGGAGTCCTTGCGGGCGCCGTTGTCGACAGGCTGCCTTTGAAACGTGTTCTCATCGGCGCCGACCTCTTCGTTGCCGCGGTGGGCGCCGCCTTGGCGATTGCCTCGTTGGCCGGCAGCTTACCTGCGTGGTCAATACTCATCGCCCTGTTTCTCCGCGCAGCTGGCACTTCGTTCTACACGCCGGCCTCCCAATCCCTCACGCCCCATCTCGCCCCGCCAGAGCATCTCGTTCGCCTATCGGGAGTGATGCAGGCGATTCAGTCCGCCGGATACATTCTTGGCGCCGCGCTCGCGGCAGTGATTTATCCTGTGGCGGGCATTACCGCCATGATTGCCCTCGACGTGCTGGGGGCGCTTTTCGCTTCTCTAGCTGTCCTCGCCGCTCAGATAGACGCAGGAGGACTCGACGAAGCCGACCGCAGCTCGTCCTTTTCCAATAAAGTTCGAGAACTTTTCTCTGAGATTTCGGACGGCTACAAGCTGATCAGGGGATACAGGGGGCTGTTCGCCCTTCTTTGGTGCGGGTTCGTCTTCGCTTTCGCGTTCTCCCCACTCGCGGCATTGTTCCCAATAATGACCTTGGGACATTTTGGCGGTAGCACGGGGGATGCTGCTTTGGTGGAGGTCCTTTTCTCCGCAGGCATGCTGGCTGGGTCCGGCATTTTGGCGGCCACGGGAGGGTTCCGCAATAAGTCGCTCACCATGGTCGCCGCGATCGCCGGCTTCGGCGTCGTCGCAATCGCATCCGGATTGCTCGGCCCGTCGCTGTTCGCCGTTTTCCTACCGGCGAGCTTTCTTATGGGCGCATGCTCCCCGTTGTACGCGGGAACCCAGACTGCCCTTATGCAGGAGCAGATACCTCCTGAGTACCTAGGCCGCGTTTTCGGCCTCTACGGAACCATCATGGCGTGGGCCATGCCCATGGGCCTCGCGGCCCCCTCCGTTTTTGCGGATCTGCTTGGAGCTCCGTTATGGTTCGTCGGCTCTGGAGCGACCATGGTACTGCTTGCGATGGCTATGCTGCTTGCTCCGAGCGTCCGAAACGTGGGGAAAAGAGATACCGGGCGGATTCAATAGCCCAAGTATTCGAAAAAAAGAGGCGGCAGCCATCGGTTCACGCGTCAGCCTTCAAGCCCTTGCGACGACGAGGTATTGCGCCGACATCCCACATCGCGCTCCTTATTCGTCGCCAACTATCATTTTCGGATTTGCCGGCTTGCGCAAGGTCAAAACGCTCGCGCCGGCAATTGGGCAAAGGCGAAAAATCGACGTGAGCAATCTTTTTTGGCATAGCTGCGCTTCCAGTAAAAGGCTAATACACAAAAGGCGGTTCAACCTATGGAACTCATAGTCAAAGCTAAAGACATCTTTTTGGAATATGCCGGCCGCGATATCCTGGATATCGAAGAGTTGGAAATCTACTCCTACGATCGCATCGGCTTGGTGGGAGACAATGGCGCAGGCAAAACCAGCCTGCTTAAAATTCTGAGCGGCAATCTTACCATTGCGGACGCCGACGTCAGGCGCTTCGGCAGCATTGCCCTCATCGGCCAACTCGATGAACTCGACCTTGATGCGGCTCAGGACAGTGGTGAGATGCTCTCCCGTCTCAACGTCGCCGGAGTGGCGCAGGAGACGATGAGCGGCGGGGAGGAAACACGCGCCAAGATTGCCTCTGCACTCTCCCAGCATGCAAGCGCGATCTTCGCCGACGAGCCTACGAGCCACCTCGACCAAGACGGCATCCGCCTTCTCGTCGGACAACTCAAGGCATTTGATGGGGCTCTGCTCATCGTGAGCCATGACCGTCATTTTCTCGACCAGGTGGTAGACAAGATCTGGGAGCTCAAAGACGGCGGTATTTCCGAATTCTGGGGTGACTACTCCGACTATCTGCGACAGAAAGAAGAAGAGCGCAAAGCTCAGGCGACTCGATACGAAGAGGCGATGCGCGAGCGCGATCGCCTCGAAGCCGCCATCGAAAAACAACGGAAAAAAGCACGGCAGGTCGACGCCAAGCGGAAGGCTGCGAAAAAAAGCAACGAGTATGCAGGTCGATTGGGGCATCAGAAAGCAACCGGCACCAAACAGAAGAGGATGTACCAGGCGGCTAAGGACATGGAGAAGCGCCTCGAAGCGCTCGAAGGGATTGAGGCCCCAGATAGCATTCGCGCCGTGCGGTTCCGCCAGAGCAAGGCCCTGGAACTGCATAGTAAATTTCCCATCTCGGCAGACGATTTCAGCTTGAGCTTCGGCAACTGCATGCTCTATGACCACGCGAAATTCGAGATACCGCTCGGTGCCAAAGTGGCCATCACCGGTGGCAACGGTACAGGAAAGACCAGCCTGCTGAAGGCAATCGCTCGACGCGCCGACGGTATCAACATCTCTCCCAAGGCAGAGATCGGTTACTTCGAGCAAACAGGCTACAAGTTCGACGCCCGTCAGTCTGCGATCTCGTTCATGCAGGATGGTTGCGAGTACAGCATGACCGAAATTCGAGGCATCCTCGCCTCTATGGGAATCGGACCGCGCGACCTGACAAAGGACGTTGGCGTTCTCTCGGGAGGCGAAGTCATCAAGCTGCTACTCGCGAAGATGCTGCTGGGCAGATACAACATCTTGCTCATGGACGAGCCTGGAAATTACCTGGACATCAAGAGCGCCGAAGCCCTCGAGCAGATGATGAGCGCCTATGCCGGAACGATAGTGTTCGTCTCCCACGATAAGAGGCTGGTCGAGAACGTCGCAGACATTGTCTACGAAATAAAGGACACCAAGCTAGTCAAAATCTTTCAGCGCGAATAGCCCTAAATGAGCAAGAAATAATCCCCGAACGGAGACAAGGGAGTAAAACGGCAAAGAAAGAGCCTCCGTCCCAACGCAGGGAACGGAGGCTCTTTAATCGCTTTTACTCATCTCCGTCGCTGGTGGCTTTGTCATGACTCTCGTACGAAACGAAACTCAGCGGCATAGTGCGGCACTCAAAATCGCAGGTCAGAACCCTGTCGTCCTACTCCCACTCAATCGTCGCGGGCGGCTTGGACGTGATGTCGTAGCACACGCGGTTGGCGCCGGGAACCTCGGCCACGATGCGGCCGGAGATGCGGGCCAGGACGTCGTAGGGCAGCTTGGCCCAGTCGGCGGTCATGGCATCGCTGGACTCGACGGCACGCAGGATAATTGGGCGCTGGTAGGTGCGCTCGTCGCCCATAACGCCGACGGACTTAATGTCGGGCAGGACGGCGAAATACTGCCAGCAGCTATGCTCGGAGTTGCGCTCGCCGGTCTGCTCAAACAGACGCTGGTTATAGGCGTCGAGCTCCTCGCGCACGATGGCGTCGGCATTCTTGAGGATCTCGAGCTTCTCCTTGTCGACCGCACCGATGATGCGGATGGCCAGACCCGGGCCCGGGAAAGGCTGGCGGAACACGATATGACCCGGCAGACCGAGCGCCAGACCAAGCGCGCGGACCTCGTCCTTAAAGAAGTGGTCGAGCGGCTCAATAAGGTCGAAGTGCACGCCCTCGGGGAACGGGATCAGATTGTGATGGCTCTTGATGGTAGCCGTCTTGCCGCCCGTCTTGCGAGCGCCGGACTCAATGATGTCGGGGTAGATGGTGCCCTGAGCCAAGTACTTGACCGGCTTGCCATCGGTCTCGAGCTGCTGCGCCACGGCGAAGAACTCTTTCCAGAACTGCGTACCGATGATGCGGCGCTTCTCCTCGGGCTCGGTCACGCCGGCCAGAAGCTCGGCATAACGGTCCTCGGCGTGGACGTGGATAAAGTCGACGTCAAACTGCTTGGTGAAGACCTCCTCCACCTGCTCGGGCTCGCCCTTGCGCAGCAGGCCGTGGTTGATGAACACGCAGGTCATCTGCTTGCCCACGGCGCGAGCGCCCAGCGCAGCCACGACGGAGGAGTCGACGCCGCCGGACAGGGCCAGAATCACGCGGTCGTCGCCGACCTTCTCGCGGAACTCGGCTGTCATGGTCTCGACCAGGTTATCCATGCTCCAGTTGGGCTCCAGGCCGCAGATCTCAAACAGAAAGTTGCTCAGCAGCTGCTGACCGTACTCGGAGTGCTTGACCTCGGGGTGGAACTGCGTGGTGAAGATCTTGCGCTCGACGCACTCCATGGCGGCAACCGGGCACACGTCGGTGCTGGCGGTAACGGTAAAGCCCTCGGGCACCTCGGACACGGCGTCGCGGTGGCTCATCCACACGGTCTGCTCCATAGGCGTGGAGTTAAAGAGCTTGGCGCCGGCCGTACGCGTGATGGTGGCGCGGCCGTATTCGCCCACCTCGGAGTGACCGACCTTGCCGCCGAGCGTCACGGCCGTGATCTGATGGCCGTAGCAAAAGCCCAGAACGGGAAGGCCCAGGTCAAAGATGGCGGGATCGATGGACGGAGCGTCCTCGGCATACACAGAAGCCGGGCCGCCAGAGAGGATGAGCGCAGAGGCGTTCATTTCGCGAATCTCATCGGCCGAGATGTCGCAGGGAACGATCTCGGAATACACGTTGAGGTCGCGGACGCGACGGGCAATGAGCTGACCGTACTGCGCACCAAAGTCGAGTACGAGGACCTTTGCGGAAGCCTTTTGATCCATGGTTTCCCCCTCTTGTTGGCGGGGAGCCTGTGCCCACCCGCGCGAATAAACGAAAACAGCTTACATAGTGTACACGTTATATGGGGTTTCTCGTCCCTCGCAGCCATCAGCGCACGGCAAACGCACGACCGGGGCCTATTTGACGGCAATTGAAGTGTTACCAAACGTTACAGATGATGTAATACGTTTGAACATTGGACGCCCTGTGCCACAATACTGCCGAACGACTCCGCCTCTGCGGCGGCAAATACGATAGGAATACCAGCATGAAGCGCATCCTTCTCATCGCCACGGGCGGCACCATCGCATCGACCGAGGACGGCAACGGCCTCTCCCCCGCCCTGACCGGTGAGGAGCTCGCCCAGAGCGTCCCCGAGATCTCGGGCCTCTGCGAGCTCGACGTCGTGCAGCCCATGAACATCGACAGCACCAATATGCGTCCGAGCGACTGGATGCGTATCCGCGACGTCATCGTCGAGGGTTATGCCGACCACGACGGCTTCGTGATTCTGCACGGCACCGACACCATGAGCTACACCGCGGCGGCGCTTTCCTATCTGATTCAGGACAGCCCCAAGCCCATCGTACTCACCGGCTCGCAAAAGCCCATGGGCAATCCCTTTACCGACGCCAAGCTCAACCTGTACCAGAGCCTGCTCTATGCGCTCGACGAGCATTCGCACGACGTCTCGATTGTCTTTGGCGGCGTAGCCATTGCCGGCACGCGCGCCCGCAAGCAGCGCACCATGAGCTTTAACGCGTTCATTAGCGTCAACTATCCGCCCATTGCCTATATCCGCAACGACCGCATCGTTCGCAACGGACTCCACGGCACTCACCAGGACGAGAACCCGGTTCGCTTCTACGACAGCATCGACCCGCGCGTATTTGTCCTTAAGCTGACACCCGGCGTGAACCCGGGTATCCTGGACGCTCTTGCCGATAGCTACGACGCTGTGATTCTGGAGACCTTTGGCATTGGCGGTATCCCCGAGTTTGGTGAGTCGGGCGAGTCGTTCCAAGAGGCAATTTTCCGCTGGGTCGATTCGGGTCGCACTGTCGTTATGACCACGCAGGTCCCCGAAGAGGGCCTTGACCTGGGTGTTTATGAGGTCGGCCGTGCCTACGCCGATCATCCGGGCATTTTGCGCGGCGACGACATGACCACCGAGACGCTCGTGGCCAAAACCATGTGGGCACTCGGCCAGTCACGTGATGCGGCCGAGATTCAGCGCCTGTTCTACAGCCAAGTCAACCACGACCGCATCCCGATGGCGTAATTCAGTTGTCGACGGGTATCCCCTATTCGATCCCCTCGAGAAGCTCTGACACCGTCATGCCGAGTGCGGGCGCGATCTTAAATAGAACCTTGAGCGTGAAATTTGCCGTCCCATCTTCGATTCGGTCGAGGTAGGGTCGGCTGATTCCTGTCGCCACACAAAAATCAACCTTGGAGATACCAAGGTCTCTGCGTGTCTCTTCGACCCGCCTGCCAAGAATCTGTTTCGCACGTTCGTCCATGCAGCCGAGTTTGAAATGGAGCTGAACAAAAACGTAAACTATAGTTTACGTTTTGCCGAATACACAGGAGTTTTCTATGTCGGGTTCTTCGGTCCGCATGTACCGAGCCACGCTTCGCACAAACAGCGCACCGCCCAAGCTCGTCGTCGTTGAAGCCGAATGCCTTTCGCCCGATGAGCGCACAGCATTTGCATTACTATCAAGTCGCGTCGCCGCCGTTCTGGTCCCTTGCCCGGCGCAAGGCGAACTTGCCATCCAATGCCAAGCGCACAGCTGCTCGCTCAATCAGGCTGCCGTAATCGCAACCAGCCAACGCGGCCTGCCGCTCCTTTTAGAAGCCGGTATCGCACTCGCCCTCCGCGGCTCCGGATACGAAAACGAGGCCGCCGCCGATATGGTCTTTAAACCACGATCGAGCGGCGGCCTCGCAGCAGCCATTGAATATGCGTGCAGGCTCGTTGCCTAAAAGGACAGGCTAGAAACCAAAGCCAAAGCCTGTTCCGGTAATAGCCGAGTACATAAAGTAGACGTTGATTACGTTGAGGAACACACCCGTGATGCAGCCGTTTCGCAGGTAGCGCTCGCACACGATGCGCGCCATGGCGGCGGAGTCATCATTGTTTTTAGCCTGACGTCCTGCCGTAAAGTACGTCGCCACGCTCAGCAGCAGGTTGAGCACCGGCAGTGCCAGCAGCTCGTAGCTCTTGCCCCAGCGCGTCACCTCACCGGCCGCGTTAAACTTCGTTGCCACCTCGGGACCAATGTTGGGGATAACACACGCTGCAACCACCAGCGGAATCACCGCAAGTACGAGCAACGCAATACCCATGTAGCCAGCTTTTTTGCCATATTTAAACATATGCGTCGTCCTTACACGTTAAAGCGGAAGTGCACGACGTCGCCATCGGCCATGACATACTCTTTGCCCTCGATACGCAGCTTGCCGGCGGCCTTGGCGCCCTGCTCGCCACCGAGCTCGATGTAATCGTCGTAGCCAATGACCTCGGCCTTAATAAAGCCGCGCTCAAAGTCGGTGTGGATGACGCCGGCGGCCTGCGGAGCGGTTGCGCCCTGACGAACCGTCCAGGCCTTGACCTCCATCTCACCAGCCGTAAAGAACGACTGCAGGCCAAGCAGCTTGTAGGCGGCCTGCGCGAGCACGTCCAGGCCGGGCTGCTCCAGGCCCAGGCTCTCCAGGTAGTCGGCAGCGTCCTCGGGATCGAGCTCGGAAAGCTCGGCCTCAATCTTGGCGCAGATCGGCAGCGGCTTGACGCCATCGATGGGCGCCAGGTCCTCGTTGAGCATATCCTCGTCCACGTTGGCCACATACAGGATGGGCTTCATGGTGAGCAGGAACAGGCCCTTGGCGGCGGCGCGCTCCTCGTCAGTCATCTCCATGGATGCGGCGCGCTTGCCCTCGTTGAGCCAGGCAAGCAGACGCTTGGCGACCTCAAACTTGGGCATGAGCTCCTTGTCGCGCTTGGCCTCCTTCTCGAGCTTGGGCAGCTGCTTCTCGAGCGTGCCCATGTCGGCCAGGATGAGCTCGGTCATGATGGTGTCGGCATCGCCGGCGGGATCGACGAACTCGCCGGTGCGGCCCACCTCACGCATGACGTTGGGGTCCTTAAAGTAGCGCACGACCTCGCAGATGGCGTCGGTCTCGCGGATGTTTGCCAAGAACTGGTTGCCCAGACCCTCGCCCTCGTTAGCGCCCTTCACCAGACCTGCGATGTCGACGAACTCGACCGTAGCCGGCACAATGCGACCCGGGTTGACGATGTCGGCGAGCTTTTGCAGGCGGCTATCGGGCACATCGACGATACCCACGTTGGGGTCGATCGTGGCGAACGGGTAGTTGGCGGCAAGGCCGGTCTTTTTGGTAAGCGCGGTGAACAGCGTCGACTTGCCCACGTTGGGCAGGCCCACGATACCGATGGAAAGGGACACGACAGCTCCTTTTGATACAGGTACTTCAAACTGCATAAGTATAGCGCCGCCGCAGCATCCAGGCGAACCCGGACGCCACGGCGGCGCAAATGAAGCAGAGATAGGGGTCGCTGACTAGTCTGCGAGCTTTTCCACCTGATCGAGCATCTTATCGAGCTTGGCCTTTGCCTCGGCCTTGACCTTCTCGGCCTCCTCGTGAGCCTTCGCCTTCTGGGCGGCCTTTTCCTCGGCCTCGGGATCGGCGACGACCAGATTGGACGCATCGTGTTCGACCAGCTTGAGCGCATGTTCGGGACAAACCTTGACGCAGGCTCCGCAACCCAAACAATACGTGGACTCCAGTGCAAAGCGACCGCTTCCCACCAAATCGCAGGCGGACGTGGGACACGCGTTAACGCACTCGCCGCACGACGTGCACTTGTCAAAATCGCACTCCGGCGTGCTCACCTGCATGTTCTGGGCAAGCTCGGGGTGGTTTTGCAGCGTCGAGAGCACCAGCTGGCGCCCATGGGTGAGCGAACGGCGACGCTTGGTCGTCGTGGTGCCGCACATGGTGTTGAGCGTGCGCTCCAGCTGGGTGATCTGATGGCGATGGGCTTTGAGCTTCTGCGTCACCGAAGCCAGTGCCGCCGTCGCCGGATTGAGTTTGGTCACGGTCAGGCCCGTGGTACGGGCGATCTTTTCCATGTATTCCTTGCGCTCGTACTCGCGGCGCTTATGGCATTTGAGGCTCTTGGGGTCGACCTCCAGGCCCATACCCGTACCAGCCCATTCCTCGGCCTTCGCAATCGCCTCGCCCAGCATGTCCTCGCCACCGGTGTTGCGGCATTTATCGCACACGCCCAGCGGCAGATACACACTCACGTTGGGATAGTCGGCCAGCACCGAGAACCAGGTCTCGGCTGTAATATCGCCCACGCAGGCAACGACGACCTCGTTCTCGCGCGGCATGCGCTTAAGGGCGCGCGTGCAGGTAACGTAGGCGGTCTCGTGACTTGTAGCCGCCGAGACAATGTCGTCATACAGGTTTTTGGGCGCCAGGCGCGGCGAGATGATCGCCTCAGTCGGACAGGCAGCGGCGCACAGGCCACACTTGCGACAGGAATCGAGGATCTCGATGGCATCTTCCTCGACCTCGATGGCGTTGACCGGGCACACGTCCATGCACGCGGTGCAGCCACTCTTTTCGTTTTTGCAGGTCAAGCACGGAATGGTGTTGCCGCGCGGACGCTCCTTGTAGTCAGCAGGATTCCACTGCGGCGCCGACGGATCGAGCGCATCGGTCACACCGCCAAGCGGGTTTTTAAGAAAGTCGAAACCCTTGCTGATCTCGATAATGTCATCAAACAGATCGTGTTCCTGCGCCATGCGCGGCCCCTCCCTGAGCAGTGCAAACAAGCAAGAGATAATGATACGCTATCGGCCCACGCCTCGGGCAAATTACACGCGGAGCATCTTTGCGGCAAATAGCCCATGGCCTATCGCCGCCTCGATTGCACAAGGCCAATCAAGCGCCAAACTATGCCTCGCACATGAGCTGCACGAGCTTTTGCCTGGTCACCTTTGTCTGTTCGTTGGCCATGTTGCGCTCGTTCTTAAAAGTTGCGTCAGCAACGCTCAGCAAATCGGCATCGGTAATCTCATCAAGCCCCAGCTCCTCAAGCGTCGTCGGCAGACCGACGCGCTGGCAAAACTCGAGCACCTGATCAAGCTCGGGTGCACGCTCCAGGCGCAGCTGCACCACCAGACCAAATGCCACGGCCTCACCATGCATGGCCTTGCACTCGGGCAGAATCGTCAGCCCGTTGGCGATGGCATGCGCCAACGCCAAGCCGCCACTCTCAAAGCCGACACCCGAGAGCAAAATATTGCACTCGATCAGGCGTTCAACCGCTGGCGACGTACGCCCCTTTTTGAGATCGCGCTTGGCAGCGACACCGCACTCCATAAGTGTGTCGTAGCAGGCACGAGCCGCAACCAGAGCCAAGTGCCCCGGCGCGCCACCGTGCTCGTTGGCGCCGTGCGCCGCGGCGCACGAACGCGCCTCGAAGTACGTTGCCAGCGCATCGCCCATACCAGCGACCGTCATACGCAGTGGGGCCGCTGCGACCACGTTGGTATCGACCACGACCAGATCTGGATTCTTCTCGAGCATCAGGTAGCGGTCGAACGACCCATCCTCGTGATACAGCACCGAAATCGCGCTGCACGGACCATCCATTGAGGCCGCCGTGGGACATACGCACAACGGCAACTCGGCATAAAACGCTACTGCCTTGGCGATATCGAGCATCTTGCCACCGCCAATACCCACCACCATGTCGCAATACTCAGCCTGGGCTTCCTTAGCCATTTCGGCAACAGCCTCTTCCGTACACGGACCGTTGTAAATTTTAAAGAACGGCTCGCTTAGATCGTCGTCCAGAAATCCATCGACAATCTGCCTGCACAGCCGATCCTCGGTGCCCTGGTCAAACAAGACATAGGCAGCGCAGCCCAACCATGACAAATACCTGCCCTGACGCGAAAGTTCGCCCGGCCCCTGAACATACCGACCGGGACCGCCGTAAACCATAGGAAGCGCCATACGAGAATCCGCCCTTCATCAAACAACGATTGGTGCAAAGTAACCTGACCCCTTTGCACCAACTTGGTGCGATGGGGTCAGGTTGGTTTGCACCATAGCAAAAAGGGGCAAAGCCGTCTGCTGGCTTTGCCCCTTCCTTAGCTTGATTTACTCATCCATAAGGTAGTAGTGACCCAGCGCGTCGGCACCCAGGATGGCGTTTGCGACCATCTCGGGCGTCACCTCAAACGGCATGTTGCACATGGTGTCATCGGGCGCGCAGGCGGCCTCGGCAACAATCATGGCCTGCTCGCGCGTAAGCTCGGCAACGCCAAGTTCCTTCATCGTGACCGGCAGGCCCAGCTCAATGCAGAAGCCCAAGACTTCCTCGAGTTTCTCAGTCGGAGCATCCTCGAGTACCAGCTGAACGATGGTGCCAAAGGCGACCTTCTCGCCGTGATACATGCCGTGGCACTCGGGCAGCATCGTCAGGCCATTGTGGATGGCATGAGCAGCAGCAAGGCCCGAGCTCTCAAAGCCAATGCCCGAAAGCAGCGTATTGGCCTCGATGATATGCTCGACGGCAGGCGTGAGCGCACCCTTCTCCAGCGCGACCTTGGCCTTGACGCCATCGGCCATAAGCGTCTCGTAGCAGAGCTTGGCAAGCGCCAGACCGGCCATGCCGCCTTTGCCACCAGCGCAGGTGCCACCGTCGGCATCGTGCGTCGCCTGGGCCTCAAAGTAGGTTGCGAGCGCATCGCCCATACCTGCCACCGTCAGGCGTACCGGGCTCGCCGCGATAACCGTCGTATCCATAAGAACGATATTGGGGTTCGCCTTAAGGAACAGGTACTTATCGAACTGGCCATCGTCGGTGTAGAGCACCGAAAGCGCCGAACACGGGGCATCGGTCGAAGCAATGGTGGGGCAAATGATAACCGGGGACTCCAGGTAATAGGCGACGGCCTTCGCGGTGTCGAGGATCTTGCCGCCACCGACGCCGACGATGATGTCGCAACCGTTGTCGCGAGCGAGCGCAACCAGGCGATCGACCTCGCCCTTGGAGCACTCGCCGTTAAAGTCCTCAAACAGCAGCTCGGCCTTAGCCTCGGCAAAACCGCCCTCGATCTTGGCGCCGACGCGCTTCTTGCCCGAAGGCGTCACGATGACGAGGGCCTTAGCGCCGAGCGGCTCGACATAGGAGCCGAGCTTGGCCAGCTCATCCGGGCCCTGGATGTACTTGCTGGGGCTATTGAAGATTGCAGCCATTTTTATCCTATTCTCTATTAAATTAAAAAGAAAGGGGCTCCGTACAGATACGTGCGGAGCCCCTCGTTACGATAACAAGAGTCGATTAGAAATCGATGTCGGTGTCGTAGTAGCAGGCCTTGAGAATCTTCTCGAAGTCGGCAGCCTTGGTCTCACGCGGGTTCTCCGGCGTGCAGGCGTCCTGCTCGGCGTTCGCGGCGATCTCGGGGAGCTTGGCGAGGAACTCCTCCTCGGAAACCATCTGCGGGTTCTCGGCGTCGACCTTCACGCCACCATTCGCGTAATCCTTGATGGACTGCGGAATGTTGAGCTGGTCGTTGAGGTCGCGGATCTTCTGGACGAGCGCAGCGATAAGCTCCTCGTTGGTCTCGCCGGGAAGGTGCAGGATCTCCTTGGCCACGTAAGCGTAACGCTCGGCAGCGCGCGGATCCTTGGAGTTCCACTGGATGACCTTGCCAAGGTACATAGCGTTAGCAGCACCGTGGATGATGTGGCCGTTCTCAAAGGCTGCACCGGTCTTGTGAGCCATGGAGTGAACGATGCCCAGCAGGCCCGAGGAGAAGGCGATGCCGGCGATGCACTGAGCCTCGTGCATGTGCTGACGGGCCTCATGGTCGCCAGCATAGGACTTGGGCAGCCACTCGACGATCTCGCGGATGCCGTGCAGGGCGTTGGCGTCGGTGAACATAGAGGCGAAGGTAGAAACGTAGGCCTCCATGCAGTGGGTCAGAGCATCCATGCCGGTGTGAGCGCACAGCTTGGCGGGCATGGTGTAGGTGAGCTCGGGGTCGACGATGGCGACATCAGGGGTGATGTTGAAGTCGGCCAGCGGGTACTTGATGCCCTTGGCGTAGTCGGTGATGACGGAGAAGGCGGTAACCTCAGTAGCGGTACCGGAGGTAGAGGAGATGGCGCAGAAGTGAGCCTTCTGACGCAGCTCAGGGAAGCTGAACGGCTGGATGATGTTATCGAAGGACTCCTCGGGATACTCGTAGAAGACCCACATGGCCTTAGCGGCATCGATGGGCGAGCCGCCGCCGATGGCGATAATCCAGTCGGGCTCGAACTCGCGCATGGCCTCGGCGCCCTTCATGACCGTCTCGATGGACGGATCGGACTCGACGCCCTCGAACAGCTTGACCTCGAAGCCGCCCTCTTTGAGGTCGGCCTCAACGTCCTGCAGGAACCCGCCGCGGCGCATAGAGCTGCCGCCAGAAACGATGATGGCCTTCTTGCCCTTGAGGTTCTTCACCTCGTGGCGAGCGCCCTCACCAAAGTACAGATCGCGAGGATTGGTAAAACGTCCCATACTGTGCCTCCTAAACAAGCCCCTCTTAGACTTGCGTATATAACGGAGCACCCGATTGGCTCCGTTAGGACCGTTTTGCGCGTTGCCGGCGATGACAATGCGCGATGTCTAAACGTCTCAACGCTCAGACAAACACTATTTTACCGTTCTGGTTGGTCAGTTATTCACCTAAAGCCGACAATGATGAAACGTTTTTTCTATCCCTGAAGACCCTTGTGGGGCATTCATACTCCCAAGCTGGGCAAACGTTTTATCAAGGTTGACCACATATCCCGGGCAGGACGGTGCCCCTCCAAAATGCGCCCCGTTCGCCGCCAAAAATCGACCGTTTGCGGCACCGTGATACCACTCAGTCGTCCAAGGTGCCGACATTTGTGCGACATCCGTCTTCGTGGTGCAAAGGTGCATGTCCAAGTGCGGCACCCCCGGTGTGCCACATGCGGGTAAACTAGAACCTTATATAGAGACATTTGAACCCTAACCGCAGCAAAGGAGGCCCCATGGCATTCGATCCCATTCAAGAGGATTGCCATCGCCTCGTTCTTGAGGCCTTGCGCCGCGACAATATCCCGCTCACCGACGGCCCCGCCGTCGAGCGTCTGATGGAGCAATTCACCCGCAACCCCGCGCCGCTCATCGTGCACGACCGCGACCGCGCCGGGCATCTGATTGCCAAGGTGGTCGAGGCCGTCGACTACCGCATTCCCTTTATCCCCGACGATGCCCAAGCCGAGCAGGAAGAGGCCGCTGCCGAGAACATGCTTCGCGAGGCCGCCGCACTCGATCCGGCCAACTGGGATGCGCAGCGCATGCTGACGGCCCTCACCGCTGACTCCAACGAGGAATACGTGCAATATCTGGTGTCCAAGTGCGACGAGGTGGAGCACGATCTGGCGCTCAAGATTGCCTCGGCGCAGGACCCCTACGAGCGTGAAGCCGCAGGCGACCTTATGCGCCGCCCCTACCTGCGCTGGCTTGCCGCCCTTGCATCGCGCTCCCTCATTAGCGGACGCTATCGCATGTCGTTGGATGCCGCGAATCGCAGCCTGGACTTTGCGCCCAACGACCCCGCCGGCGTCCGCCATACTGCGATGCTTGCCATGGCAAAGCTCGAATACCCCGCCGAGGAACTCAAGCGCTTTCGCTCTGCCCACTCCGTCCCCTATCTCGCCAACACGCCGCTGCGCCGTCGTCCCAAGGACGCGGAGCGTGACTTGGACCCGTGGACGCTCATCGCGCTGATGAGCGCAGCCTGGCGCGAGCTGGACTACGAGGGTGCCGAGCACCACCTGCGTATCCTTGCGCGCTCGTGCCCGCACGCAGCCGAGGCGCTCTACTTCCAAACCGAGTTTCCCGATGGCGTCTATGCCCGCGTCAACGTGAGTGCAGGCTCCACCGACGAGCTCGTCCTTGCACTCTCCGAGGCGACGCCGGTACTGCAGGAGGGCCTGGGCGCGCCCGACAACGCCAGCTTTGCCGCCTGGGTCGCCACCAACGACATCGTGCGCTCCCAGATCGACGAGCGCATACTGCGGGCGGCCGAGCAGGGCTTGCCGTTTAAGGGAGGAGACCTCTAATGGATCCGA
This sequence comes from uncultured Collinsella sp., assembly GCA_938011935.1. Classification (GTDB taxonomy): domain Bacteria; phylum Actinomycetota; class Coriobacteriia; order Coriobacteriales; family Coriobacteriaceae; genus Collinsella. The sequence continues at coordinate 22,292 of CALLSU010000194.1, forward strand.
GCGTCTACATCCCCGCCTACCTGGAGCGCACCTATCTGGCGTCGCACCCCGAGCTCACCGATGCAGCACGCGAGCTTGTCCATAACGACATTAGCGCGAATCCCCAAAAGTATGCGCAGTCCGAGCATGCTCAGGCACTGCTGTCCTATGCCGGTGTTCATCGCCACCTGCTCGACGAGCTCCATCGCATCGAGGACATGGGCAGCGACGAGGAGTTTGAGCAGACGCGCAACCGCCTGTTCGACGATATGCGTGATGAGCTGCTCAAGATCGTCCGCATCGATGCGCTGGCCGTCGATGCCCAGCTGCTCGCCATCATTTTGGCGGACACGCCCGTTGACGCCTGCCTGGGCGACCTGATGAAGCTCGAGGCGAGCACGGCCGACTACCTGCAACAGAGCGTGCCCGGGTTTGATATGGAGGCCCCGCACTATTGGGCCAATAATGTTTTGGCCGACGGTGTCACCGCAGCGGACCTTACCGTGAGCGAGCCGGCCCTTATCGGGTGGCTTCACACACTCGAGGCCATCTCGCAGCTGTGCATGGCGAGCGCTCGTTACCGCGCCGCCGCCAACTATGCTCGCCGTGTCCTTAAGGCGGAGGGCTATCCCACCCGGGCCGCCGGCACCGTATTGCTTGCCCTCGCCCGCTTGGAAGACCAGGACGGCTTTTTTGCCCTGGCGCATCAGCTCGAGGAACAGATGGGGGCAGACGCACTCGAAAACTCTCCTTGGTACCTGCTCGCCCGCACGATCTTGCTGTTCAAAACAAACAAGATGCGCCCGGCGGTGCGTGCGCTGCGTGAGTTCGCTAACCGCTGCGAGGGCGGCGCGTTCTTCTTGCTGAATCCCATGTACCAGACGCCGTATCTTCCCTGCCGACCCGAGCCGCGCGACCCCTGGGACCTTTCGCACCAGGCAGTTTGGGAGGCCGACGGCATTATCTCGGACACCCCCGACTTTGCCCCCTGGGCCAACGCCTGCGAAGATGTATCGCAGCTCGCCCAGGAATTTGCGCGCCGCTACGGCTTTTAGCGACGCGATCGCCCCGACCATGTCATCTATGTTAGGAACGGCTTCATGAACCTCCGCTCATCTCTCGCCTGCACCTCGAGCGATATCGCCCGCTGGGGACTGCGCTCTGTCCTCAAACGCCAGGGTGGCGTGCTTCCCGGCCGCATCGCCATGAAGATCGACCCCGAGCTGCTAAGCGACCTCGCGAGCCTGGTCGACCGCAGCGTGGTGATTACCGGTACTAATGGCAAGACCACCACCTCCAACCTCATCGCCGACGCCGTTGCCGCCAGCGGCGCCACCGTGGTATGCAACCGCGCCGGCAACAACATGGAGCCGGGCGTGGTGGGCGCACTGCTCGAGGCGCGCAGCGGCCTCAAGCGAGCCGGCGGCGGCAAGCGCGTGGGCGTTTTTGAATGCGATGAGCTCTACACCGTGCGCGTCCTACCCAAGCTCAAGCCGACGTACTTCGTGCTGCTCAACCTGTTCCGCGACCAGCTAGACCGCTACGGCGAGATCGACCATACCCAAGACGTCATTGCCCATGCGTTGGAGCTCTCTCCGTCAACAACGCTCATCTACAACGCAGACGACCCGCTGTGTGCCGCGATCGCCGCACGCGTTCCCAACACGAGCATCGCCTTTGGCATCGACGGCGCCACGGGCACCGAGTCCGATCGCATTAGCGACTCGCGTTTTTGCTCGCAGTGCAACGCGCCGCTGGAGTATGACTACGTGCAATACGGCCAGCTCGGCGCCTATCATTGCCCTTCGTGCGGCTGGGGTCGCCCCGCGCTGCTCCGCCGCGTGACGGGCGTTGAGCTCGGCTGCGACGGCTACGGCTTTGACCTGGCCTTTGGACCCGAGGCCAACGCGCCCGCCGTGCACATCGCCACGCGCTACAACGGCCTGTACATGGTCTATAACGTCGCCGCCGCCTTCTTTGCGGCGCACGAGCTGGGCGTGGACGCGGCACATCTGCAGCCCACGCTTAATGCCTACGTGCCCGCCGGCGGACGCATGGGCCGCTGGGATATTGCCGGCCGCACCGTCGAGGCCAACCTGGCCAAGAATCCCGTGGGCTTCGATCGCCAGATCCAGTCCATTAAAACGGCAGGTGGCAGGCTCTGCGCCTTCTTCCTAAACGATAACGATGCCGACGGCCACGATGTCTCGTGGATCTACGATGTCGACTTCGAGCGCATCGCCGACACGCCGGGTCTTGTCGCCTTTGCCGGAGGCACGCGTGCGCACGACATGCAGGTACGCCTCAAGTACGCCGGCATCGATGCCGCGATTATCTCGGACGTCGCGCAGGCGATCGGCGCCGTGGCAGACGAGGCCGCCGATGACACCTTCTACGCCGTCGCCAACTACACGGCCTTCCCGCCGCTGGTCAAGGAACTCGACGGGCTTAAAGACGACGATGCAAGCTCGATTGTCTCCCACGCCATAACGCGCGCCGATGGTAGCGCTGTCCCCACCGATATTGCGCCGGTCGAGCTTTCGCGCCCCCTGCGTATCGTCTACCTGTACCCCGATGCCCTCAACCTCTATGCCGACGGCGGCAACGTTATCGCCCTCGAGCGCCGCTGCGCCTGGCGTGGCATTCCCGCGCGTGTAGACGAGGTCCGTATGGGCGAAACGCTTGATTTGACCGATGCCGATATCGTCATGATGGGTGGCGGCTCCGACCGCGACCAGCTAGCCGTGGCACACGAGCTGCTCGCCCAAAAAGACAAGGTCGCGGCCTATGTTGAGGACGGCGGCACACTGCTTGCTATCTGTGGCGGCTATCAGCTGCTCGGCCGTTCGTACTATATGGGCGAAGATCGCATCGAGGGCCTGGGCGTCATTGCCGCCGAAACCGTACGCGGCTCCGACCGCCTGATCGGCAACGTCGCCGTCAAGACCGACCTGTCACCCGAGCCCTTTGTGGGATTCGAGAACCACGGCGGCCGCACCTTGCTCGATGCAGAGGCCACGCCGCTCGGAACGTCTGTCGTCACGGGCACCGGCAACAACGGCGACGATGGCTTTGAGGGCATCATCTACAAGGGTGTCATCGGCACGTACCTGCACGGGCCGGCGCTCCCCAAGAACCCCGAGCTCGCCGACTGGCTCATCACCCACGCCCTCGAGCGCCGCGGCGATGCGCAGGCCACAGCCCTGCTGCCGCTCAAGCCCCTCGACGACACCTACGAGCGCACCGCTCACGACGCCGCCATGAAGCTCCTCCCCTAACGCCCCACCACCACAAAGGGGACAGGCACCTTTGTGGTGGTTTTCCAGTTTGCCAACGATATACGCGCCGGCAAAAAAGTCTGCTATACTCTTTCCCGCTGTCCCCATCGTCTAGCGGCCAAGGACGCCACCCTTTCAAGGTGGATATCGCGGGTTCGAATCCCGCTGGGGGCACCATTTGAAATGCAAAGCCCGTTACCCTTGTGAACTGCCTCCCATTTCTCATGTCCAAGAAATGGGAGGCAGTTCAATTCGGTGACGGGCTTTTTGCTACCCATACGCCGGGATTCGAACCCCGAAGGCATAAAATCACACTGTCATCCAAGGGCCCGTGGACAAAAAATAGCAAATATGAGTACTGTTACCAATTTAGTAACAGCGATTTCATGCCATCAGAAGGCGATTTGGACACAAGGCGTCCTATGGCGGAGGAATTGCAGGCATTTATCAGCTAAGTACTTGGACATATGTTGCGTAACACTGCATATTTTGCAAAAAGATAATGCTACAGGGCTTGTGACAGTACTCATATTTGACGTTTTTTGCCCACGACCCCTTATTGCGTGGGCGAATCAGTTGCAAAGCGGGATCCAAAGCGTCCTTCGCAAACAAATAGCCGGGGCCCGCGCGATGCGGACCCCGGCTCAATACCGTGACGATATGTCGGTTACGTTCTACACGTAGAACAGAATGTCGTCGTAGGTCGGAACCGGCCAGTAGTCGGCGGCCACGATCTCCTCCATTGCGTCCACGGCGGCACGCAGCGTATCCATAGCGGGAACGACCTCGTGCGCGTATACGTTGGCCTGCTCCTGGCCATCGAGAGCCTCGGCCTTCTGATGTACGGCGTCGAGCGCCTTGATGGAGTCGTTGATGGCGGTGATACCGTTGCAGAGCTTGTTGAGCGTGTTCTGCTCGCACTGCATGGCGGCCTCAGCACCGGCGGCACGAATAGTCTCAAGGCCCTTAGCGACCTTGGTGGCATAGGCGGTAATGACCGGGCGATAGGTACGACGCGCCTCGCGAACCATCGTGGTAGCCTCGATGTTCATGAGCTTGTTGTACTTCTCGAGCTTGCAGTCATAGCGGCACTGGGCCTCGGCGCGGGTCAGGACACCCGTCTCCTCAAAGAGCGCAATGGCCTTATCGGAAACAAAGGCGGGAAGAGCGTCGGCCGTGGTCTTGTTGTTGGCAAGGCCGCGCTTCTCGGCCTCGATGGGCCACTCGTCGGAGTAACCGTCGCCGGAGAACAGGATGCGCTGGTGATCGGTCAGCACCTTCTTGCAGTACTCGAGCGCGGCGTCCTGGAACTTATCCTCGGGCGTACCCTCGAGTGCGTCGGCGAAAGACTTGAGCGACTTGGCCACGGCAGCATCGAGCACCAGGTTGGAGTCGGAGACGTTCTGCTCGGAGCCGCAGGCACGGAACTCGAACTTGTTGCCGGTGAAGGCGAACGGGGAGGTACGGTTGCGGTCGGTGTTGTCCTGCATCAGCTTGGGCAGGGTATCGGCGCCTAGGTCAAGCACGCCGCGCGTGGCATGGACGGAAGCCTTGCCATCGATGATCTTCTCGACGACCTCGGTGAGCTGGTCGCCCAGGAAGATGGACATAATCGCCGGAGGAGCCTCGTTGGCGCCCAGACGATGATCGTTGCCGGCCGAGGCAACGGAGGCACGCAGGAGTTCCTGATAGTTATCGACGGCCTCGATCACCGCGGTGAGGAAGACGATGAACTGCAGGTTGTCGAGCGGGGTGTCGCCCGGGTCGAGCAGGTTCTCGGACTCGGTGCCAAGCGACCAGTTGTTGTGCTTGCCCGAACCGTTGATGCCCTCAAAGGGCTTCTCGTGCAGCAGGCAGACCAAGTCGTGACGGGAGGCGATGAGCTTCATCTTCTCCATCATGACCAGGTTCTGGTCGATGGCCTCGTTCACCTCGCCATAGACAGGAGCGAGCTCATGCTGGCAGGGAGCGACCTCGTTGTGCTTGGTCTTGGCAGGAATGCCAAGCGCCCACAGTTCATCGTCCAGGTCCTTCATATAGGCCGAGACGGTGGGGCGGATAGCGCCAAAGTAGTGCTCCTCGAGCTCCTGGCCCTTGCAGGGAGCAGCGCCAAAGAGAGTGCGACCGGTGATGACCAGGTCCCTGCGCTTGCGGTAAGCGTCCTTCTTGATCAGGAAGTACTCCTGCTCATCGCCCACGGAAGGAACGACCTTCTTGGGGGTCTTGCCAAACAACGCCAAAACGCGCTTGGACTCACGCGAGAGCGCGGTCATGGAGCGCAGCAGCGGGGTCTTCTTGTCCAGGGCCTCGCCCGTGTAGGAGCAGAAAGCCGTGGGGATGCACAGGACATCGTCCTTAATGAATGCGGGGCTGGTGGGATCCCAAGCGGTGTAGCCACGGGCCTCGAAGGTGGCACGCAGGCCGCCGTTGGGGAAGCTGGAGGCGTCCGGCTCGCCCTGGATGAGGTTCTTGCCCGTAAACTTGGTAATGGCGGTGCCGTCGTGGTTGGGCTCGAGGAAGCTGTCGTGCTTCTCGGAAGTAATGCCCGAAAGCGGCTGGAACCAGTGCGCGTAGTGCGTCGCGCCCTTGGAGATGGCCCAGACCTTCATGGCGTGGGCAACGGCGTTGGCCACATCCAGGTCGAGCGGCTCACCGTCCTCGAGGGTTGCAGCAAGGCGCTTCCAAATGTCCTTGGGGAGGTAGTCCTTCATGACTTCCTCAGAGAACACCATGGTCCCGAAGCGGTCAGTAAGTTCGGCCATACGGAACTCCCTTCGTATCGGCACCGCGTGAGAAGCGGTGTTGATTACTAACGAACGAGTCATAGATTAGGCTCGTCGTGTTTCCGCAACATTACCGTTATGTTGCTGTCACGAAACCAATCAATGAGGTTACCGCATCGCGGCGGCGTTGCCGCCCTCAACAGCCAATCAACTGTATAAATTGCAGACCTCTCCCCATGGTTTAAGGGTAGTCAATTTGGGATGGGGCTCTATTAACTGGTATTTCGCATCAGATACCAGTCTTTATAGCCCCATCCTAGATTGACCGCTCTGCTATAGGGAATGTCGATAGCAAGGCATCTTTGATTGGTATCCCCGAATAGCGAGTGAAACTCCACCGTGACACAGTGGTGCTGTAGAATCCTTACAACACATCACACTATTACGTATCTAAAGGAGCACGATATGCGCGTCGACGAGGTTTTTAAGCAGGCAGCATCCCAGGGCACCGCACCCGTTTCGTTTGAGATGTTCCCGCCCAAGGGCGAGCTGACCCTCGACACGGCTCGCGAAGTGGCAGGCAATCTGTGCAAGCTTTCGCCGAGCTTTGTCTCGGTCACCTGCTCGGCCGGCGGCTCGGGCAACGGTGCCACCACCGCCCCCATCGCGCATATGATTTCGAGCGAATTCGACACGCCCTCGGTGGCGCACCTTACCTGCGTTGGCCGCACGCATGCCGACATCGCCGCCAAGATCGACGAATACCGCTCCGCCGGCGTAGAAAATGTGCTGGCCCTGCGCGGTGATCTTCCTGCTGGCGCGACCGAGGACGACAAGCCCGCCTCGGACTACGCCTACGCCCGCGACCTCATCCCCGAGCTCGTCGACGCCGGCTTTTGTGTGGGTGCCGCAGCCTACCCCGAGGGCCACATTGCCTGCGAGGACCTCAACCTCTCGGTCGAATACCTCAAGCAAAAACAGGACGCCGGCGCGAGCTTCTTCGTGACGCAGCTCTTCTTTGACAACGAGTGCTTCTACCGTTTTCGCGAGCTTGCGGACAAGGCGGGCATCACCGTGCCGATTACCGCGGGCATCATGCCGTTTATGGGCAAGTCGCAAATCAGCCGCATGGTCTTTATGTGCGGTGCGTCGCTGCCCTCCCCCGTCATCAAGATTCTCGCCAAGTACGAGAACGACCCCGAGAGCCTGCAGGCAGCCGGTGTAGATTATGCCGCCCGTCAGCTTTGCGACCTCAAGGAGCACGGCGCCGCCGGTCTGCACCTGTACACTATGAATCGTCCTGCGATCGCCGCGACCATTATGGAGCGCCTGGGGTAATGGAAAAACCGCACATCGATACAACCACTGTCGAAGTGCCGGCCGACCTTGCGTCGCCGGCGCTTTACCGTGTCGATGCTGCGTACCATCCCCGTGTCGACCGTGCCGAGATGCTGCGGTATCTGGGTTACGGCGGCCAGCAGATTGAGCCCGAGCTGTCACGACGTATTGAGCTTGTGGTCGAGCGCCTTGAGCTGGACATTGAGCCCCGCGGCGTGCGGCGCGTGTTTACCGTCGATGCCACGGGCGTGGACGAGCAGGGAGAGCCTTGCATCCGTCTGGTTGGCACCAACGTTGAGCTGCGCGGTCGCGACATCTATCGACATCTCAAAGACGCACGCTTTGCCGCGCTCATGGCATGCACCCTCGGCATGGACGCCGAGCGTCGCCTGCGTACCACGGGAGCCCAGCAGCCCCTGGAGGGAGCCGTGCTCGACGCCGCATGCTCTGCCTATGTAGAAGCCGCCGTTGAGCAGATGGACCAGCAGGTTAAGGCTGCGGCCGCCGCACACGGACTCGCCGGTAACTGGCGCTTCAGTCCCGGCTACGGCGACTGCCCGCTTACGGCACAGCGCTCAATCGTGGACGCGCTCAACGCCACGCGGCTCATCGGGCTTACCATCACGCCCACCAGCCTGCTCATGCCCACCAAGAGCGTGACCGCGGTGATCGGTCTGTTCGACGGCGAGGTCCACGACGCCCAGAGCCGCCCCACCTGCAATATCTGCCGCATGCGCGAGCACTGTCGCTTCCGCGCCGCCCACACCACCTGCTATTCCAGCCATTAGGAGCCCTCGATGTTTACTCCGCTTATCACTCATGATTCTGACGGCACTGCATTGGCGGCACCCGTTGATGCCGCACGTCGCAACGGTGCCACGTACAAGACGCGCACAATCGACGACCTTCGCATTAAGGACGATCGCCTGCGCGCCGCCATCGAGGGCACGGGACACCTGCTGTTCGACGGCGGCATGGGCACCATGCTGCAGGCGGCCGGCATGAAGGCCGGAGCCCTGCCCGAGCTGCTCAACTTTGAGGAGCCCCAGGTCATTACCGACATTCAGCGACAGTACGTCGAGGCCGGCTGCGACGTGATCACCGCCAACACCTTTGGCGCCAACGCCCACAAGCTCGACGGTACCGCCACCGTGGCAGATGTCTTTGCCGCCGCTGTCGCCTGCGCCCGCGCAGCCGGTGCCCACTACGTCGCCGGCGATATCGGCCCCATCGGCGCGCTGCTGCGCCCCCTGGGTACCCTGAGCTTCGACGAGGCCTACGACCTCTTTGCCGAGGAAGTGCGTGCCGGCGTCGATGCGGGCGTGGACCTCTTTATTATCGAGACCATGACTGACCTTGCCGAGATCAAGGCGGCGGTCCTCGCCTGCCGCGAGAACTCCGACCTGCCCGTCTTTGCCACCATGACCTTTGAGGAAGACGGCCGCACCTTCTTGGGCACGAGCCCCGAGGTCGCCGCCATCACCCTCGACGCCATCGGCGCCGACGTTTTGGGCATCAACTGCAGCCAGGGCCCGGCCGAGCTCCGAGGACTCGCCGCTCGCATGCTCACCGTCACCGACAAGCCCGTTATGGTGCAGGCCAATGCGGGACTGCCCCGCGTGGACGATGACGGCAATACCGTCTTTGACATCCAGGCACCCGAATACGCCGAGGCCGTAGCCGGCATGATCGAAGACGGCGTGAGCGTCGTGGGCGGCTGCTGCGGCACCACGCCGGCGCACATGGCCGCCTTGCGCACGCTTATCGATAACCACACGCCCAGCCCGCACCACCGCAAGCCCAGCATGTCGGTCACGAGCGCCCAGACGGTCGTGGACCTTCCCTGTGACGGTCACAAGATCGCCGTCATCGGCGAGCGCATCAATCCCACCGGCAAAAAGCGCCTGCAGCAAGCCCTGCGCGACGGCGACCTGGACTACGTCGTGAGCCAGGGCATCAGCCAGCAGGAGCAGGGCGCCGACATCCTGGACGTCAACGTGGGCCTGCCCGAGATCGACGAGGTCAAGATTATCCAACAGGCCACCGAGCAGCTCCAAGGCTCCACGCTGCTGCCGCTGCAGATCGACTCCACCGACCCCGCCGCCGTCGAGGCCGCCGTACGTCGCTACGCCGGCAAGCCCATCATCAACTCGGTCAACGGCAAGCAGCAGATCATGGACGAGATCTTCCCGCTGGTCGCCCACTACGGCACCAACGTTGTCGGCCTTACGCTCGACGAAGGCGGCATCCCCGATACCGCCGAGGCCCGCTTTGCCATCGCCGAGCGCATCGTGGCCGAGGCTGCCCGCTACGGCATCGGCCCGGACCGTATCCTCATCGACTGCCTGGTCATGACCGCCTCGACCAATCAACGCCAGGCCGAGCAGATCCTGCGCGCCATGTCCCTGTGCAAGGAGCGCCTGGGCGTCAAATGCGCGCTCGGCGTGTCGAACATCAGCTTTGGTCTGCCTGCCCGCCCGCTGCTGGGCTCGGTCTTTTTGGCCGCCGCCTTTGGCGCGGGCCTCGATGCCCCCATCATGAACCCGGGCTCCAAGCGCTTTATGGACACCGTCTACAGCTATCGCGTCCTGAGCGTTGAGGACGAGGGCTCGACCGGATACATCGAGCGCTATGCCGGCTGGACCGATCCGTATAAGATCGCCGCCAACCCGGCAGCAGCTCAGGCCGCATCGACCGACACCGTGCCCGCTGCCGGCACCGCCGGCACCGACGGCAACGACGACCCGATTCGTCGCATGGTCGTCTCGGGCCGCAAAGGCGAGATCGCTGCCGAGACCGAGCGTCTGCTGGCAGACCACGACGCCATGGACCTTATCAACAACCACTTTATCCCCGCCCTCGACGAGGTGGGCGTCCTCTTTGACCAGGGCAAGTTCTTCTTGCCGCAACTCATGGCCTCGGCCGAAGCCGCACGCGTGGGCTTCGACACCATCAAGCGCCTGATGCCCGCCGGCGAGATCGCCGACAAGGGCAAGATCTGCGTGGCCACCGTCAAGGGCGACATCCACGATATCGGCAAGAACATCGTCAAGATGCTGCTCGACAACTACGGCTACACCGTCTTTGACCTAGGCCGCGATGTCGACCCGCAAGAGGTGCTCAAGACCGTGCGGGAGCGTGACATTAAGCTCGTCGGCCTCTCGGCGCTTATGACCACCACCGTCGTCGCCATGGAGGAGACCATCAAGCTGCTCCATGCCGAGGTGCCGGGCGTCAAGATCATCGTAGGCGGCGCCGTGCTCACCCCCGAATACGCCAAGCAGATCGGCGCGGACTACTACGCCAAGGATGCCGCCGAAAGCGCGCGCATCGCCGAAGAGGTCTTTGGGCAGTAACACAACGGAAACAACCGAGCACCAAAACGTGCCGCATGCGCCACTTGGCACGTGCGGCACGTTAGAATAGAAAAGACTATGCTCGTTTTGGCAGATAGGAGCGCAAGGATGGCGATCACGCCTGCAGAAATCGCGGAAACCCGCGGCATGGTTGAGGAACAGAACCTCGACATCAGGACCATCACTATGGGTGTTTCGCTCATGGGTTGCGGTGACGAGAACCTCGACCGCATGTGCACGAAGATCTACGACCACGTGACGCACACGGCTGAGCATCTGGTCGAGACCGCCGAGAACCTCGAGCGCGAGTACGGTATCCCCATCGTCAACAAGCGCGTTTCCGTCACCCCGGTGGCGCAGATCGCCGCGTGTTGCAAGGATGAGGACCTCACCCCCATCGCGCATGCCCTCGACCGCGCGGCCGAGACGCTCGGCATCGATTACCTGGGCGGCTTCTCCGCGCTCGTCCAGAAGGGCATCGGCGATGCCGACCGCCGCGTTATCCAGTCCATCCCCCAGGCGCTCGCCACCACGAGCCGCGTCTGCTCCAGCGTCAACGTCGCCAGCCTGCGCGCCGGTATCAACATGGACGCCGTGCTTATGGCCGCCCAGACCATCATCGACGCCGCTAAGCTCACGGCCGACCGGGACTCCGTCGGCGCTTCCAAGTTTGTCTGCTTTGCCAATATGGTCGAGGACTCACCGTTTATGGCGGGCGCCGTCCACGGCGGTGGCGAGGCCGACGCCGTCATCAACGTAGGCGTCTCGGGCCCCGGCGTTATGGCAGCAGCCCTGGAGAAGCTGCCCGATTCTGCATCGATGATGGAAGTCGCCGAGAAGATTAAGCAGACCGCCTTTAAGATCACCCGTGCCGGTGAGCTCATGAGCCGCGAGGCCGCCCATCGTCTGGGTGTCGAGAAGGGCATTGTCGACCTTTCGCTGGCACCTACGCCTGCCATCGGCGACTCCGTCGCTCGCATCCTCGAGATCATCGGCGTGGGCACCTGCGGTGGCCCCGGCACGACCTGCGCGCTCGCCATGCTCAACGATGCCGTCAAGAAGGGCGGCGTCATGGCCAGTTCCAGCGTGGGCGGTCTTTCGGGCGCTTTCATCCCCGTGTCCGAGGACGCCGGCATGATCGCCGCCGTCGAAGCCGGTGCGCTTTCGCTCGAGAAGCTCGAGGCCATGACCTGCGTGTGCTCCGTTGGCCTGGACATGATCGCCATCCCCGGCGACACCCCGGTCGAGACCATCGCCGGCATCATCGCCGACGAGATGGCCATCGGCGTCATCAACAACAAGACCACGGCCGTCCGCGTGATTCCTGCTATCGGCAAGGGCGTGGGCGACTGCGTCGAGTACGGCGGCCTGTTTGGCCGTGCGCCCATCATGCCGGTGAACCCCAACGCCGGCACCGTGCTTGCCCATCGCGGTGGACGCTTCCCGGCACCGCTGAACTCGCTCAAGAACTAGCCTAGGGATACGAGGCGAGGAGCCCCGCCGCCGGGCGGCAGACATATAAGGTCGCCTGCTCGGACAGTCCTGACTCGCACGGAGAGCACATTAAGTGCTCTCCGGCTCGTGCGGAACTCGCGATCGACCTTATATGTCTGCCGCCCGGCGGCGGGGCTCCCGCACATCTCAACCTTGGCTGGGTTCTGGCTCAGTGGCAGTCGCTTCGCCTCTGCCCTACTTTGCTGGTATGGCGGTTTGGCGTTGGAACGGTTCTTTTTCTGATATATGCTTGTTGCGGCTCTTCTTTTGGGAGGAGCCGCTTTTTTGTTGTGAGGGAGATGGCCCGTGGCTGATGGTGTAATTCAATCTGAGCTGCTTGCTGCGGATTGGAATGGCGAATGGATGCGTCTGCAAGCTGATCGGCAGCGGGCTGATGACTCTTTTGAGTGGGATAAGCGGGCTCGGCATTTTCGGCCGTTGGAGACTGCCCCGTATGCCCGGGACTTTATCAAGCTGTTGGCGTTAAAGCCTGGTGAATCCGTGCTCGATATGGGGTGTGGAGCTGGGTCGATTGCTATTCCGCTTGCTCAGGCTGGGCATCCTGTGATTGCTGCTGACTTTTCCCCTGCCATGTTGGGCACGCTTGATGCTGGCATTGAGTACTATGGGCTCGAGGATCGCATTACGCCGCTTGAGCTTGCTTGGGATGATGATTGGGATTTGGTTGGACCGGTCGCGAAAGCGGTGGATGTTGCCTTTGCCAGTCGGTCGGTTACGACGACCGATCTAAAAGGTGCGCTTGCCAAGCTTGACCGTGCGGCTCGTCGGCGTTGTGCTGTCACGATGGTCGCCAACTCCAGCCCGCGCTATGATCTGCACTTGATGAACGCTATCGGCGCCTCCGTCACCTGCAGCAATGGCTTTGTGTACGCCTTCAACATCCTCATTCAGATGGGTGCCCTGCCGCAGGTTACATACTTTGAATCGCCTCGTCGCGATACCTTCGATAGCCTTGAGGCAGGCGTGGCGGATTTTTCCCGTATGCTCGAGCATGGCAACGAGGATAAGATCGACTGCCTGCGCGACTACATCGCTCAACACATGATTGAGAACCCCCATGCCGGTGAGCCGGGCTCCAAGGGCGTGCCGCAGGGGCGCTATATGCTCGACCATATCCGTAAGGTTCGCTGGGCGTTTATTGCATGGGAGCCGGTCTCTGCGCCCAGCTCATAGCCTGTTCGCAGCCCACGCCGCCCACTCACTCGGCATCCGCATTCTTTTTGAACTGGGCAAACGCGCCCCACACCGCGCCGTTCCTGCGCTATCGTGGGACAGCTCACGTAGATTAAGGCCCCGTCGCGGGGCGCCCCATACATAGAAAGCGAGAACCCATGGCACTGACAGGAGCCCAGGTCAAGCAGCTTCGCAGCATGGCCCATCACCTCAACCCCGCCATCATCATCGGTAAGTCCGATGTCAACGAGGGCACCGTCGAGCAGACGGTCGCCTACCTGGAGAAGCACGAGCTCGTTAAGTGCTCCGTGCTCGATGGCTCCAGTCTTTCCGCCCGCGAGGCCGCCGAAGAGCTCGCTGAGCGTTGCCACGCCGAGGTCGTCCAGGTCATCGGCCGCAAGTTCTCGCTGTATCGCGAGTCCTCGCGCAAGGACATCGAGAAGATCAAGCTCGTCTAAGAGCCAATGATCCGGCGAGCCAACACATAGCAAGCTTACGGGTGCCCAAGTACTTCGGGCGCCCGTTTTTTATCGCTCGACCAGCACGCGATTTAGCCGCCCCTCCACCAAGCGCTCGTATAGATGCCGCGTCTCGGGCTCGGGTACGCCATTGACCTGTTCCCTCAGATGGTGCATATGCCCGCTGTACAGCTCGACGATATCGCGCCGCCGCCCCGCCGCACTGTAGACGCGCATGGCACAGCGCACCATATCCTCGCGCGCCGTTTCCTGCCGAAGCCCCGACTCCGCCAGCCAAATCGCCGACTGCAGATCGTTTTCTTCTAGAGCGGCATTTGCTCCCTTAATCATGCAATCGATGTACTTTGACTGCATAATGCGTCGCATACGCAAAAAGTAGGTGGGGTTACAGCCATTGGGAACATACAGCGGCCCGGCATAAAGCTGCTCAATCTTAAGGCACAGCTCGACCAGATGGGGTCCGCGCGCACCTGTGCGATTTCCCAAAACTTCGCGGCTTATCTGATCAAACAACCGCACGTCAGTCTTGACGTAATCGCCGTTAAGCCCAATGCACTCGTTTTGGATCAGCACACACGACTTGCCGTCCGGTGTCGGCCCCAAGGCCGAACGCAAGCGCGATATCGTCGAGTACAGATTGTTACGAGCGCTATTGAACTCGGCATGGGGCCACAGCTCCATAGCCAGCGTCTCGCGGTCGACGAGCGCATCCATGCCCAGTGCAAGCCGCTCGGCAAGCGTCGCCGCCTTCTTGCGGCGCCACATTTTGTCCGTAATGGGAAACCCGTCGCGCTCGGCGCGAAACGCACCAAACATGCGAATCTCGATATGGTCGATGGTATCAACGGCTTCAACCTCGCCGGCCTGAAATAAGCGCTCGCCCTCCCCTTCCAGATCATCGCGCAGCGAGTACCGCGACAGCTCGCGCACGGGAAGCTTCTTGCGAATCCTGGTCGCCGGCTCGCCCAGACAATGCATGGCAAGGCGCGCAAAGAGCCGATACGATGGCTCTAGAATCCCCGCACGATTCATGGACATCCAGGCCGCAAGATCGCTGTCTCGGCCCGCACAGGCCAAATGCAGCGCCACCATCCAGGCCTCCGCTCCACCAACCTGCGTCTGGCTTATATCGAGTAGCTCCGCTTCCTCGCGCACCGAAACCATCGAGGTGTTACGCAGATACGCCGCGCGCTCCAACAGCAATGCGTTATCGCGCATGTACGCAATCGACTCCTCGACAAGTTTGAGCACTTGGACCGCACGGAACTTTGCATTAACCGGCCGTCCCTCTGCCAGCGACTGCCAGCCTTCTAGCAACAGGCCAAACAGCTGAATCTGGTTGTCGCGCATGCGCACGGCAAAACGATCGAGCTCGTTGAATGCCGCGTCGTCGGTTACCGGCAAGCCGGAAAGGAGCCGCCGTGCCGCCAACACCATGCGCACCCAGATAGCCATCGCCTTAAGCCCACGTACGTCGAGCGCCTCCCGCACCACCGTCATCTCGTCGTCGCGCTCGTCGGTTCCCGCAAACGACCCGTCAAAAAGCTCCACCAGCATGCTATCGGCCCGTATAACAATCCCCGCGATGTCGAGCTCGCAGTCATAGGCCTTGCTCGTTTTGAGCTGCTGTAGAACGCCGCCGTCATCTCCCCGTTCGGTCAGGCATCGCTTGACCTCGATATGCGCGGACAGCATGTCGAGTGCGGTGTGGGACATCTCTATTTCTGGCACGGCCAGGTTCATAGGGAGCCCAAGCCCGTTGTCCCCATAGCAAACAGCCGTCAGTGTCTGGGCCACCCTCCATGAAACAGGGTCTATTTCGCAGGCCGCCCGTTCGCCCCCGCGCTCGATGACCGATGCCATATAGCGAGCGAGCTTTGTATTGGACACGCTGACCGCTGCCAGATATACGCCGAGCGCCTCGGCAGGCGTTGGCTCTGGAGCCGGATCCTCGGCATCGATCGTGCCCAGCGCTGCTCGGCAGATATCGGCCCCGTGCCCCGTCAGAGCCAGATCGACCCCATACTGCCCAGCAAGTTCAAGGACCGCATCACGGTCCAAAAAGGCGTCCGCCAGGCCCATCGCCGCATCGCATCGGCCCGCCTTAAGCAAAATCCGGGCCGCCCTCGGAACAAGTTCGGGGCGAACCTCGGCCACCAACTTACGCAAGCGCAAGCGTCCGTTATCCTCCGTGCCCAGACACGTAAAACTCCGCTCGGCGGGGTCCAAGCCAAAGATCGGGTAGTCGCGTACGAAGTAGGACTGGTCGACCATCGATAGTCTCACCCCGCAAGCCTCGAGTTCTGCGATATTGCCCTCGCCCATCAAAATCATGAGACATGCCACGCAAAACAGCGCATTATTGTCGAGCGAAGCCAGATCGACAAGTGCCGCGCCATATACGTTGACAATCTCGTTTTCGAGCAGACCGGCTACGTCGCCTTGGCCATACAGACCCGTCTGCAATGCCGAAACGAGCTCGGGCACGCCCTGCGTGAGCTGATAAAAGTCGAGCGATGTGCTGATCGAAAACGCCGATGCCCACGCCGAATACTCATAGGCATGCACCTTGAGCATCTGCGCATTGATCTTAACCGAATCGCCCAGCCCATGAATCAGTTGACGATTTGAAGGACGGCAGGAGATAAAGACCCCTACCCCCATAGCGCGCAGGCCGCGAATCCTGTCGATGAGGTCTTCGGTATCGTGCTGATCGAGGTTTGGCACATTATCAATCGCGATAAGGGAGTGCGGTTTGTCTTTGAGTTCTTCGGTAACCACCTCGAGCTGCATAAACACCTCGCGCCCAGTGGCGCGATCGGCCTCGATAATCCGCACGGGGCCTCGCGTCGGGTCGCATTTAACCTCATGGGTGTACTGCAGCAGCACCGAGGTCTTCCCAAACCCGTCGGGCGCATAGAGAACCACGATGCCGGCCTTTCGGCCCTTGGCGAGAAGCTCATTCATCAAGCGTTCGCGTCGCACCATATAGCCTCCGCCCAGCGGCATCAGCTCGAGGTCGTCTATACTGTCCAAATCGTTTACCATGCCCGCTCCTCAACTCGACCGTATGGACACTGTAACCGCAAGACCATACAAGCCGCGCTATGAATAGAGCGACCTTGTGTTCTAGGTTGTCTTTTGGTACGCAAGCGGCAAGTTTTTGTACAGCGAAGGCCGATTGTTATTAATCCCCCGACTAATCGGTCTTTAAGCAGGTAAATGAGCTTGTCAGCTTGTCCCATCTAAGCGGCAGTGTAACGCAGATAAACAAGGTTCAGCTATGTCATTCAACTCGCCTAGCACCCGCTACCGTCTACGACCTTTTAGTGGCATTTTTGCATAGAATCTGGTATGGAATGAATCAAACTGTTTGACATCCGGCATTCGCCAAGCTTGCGGCAAGATTTTGGTCAAGCGGGCGGAAAGGGATAACAAAAAGGCCCCCGCAAAGCGGAGGCCTTAGGCAAGGCTATGTCGAGGTGCAGGATTCGCGCTACTCGCAGAGCGAAAGGGCAGCCTCGTCGGCAACGACAACGCAGTTGGTGTGCAGCTGCAGGATCGAAGCCGGGCACGCGGGCGTAACCGGGCCATAGCACATGTCATGCACGGCCTGAGCCTTGGCCTCGCCGTTGGCGACGACCAGGATCATGCGGGCATACATGATGGTCTGGGTACCCATGGTGTAGGCCTGACGGGGAACGTCGTCGATGCTGTCGAACAGGCGGCTGTTGGCCTGAATGGTGCTCTCGGTGAGGTCGACGCAGTGCGTGCCCTTGGAGAAGTGGTCATCGGGCTCGTTGAAGCCGATGTGGCCGTTGTTGCCAATGCCGAGCAGCTGCAGATCCGGGTAACCGGCGGCGGCGACGATCTTGTCGTACTCAGAGCAGGCAGCGGCGGCGTCGGGGTTGGAACCGTCGGGCACATGCGTGTTGTTCAGGTCGATGTTGATGTGATCGAAGAAGTTCTCACGCATAAAGTAGTGATAGCTCTGGGGATCGTCGTGCGAAAGGCCGCGATACTCGTCCAGGTTGTAGGTGCTGACCTCGGCAAAGTCGACGTCGCCCTTCTCGTACCAAGCAGCGAGCTGCTTGTAGGCACCGATCGGGGTGGAGCCGGTGGCAAGGCCCAGCACACAGTCGGGCTTGAGGATAACCTGCGCCGAGATGATATTGGCGGCCTTGCGGCTCATATCCTCGTAGTCTTTAGCTTTAATGATCTTCATTACGCGTCCTTTCTCGTACAAGAGAGGCAAGGCTCCCCTTACAAGCACTTGCCCGCGGCCCGCGTCGGCCGCAACCAACGTGTGCGGCCACCAGGGCGAGGTCGCGTAATGTATGTGTCTCGTGTCTAGCCGCGTCGAGGCCCCTGCCCGTCCACGGTGACCCGAAGCCTTTTAGCTTCGGACAAATCCCATCTTGCCACGGAGGGCGTCCTCTTTCAAGGGCGCCCTCCGTAAACGTGTTTGAATTGTAGGCTAAAGGCAAAGCGCCTTGCTAGCGCTCGCGAGCGACGATGAGTTGGTCCATCTCCTCGACATGCTCGCCAACGGAACCCTTGATGCTCGAGAACTCAACGGAGTTGCACACCAAGATGGGAACCGTCACATCATAGCCCTCGGCAGCAATTGCCTCGCGATCGAACTCAATGAGCACATCGCCCTTATGGACGATGTCACCCACTTGCGCATGTACGGTAAAGTGCTTGCCCTCGAGCTGAACAGTGTCCAAACCAACGTGGATGAGCACGTCTAGGCCATCGACCGTGTTGAGCGCAACGGCGTGTCCCGTGGGAAAAATGGCCTCGACCTTGGCGTCTGCCGGCGCAATCACGCGCGTGCCGGTAGGCTGAATCGCCACGCCCTGGCCCAAAAGGCCGGTGGCAAACGTCTGGTCATTGACCTCGGACAACGGAATGACATCACCCGAGATGGGAGCATCCAGCGTAAGGACTCGACCACGCATACCAAAAGACCTTAGGACTTTAGTGAACATGCTCCCCCTCGGACATACCAATCGACCAAAATAGCCTTAACAGTTTACCACTTGGCACTCGTTTTTGACCATTAGGGAAGTTCGCGCTTGACAACCTCGACGATGTCGTCAACAACGCGCTGGGTCAGCTCGTGCGTCTCGGCCTCGGCCATAACGCGGACCAGCGGCTCGGTACCGCTCGGACGCACCAGAATGCGACCGCGGCCGTCAAGTTCCTTCTCGGCAGCAGCGACGGCATCCCAGATGGGCTGGCAATCGTCCAGACCAGCCTTGTTGTCGGAATGCACGTTGACGAGTACCTGCGGGTACTTCTTCATGATGCCGGCAAGATCGGTGAGGGTACGACCGGTGCGCTTGAGCACGGCCAGCAGCTGCAGAGCCGTCACCAGACCGTCACCGGTGGTGTTGTGCTCCAGGAAGATGATGTGGCCGGACTGCTCGCCGCCGATGACGGCGCCATCCGCGAGCATACGCTCCAGAACGTAGCGATCGCCCACGGCGGTCTGAACCATCTCGAAGCCCTGCTCCTTCATAGCGATGGAGAAGCCAAGGTTGCACATGACGGTCGAGACAATCTCGGAATTGGCGAGCTTCCCGCGGGCGGCGAGGTCAGAACCGCAGATAGCCAGGATGTAGTCACCGTCGATCTCATTGCCCTCACTGTCCACGAACAGTACGCGGTCGGCGTCGCCGTCGTGGGCCAGACCGATGTCAGCATGGGTGCGCAGCACGAGCTCGCGCAGAGGCTCGAGGTGCGTAGAGCCGCACTCGACATTGATGTCGGTGCCGCAGTAATCGGTGTTGATGGCATGGACCGTGGCACCCAGGCGCTGCAGCGCGGCGGGCGTAGTCTGGCAGGAAGCACCGTGACCGCAGTCGACGGCAACGACCAGGCCATCGAGCCTCAGGCCATCAAGCGTATCGATGGCGTGGTCGACGTATGCCTTGCGAGCGTCCTTCATCTTGATGATGTGGCCCACGCCGGCACCGGTCGGCAGCGTGTCGGCAGCCATGACTTCCTCGGACATGACCCAGGCGCTGATCTCTTCCTCGACCGCATCGGGAAGCTTCATACCCTTGCGGCTAAAGAATTTGATGCCGTTGAACTCCGGCGGATTATGCGAAGCAGAGATGACGATGCCGCCGTCGAGCTCGTTCTGGACGGTGAGCAGCGCCACGGCAGGCGTGGGGATGACGCCGCAGCAGTGCGGACGGCCGCCCTCGGCCATGATGCCGGCAGTCAGAGCGCTCTCGAGCATGGTACCCGAAAGACGCGTGTCGCGGCCGACGCAGATATCCGGACCAAGGAACTTGGTCGCCGCGCGGCCCAGGCGAAACGCGAGGTCGCACGAGAGGTCGGCATTGGCGACGCCACGGACGCCGTCGGTACCGAAGATGTTCTGGGGCATAGGATCGCTCCTTCCCTAGCAGGCGATATGCAACCGCCCACCCTAGTCGAAAAAGAAAAGCGGGACCCGCCGAGGAATCGGCAGGCCCCGCTTGTACATTGTATCTCGAAAGGAGATAAAACCTTAGCGCTTGGAGAACTGGGGAGCGCGGCGGGCCTTCTTGAGGCCGTACTTCTTGCGCTCGACCACGCGAGCATCGCGCGTAAGGAAACCGGCCTTCTTGAGGTCAGCACGGTAGTCGCCAGCGTTCAGAAGAGCGCGAGCGATGCCCAGGCGCAGAGCGCCGGACTGACCGGAGATGCCGCCGCCATCGCACAGAGCGATAACGTCGAACTGACCGGCGGTGTCGGTCACCTTGAAGGGAGCAAGGGCGTTCTCAACGAGCTGATGACGGCCGAAATACTGCTCGGCATCACGCTTGTTGATGGTCACCTTGCCGGTGCCGGGGACGAGACGGACGCGGGCGACGGCGTTCTTACGACGGCCGGTACCCTGGTAGACAACGGTGTTCTCAGCCATCTTTAAGCCTCCAGCTCAATCTTCGTGGGGTTCTGGGCAGCATGCGGATGCTCGGCACCAGCGTAGACCTTAAGCTTGGTCATCTGGGCACGGCCGAGGGTGGTCTTGGGCAGCATGCC
This sequence comes from uncultured Collinsella sp., assembly GCA_938011935.1. Lineage (GTDB taxonomy): Bacteria > Actinomycetota > Coriobacteriia > Coriobacteriales > Coriobacteriaceae > Collinsella. Next base: position 43,174 of record CALLSU010000194.1, read on the forward strand.
GCGAACGGCACGCTCGATGACCTTCTCCGGGTGCTTCTCCATAGCCTGGCGGAAGCTCTCAGCCTTGAGGCCGCCGTTGTAGCCGCTGTGGCGATAATAGGTCTTCGTGTCGGCCTTGTTACCGGTAAGCTGGACCTTATCGGCGTTGATGACGACAACGAAGTCGCCGCAGTCGCTGTTGGGCGTGAACTGGGGCTTGTTCTTACCGCGCAGGATCATTGCGATCTGGGTGGCAAGACGGCCCAGGACAGCACCATCGGCGTCGACGAGAACCCAGTTGCGCTGGACCTCGCCCTGCTTGGCGTAGTGAGTCGATTTCGAAATCACTTAGACTCCTCCATGTACAGTACGTGTTGTTACAGAGATTCACGGGGCTCTGCAAGTAACCCGTCCATATTACCCCGCTCGCCGCCCGAGTCAACAGGTATTTTGGCTCCGACCAGAGTTTCTGCACATGTCGTCCATGGGTCATGACGTCGCGACACTAGCGCTCGACAAACTCCTGGATTTCCGCGAGCAAACGCTTTGCCTCCTGGCGACCTTGAATATACAGGTCGAGGAGCTTTGCCGGATCGTGCTCAACATGGCCGACCTCGACCGGCTTTTGCGGAGCGACGACCAACGCACGGCCCTCGCGCTCATACTTCCACAGGTGCATGCGCTGGATGTTATAGCGGTCGTGGCGCGTCTCGATAGCCTCGAGCAGGTAGGGGTAGTCGGCATAGCGGGCGCGCGCGGCAGGCATAAACTCGTAGGGCTTTTTCTCGTACGAGCGGTCCTGCGTGACAATAACAACCGCGCGATCGAAGCCCGCTTCCTCCAGCACGTGCTCGATGGGGACCGAATCGGCTACGCCGCCATCGACGTATTTGTGCCCGTCAATCTCGACCGACGGCGTCACCAGCGGCAGCGACGTCGATGCGCGCACGGCGTCGAGGTCAAGTACGGCGCTTTTGACCGGCAGGTACGTGGCGGTTCCAAAGAGCATGTCCGTCGCGACGGCGTACATCTCGATGGGGCTCGCGTCGAACGTTTCATTGTCAAAGGGGTCCAGGCGGTCCTGGACATCGTTGAAGATAAAGTCGTAACCCACAATAGAGCCCGTGGACGCAAACGATGCGGCGCCCATGTAGCGGCTGTCGTTGCAGAAAGCCAGGTTGATGCGGTTGGCACGGCCGATCTGGTGCGACTTGTAGTTCACGCCGTTGAGGGCGCCAGCCGATACGCCATATACCGCCGGAATCTCGACGCCGGCCTCCATGAGAACGTCGAGCACGCCTGCGGTGAACTGTCCACGAAAACTACCGCCCTCCAGGACGAGCGCGACCTTGCCGGCGTTCTTTGCTTTATCTTCTGCAGTCATATTGACCTCCTGCGATTGCGTTTTGGCTTTCTTCTACCCAGTTTTGGAATGGAGGGCGCATAGGTTTTGGAGTTGAGAAGGGCGTGGCGGTCAACCAACCCCAGAGCATGAGTTGCCGCCGGGAAAGCGCGTCCCAGTCTGAGGGGCGATTCTGTGATGAATTTTCCGCTAGCCATTCATTTGGAAACTGTATCCCATTCCGAATGAGGATTCCGGGATGTACTTTCCGCTTGAGCTGCCATTGGGAAAGCATGTCCCACTCTACGGCTCGATTCCGGGTCGTAGTTTCCGCTTGAGGCACCATCCGGAAACTACGTCCCAGTCTGAGCGCGGATTCCGGGACGCGCTTTCCGCCTGAGCTGCCATTGGGAATGCACGTCTCACTCTGCGTTGCCGCAGTGCCTTCTTTACGCCCGCGCCCTGCGCAGAGTTCGATTCTCCGCGGTAGGGGGGGGATCCGTTGATGCGGCGCATGACCGGCTGAGATTCGATAAACATCGCATCTGTTTTGGGTTGGGGCTTTGCGCGGAGAATCCGCGTATTTGCTTCGCAAATACGCACCGGCTTCGGCCGCCTGCCGGCGTCCTCGCCCGCTCGCTACAAACGCTCCGCGTTTGTTTAACGCCCGCGCCCTGCACAGAGTTCGATTCTCCGCGGTACGGACTAGAAATAAAAAGACAGGTAGATACGAATATCTACCTGCCTGTTACTTATGGTGGAGGCGCGGAGAATCGAACTCCGGTCCACGAAAGCCCCCTGATTGGCATCTCCAAGCTCAGTCGCTGGTTTAGTCTCGGACGCTTTGCGCGCAGCGACACGCTCGCGGCATCCCAACCGGTTCGATCTTAGCCCACGCCATACCGATTACGTGCGCAGGAGCATTCCCCTAAGATGACGTCGCGCCGGTGTCGGGGAAATCACCGGGTTGACGCGCCGCTATAAACTAAGCAGCGAGAGCCATAGGCTCAAAAGAAGAGTTGTTGTCAATTCAATTTGACGGTACCCCTGTTTAACGAGGCGAGGAGACCTCGGCTTGCTTCCTCTCTCAGAGCTATCGTGTCGAAACCAGTCGCCCCCGAATGTTGGGAAAGTCTGGATGGTATCGGGCCTGCAAACACCCGATAACCGTCGACTTTTCAAAGAACACGCGAGGTGAGCCCCGCTCGTGGATAGCTATCTTACCACGTTCTAAAGGCAGACAGCTGCTCTATGCACGAGCTGTGAAGACCCTAATGTGCACCATACTTCGCACTTTTGCCACCGAACGCGTCACGTATATTTTCGCCAAGCAAAATTGACCCGTCGAAAGGACCGTTATGGATACCAAGCAGCAGCTCGTCAATGCCCTCGCAGGCCTGGGCTCAACCATTACCGAAGCTATGGATGTCATCGAGGGCTTTGTCCCCTGCGGACATCCCGCCCTCACGGTATCGAACGCACTCGTCGCGCTGGACGTTGACGATGATGCAGCTCTCGCCCAGCAGCTTGAGACCGTCGAGGGCTTTATCGACCACGTGAGTGAGAACCGCGGCGTGGCCGCCTACCACGGCATCGAGGTCGAGCTCGCGGGTCCCAAAGCCGATCTGCTCGCAGCAATCCGCGAGGTAGGCGCCCTTATGCAGACCGCAGGCGTTAAGAACACCCAGGTCAACGAGTGGGTCTACCGCAGCCTGGCAGCACTCGACAGCTCCGACGAAAAGGCAGCCGAGCAGCTCGCAGAAAGTCCCGCCATCAAGGCCGAGCTTTTGTAAATAGCAGGCGCGGGCCCCTTGGCGCATCGTCGTCCAAGAGGCCCGCAAACAGTTCGCGTCAACCGATAGCCGCGCCGCCGCGTTCGGCCAAAGCAAGAATCGGCATCATTTGGCGCGGGGTCTTTGCTGCAAGATCGGCATGTTCGAGCAGCTTGCGATCGTTGGTCACCAAGTAATCGACCTGCGCGCGCCTGCACGCGGCGAGCACCAAGTTGTCCCCGTAATCGCGATGGAGCGCTAAGTATTTGTCGGCCAACCAAAGGTCCGACGCATCTGCACCCACAGCCGTGGCGTTTTCGGTCATGTTCCGAACAAACGCCAGCGCCGCATCGCCAATCGCGCTGGCAGAAGCCTCGTCGAGCGCTCCCCCGCTGGCAAGAACGCTACGCTTCAGCTCGTGTTGGACAACGTACAGCACGTCCTTGGCGATATGCACCGGAAAGAACATCAATGCCCCTGCCTCCGCCGCCTGCCCAATAAAGGCACGAGCAGCGAGCGACTCGGCATGGTCGGCGCAAAACGAATCGACCCAAACGTTGGCATCCACCATGATCTTAAGAGGGGCTCCGCTCACAGGATCATCCCCTTTTGGCGATAATGCTCATCCATGGCGTCGGAATAGATTGCGTCCCAATCGCGATCGTCTGATACGGGCGACGCAGCGATGCCCAAATCTGCATAAAGCCGGTCGGCCGCTGCCCATGATACGGCGAACGGAGTATCGTGCGCGATGGTCTGCCGCCGGCCGTCGACGGCCGCAAGCACTTCCTCGCACTGCCCGCCACCCTGCGCGACCTTGGCCACCACCTTTTTGATGAGTTCGGGCAGTGACCCGCCCGAAAGCCGCAGCGCCTCCTCGGCACGGTTCTTGACCTGGCGATCCACGCGAACGTTCACCTGCGCCATGCCGCTAACAGTACCCACGTCGATCCCGCTCCCTTCAATTGCTAGCGTCGCTAGCAACACTATATAGAGAGGCTAGCACATGGTCAAATGCAAAAGGCCTGCGCCTGGACGACACCGATGCCGTCTGGGCGCAGGCCAGATAACGTGGGCGAACACGTCTGCTAACGCAGATAAGCCTTCGCGTTGCCCAGGCTGTAGGCAATCGTTGAGCCGTTGTGCAGCAGTGACGACGTCTGCGGAGTGATCATGCCGGTAATGCCCAGCGCCAAGAGCGCCGAGTTGGTGAGCATCACCTTAGAATAGGAGCTCGTCAGACGGTCGATGAGACCCTGACTCATGCGGCGCAGGCGCACGATCGCGGCAAGATCCGTATCGGTCAGGATGATATCGGCGACCTCCTTGGCGATGTCGCTTCCGCCACCCATCGCCAAGCCCACGTCGGCCAAACCGAGCGCCGGCGAATCGTTGACGCCGTCGCCCACCATGGCAACATGGCGCCCCTCGCTCTTAATGCGCTCCACATAGGCGTACTTGTCCTCGGGCAGCAGCTCGGCCTTAAACTCGTCGACACCCGCCTCGCGCGCAATGCGCTCGGCCGTGCGCTCCGAATCGCCCGTGAGCATAACGACATGCTTGACGCCCAGCGCATGCAAGTCGGCGATGGCCTCACGGACCCCGGGCTTGAGCGGATCCTCGATGCCGAGCACGCCGACGACCTTTCCATCGACCGCCAGATACAGCGGCGACAGGCCCTGCATCTGGGACTCGATTTGCTCCTTAATGTCGGCCTCGAGCTGCGCGCTCTCGTCCTCAAACACAAAGTGTGCCGAGCCGATAATCGCGCGACGCCCTTCGATGGACGAAGCGATGCCGTGCGCCACGATGTACTCGACGGCAGCATGGCGCTCGCGGTGCTCGAGCCCGCGCTCACGTGCCGCATTGACCACGGCACGCGCCACCGGATGCGGAAAATGCTCCTCCAAGCAAGCGGAAAGGCGCAGGACCTCGTCCTCGCTCCAGCCGTCGGTCGTGAGCACGCAAGCTAGGCGCGGCTGGGCCTCGGTCAGCGTACCGGTCTTGTCAAACACAATGGTGTCGGCCTTGGCAAACGACTCAAAGTACTTAGCGCCCTTGACCATAACGCCCATCTTGGCAGCATCGCTCATGGCAGTCATGACGGCAACGGAACCCGTGAGCTTGAGTGCGCACGAGTAGTCGACCATCAGTGCCGCGGAGGTCTTGATGAGACTGCGCGTGGTGAGCGCAACCAGGCCCGCGAGCAGGAAGTTCCACGGGACGATCTTGTTGGCAAGATCCTCCATATGCGACTGGCCCTCGGACTTGAGCGAGTCGGCCGTCTGCACGAGCGAGACGATTGAGCGCAGTTTGGTTTGCGCCGTATTGGCGCGCACGCGCACCAAGATGCCGCCGTCTTCCACGACGGTACCGGCGAACACGTCGTCGCCCACGCTGCGCTCGACGGCCAGCGGCTCGCCGGTCAGGGTCGCCTGGTTGACCATAGCGCTCCCCTGCTCGACAACACCGTCGATGCAGATGGACATGCCGGTGCGCACGGCGACCAAGTCGCCGGGCTCGAGCTCGGTGGCGGCAACGCTTACCTCGGTGTCGCCGACGACCTTTTGCGCCTTGTCGGGCACATCGAGCAGCGAGTTGATGAGCTCGTTTTCGCTCATGGCGCGGGTGTAGTCCTCGAGCAGCTCGCCCACGTTGAGCAGGAACATCGTCTGGCCCGCGGTGTCGACATCACGCTTGACGAACGAAATGCCGATGGCCGAAGCGTCGAGCACGGGAACGGTCAGGCGCGGCTGCGCGAGCTCATGAAGGGCAGCGCGCAAAAATGCCATGTAACCGGCCACGACAAACACCGCACGCAGGGGCGTGGGCAAAAACCAGCGACGTGCGTAATGGGCACCGATAAGTGTGGCAAGATCCATGACGAGCTTGTGCTTGCGTGGCTCAAGCTGCATCACGTAGCCTGTCTTTGCGTCGGCAATGGCCTGAGCGTCGAGCGCACCGACGGCGGCCAGCACGGCATCGCGGCGCGACTCGTCGTATTCGAGCGCCATCTGGCCAATACGGCCATATACGCGCACCTTGTGCACGCCGTCGATATCGCCGCTGAGCTTAAGAAGTGCATCGAGATCGCTCTCTGGCACAGGACCCGCCAATTGAAGACGGGTCCTGCCGGGGATCTCGCTAATAATCGAGAATCTCATAGTTTGTGCCTGGGAGCGTTACTCGGCTGCCTCGTCAGCAGCGGCCTCGCTCTGGGTGATGTAGGCCGCCTCGGCAACCATGTCGTCGACATTAGCCTTGGCCTGCTCGACCATGTCCTGGTAGCCGTTCTTGATGCGCATGCCGCACGCGATACCCTGCACGCAGGCATTCTTTACCGGAGCGCTGGTGAGCAGCTTGATGCCGGCCGTACCGAGCAGAAAACCGCCACCGACAAGCAGGGTGTTGAACGTGGACTTCTTCATGATGTCTCTCCCTTTTGCCGCATTGGACGCGGCATGGTGCCTCAGCACCCGAGTAAACAAGTTTGCTCGAGCACGCTTTTGAAATATCTCAATTTTATCTAACTATCTAGGTCAGCCATGGCTAACCTTTTGAAAATTAACGATGCGGAGTAACCGATTGTCAATGTGACAAAGGGACTGTCCCTTTGCCCCTTCTTACAACTGCCAGGTAGCTGCTTCCTTTTGCAGCGCCACCATGCGGGCGAATTCTCCACCTGCCGCCTTGAGCTGCGCCGGAGTGCCCTGCTCGGCAACCACACCATCCTTGAGTACAACGATTTTGTCGGCATTTTCCACCGTACGCATACGGTGGGCAATAACGATAACCGTCTTACCTGCGAGCAGACGGGAGAGCGCCTGCTGAACCACGGTCTCGTTCTCCACATCCAAGCTCGCTGTTGCCTCGTCCAGCAACACAATCGGGGCGTCTTTGAGCAGCGCACGGGCGATAGAGATGCGCTGGCGCTCACCGCCGGACAGCTTGGAGCCGTTCTCGCCGATCATGGTGTCATAACCCTGCGGCATGCGGCTCACAAACTCATCGCAGTTGGCGGCACGCGCGGCAGCAAGCACTTCCTCATCGGTGGCATCGCGACGACCAAGACGGATGTTTCCCATCACCGTGTCGTCAAAGAGCAGCACGTCTTGGAACACAATGGCGTAGTCGCGCAGCAGCACCTCGGGATCCACGCTCGCAACATCCACGCCGCCCACGGTGACCGTGCCTTCGGTGGCGTCCCAAAAGCGCGCGGCCAGGCGGCTCACTGTGGACTTACCGGAGCCCGAAGGACCGACCAGCGCCGTGACCTCGCCTTCCTTAGCGGTAAAGCTCACATCGGTAAGAACTTTCTCGCCGGCGCGGCCGTCCTCGCCCGCACCATAGCCAAATGCCACGTGATCGAACACCACATCGTGGCCTACGGGCTCAAACTGCTCGCTGCCCCGCGCCACGGGCTCTTCCATGATGGAACGCATGCGCTTGGCCGACGACTCGGCGGCAAACAGCTCGGACATCAGCATCAGCGCCTGATCAAAGGGCGCATAGATGCGGCTCACCATGAGCAGGAAGGCAAACATCATCAAAAAGTCGACCTGGCCGGAGGCGACCATCGCGGCGCCCGTGACCAACGTGGTGGCAATCCCCAGGCGCAGGATGGCAAAGGCGGAGTTGACCAAAAGCCCATTGGCAAGCTCGCCTCTGGTGGTCTCGCGCTCCTCGGCATCGATCACGGCGTTGAGTCCCTCAAGATAATGGGCCTCCTGGTTGGTGGCGCGGATCTCGCGCACGCAGTCGAGCGTCTCCTGGATCGCCTCGGTGACCTTGACCTTCTCGGCACGCACGCGGTCGAACACCGGGGTCATGGGGCCGCGCGTCATATACAGCACGGCAAAGGCCACGGGAACGCTCCAAAACGCCGCGATCGCCAGCTGCCAGCAAAAGAACAGCGACGCCACGAACACAATGGCGCTTGCGATGATGGCACCCCAAAGCTCTCCCAGCACGTGGCTGTAGGCGTGCTCCATAGTCTGAACGTCGCCCATGATGGTTTCGGTTAGATCGGCCAGATCACGACGGCCAAAAAACGACAGCGGCAGTTTGCGCAAGCGCTCGGCAATCCCCATGCGCTGCTTGCCGCACTCCTCGTAAAAGATGCAGTAGGTGTAGTAATACTGCTGCCAGTTAGAGGCAAAGAGCAACACGAAAAAGACCAGGAGGCCGCCCACGATCGGTAGGGCATCCGGCAGGTCGGCGCCGGTGGCGAGATGTTCGACAAAGCCGGCCATGACCAGGAACAAAAAGCCCATGCCGGCCATGGTCACAAGATTGGTGAGCGTGGTCCAGAAAATGCCGCGTTTTACGCCGGCGACGCCTTTATCGGATAGGAAATACTTCTTTTGGAATGAGGCGAACATTTAGGCCTCGCCTCCCTTCGTGACGGCGGCACCCGCGGTCGCTGCAGTGATTTTCCAGCTCGCGGCCTGTTCGTATTCGGCCCACATCTTGGCGTATAGACCCTTTTGGGACAGCAGCTCGGCATGGGTGCCGGCCTCCTGCACGCTACCTTGGTTGAGCACCACGATCTTGTCGGCCCCCACTACAGTCGAGAGTCGGTGCGCAATCATAATGACCGTGCGACCCGCCGCCAGCTTGCTAAAGGCGCGCTGGATGAGTGCCTCGTTCTCGGGATCCGCAAACGCCGTGGCCTCATCGAGCACCACAATAGGCGCGTCTTTAAGGATCGCGCGGGCAAGTGCCACGCGCTGGACCTCGCCGCCCGAAAGATATGCTCCGCCGGCACCGAGCATGGTGTCGATGCCCTGTGGAAGCTTGGCCACAATGTCGTCGCACTGAGCTGCGGAGAGGGCCGCACGCACTTCGTCGTCAGTGGCTCCAGGCTTGGAGGCGCGCACGTTATCGGCAAGTGTTTGGCGGAACAGCTGGTTGGTCTGGAACACGAAGGCGACCTGGTCCATAAGCTCGTGCGGATCCATATCGCGAACGTCTACGCCGCCCACGAGCACACGACCCAAGGAAACATCCCAAAAACGCGGGATCAGGCTTGCGCAGGTTGACTTACCGCCGCCCGAGGGACCAACCAACGCAAGGGTGCTACCTGCGGGAACGCTAAAGCTCACATGATCGACGGCAGGCGCCTCGGCGCCCTCGTAGGTAAAGCTCACGTCCTCAAAGCGCACATCGCTGCCAGCGGGGTGCTTGGGTTGCGCGGGCACGGAGAGCCGCTTGGAATCCATGACGCTTCGAATGCGAGCCAGCGAATCAGCACTCATCTGAGAGGCCTCGCCCACAAACATAAGCTTGGTCATGGCCGTCGGCACCACGGCCGAAAAGATCGCGTAAAACGTAAAATTGACCATAAAGTGCGCGAAGTCCGTCTCGCCCGGCGCCAGCAGCAGCGCCACAGGCAAAAGAAATGCCACAAGGCCGTTGAGCGCAGTAAGGTTGAGCACCTGCGGACCCCGGCAAAACGTACCCGCATAGTTTTGCGCCATATCGGCGTATTCGGCGATCGCATCGTGGAACGCCTTAAAGGAGTAGACCGTCTGCTGGAATACCTTGACCACGGGGATGCCGCGTACGTATTCGGTGCCGGTCTTGTTCATCTTGACCAGCGCGCCCATGTAAGCCTTCATAAACTCGGCGCCCTTGCCGCTCATCATGGTGGCCATGGCGCAAAACGAAACGACGACCGAGATTAAGCATGCCGCGCCCAAACGCCAATCGAGGGCAAATAGCAGCACAAGCAGGCCCACGACCATGGCGGTGGCACCGGCGATATCGGGCAGCATGTGTGCGAGCAGCGTCTCGGTGGAGGCGGCACAGCCGTCTACGATACGGCGCAGCTCACCGGTGGCGTGCGTGTCAAAGTAGCCGAGCGGCAGCTTAAGCAGATGCTCGCTCGTAGCCTTGCGGATATTGGATGCGCAGCGAAACGCGGACAGGTGCGTGCACATGAGTCCCACGAAATAGACCACGATGCTTGCCAGGGCAAAACCAACAGCCCACCAACCATACATCGCGATGTCGGCGGCCTCGCTCCAGTTGGGCGCCACGGCAATCAGGTCTCGCGCAACAAGCCAGATGCACACGTACGGGCCAAAGCTCAACAGCTGCGAGAACGCCGAGAGGGCCATGCCCAAATACGTTAGGAATTTACGGTCACCGGCATATGCAAGTAGCTCGCCGATGCCGCCGCCTTCCTTTTTTGATCCCTTTGCCATGAGATTCCTTTCTAACGGCTTGAGAGTTAACCGTAAGAAACTTATCATGGGCGTGTTAGCCAGGGCACACAATTGGGCCAGGCGTGGACGTTTTCGCAAATGAAGGGGACGCTTTTGAAAATGCGGCGGGCAGCAACCGATATAACCGAGCTCTACGCACCGCAGTTTGAGCAGTTTGGTCTGCAGCTTTCCGGCAAGGGCGCCGTCTTTACCGGCGAGGTGGCAAACGATCGGGCACACGGACGCGCATGGATCATGCCCCTTTCCCCCACCTGCATCGTCATGGAGCATTTCATTACCCCGACGCACAACATGCACCTAGCCGAATACACGCCCGAACCGTACGCGTGCGTGAGCGAGGTCAGCGCCCCCACGCTCATATGCATGCCCAAGGCTGGCATAACGCCTGCGAACCTTAAGCCACTGCGCGGGCCGTGGCCGAACAGCGCGGTGTGCAGCTTTATCCAAGATAGCTGCGGCGAGGAGCTAAGTCCGCTGTTTGCAGGGCAGCTTTATCACTCGCGCTCGGTGCTCTTTTTGCCTGGATTTTTTGACGAACTGGAGCACCGCTATCCCACCGAGTTCGCGGGAATCTTCGAGGCGTTTGCCGAGCCATGGCACGAGGAGGCGACGTCTGCCATCTGCCACACGCTGCGCCGGATTAACGAGGAACGCGCCCGCACCGTAGGCGGACACGTCTATATGCAAGGCATCGTGGAGACCATGGTCGCAGAGCTCGCCTGTTCGCGCGCGGCCCACAAGCAGGCGCGGCAGGCGACAGACACACGCGCCAGCGTGACCATTGCCGAGGAAGCGACGAGCCTTGTAGAACACTCGCTCGACAAGGGCAAACATGTGGGTATCAACGAGGTGGCCGAGAGGCTCTACACGAGCCGCTCCAAGCTATGCGCCACCTTTAAGGCCCAAACTGGCGAGTCCCTGGGCGCCTACATCCGCAGACGCCGTATGGAGCGAGCACAGGACCTTTTGGCCGATAGCTCGCTCACGATAGCGCAGGTCGCAGAGCGTCTAGGCTACCCTCAGCAGGCCGCCTTTGCCCAAGCCTTCAAGCAACACACCGGCACCACCCCCACCGCTTGGCGCTCCCAGCATCAATAAAGAGGCGACAAAGGGACGGCCCATAAGTCCCACAAGCAGGGAAGACCATTTGCAATGTGACAAAGGGACTGCCCCTTTGTCACATGCATTATGCCTTGTGCTTCAGGCGATTCACAAGGAAGAGGTAACCACTGAACGATGACCACCCTCCAGCCGCACCCCATACAACGAGGTCTAATATTTTTCCGAGAAGTGAACGACCGTTTTAGGACCCCCGAAGCATCGACATTTTCTGCCGCCAAAACCGCAGGATTCAACGATCAAAACCCCAGGAAAAAGCATCACAAAAGTGACGAAGCTACGGGGGTCCATTAAGACTC
>CALLSU010000195.1:0-2053 GCA_938011935.1 uncultured Collinsella sp.
GGGTGGCGATGCCAAACCACAAGATCATGACAGCCAGAATGATTTCGGGGATAAGCATGAGCGCCGGGGCCTCATGCTTGCCCATGCCCTGGGGCGCATGGCCGAACACCGACTTGAGTGTGATACGGGTGAGCGCGGAGATGGCCACGGTAAGGCCGAGGGCGACCACGACGACCAGCCACATGGGACCGGCGGTAACACCGGCGACAAAAGTCAGGAACTCGGAGATAAACATGCCAAAGGGCGGAAAGGCACCAAGACCGAGCAGCGCCAGGACGGCGAGCGCGGCTGTTGCGGGGGCAACCTCGACGACACCCTGGATCTTAGCCAGGCTACGCGTGCCAAAGGCGTGCTGGATGTTGCCGGACACGCAGAAGGCAAGCGTCTTGGTAAAGCCGTGGAACACGCAGTGCAGCAGGGCCGCGGCGATACCCAACGGGCCACCGATCCCCAGGCACAGGGCGATAACGCCCACGTTCTCCACCGACCAATACGCAAAGCGACGTTTGAGGTCGTCCTGGCGAAACATCGAAAGCGCCGCCACCAAGATGGACAGCGTGCCGACGATCAGCAGCAGAAGTTGCGGATACTCGGCGCCCACGGCCTGGATAGTAAAGCCGTAGAAGCGCATGATTACGAGCATGGCGCACTTAAGCAGAACACCCGAGAGCAGGGCCGAGACGGGGCTCGGGGCTTGGGAGTGGGCATCCGATCACGACAAACGCAAAGGCGAGGCGCATGAGCGTCGGGTCGAACTGGTCGGCATACGGCAGCACGCACGACAGGAATGCGGCCTCGTGGGCGTTGGGAATCACGTCGGCGGCGTTGGCGTAGATCAGCAGCGTACCGAACAGGCCAAAGGCCACGCCGGCGGTGCAGACCATCGCATACTTCCAAGAAGCCTCGAGGGCCGTCTTGTTCTTGTAGATACCCACGAGGAACACGGTGGAAAGCGTGGTTGCCTCCACGGCGGCCCACGTGAGGATCATGTTGTTGGACAGGCACGCGAGCAACATGGTGAACACGAACAGGCTAAACAGCGCAAAATACTGCTTGGCGCGCTCGGCGGGCATGGAGCCCTCCTCGATATCGGCCTTTACATAGGGCAGCGAGAACAGCCCCGTAAGAAAACCGATAAAGCCGATGAGCAGCACAAAGATGGCGCCCAGCGAATCGAGGTGGAACCACAGGCCAAAAGCGCTCGCGGTGTCGCCGCTCATAAGGACGTCACCGGCCGTCATAATCGACAGCACCAGGACGGCTGCGACGGAGACCAGGTTGAGACCGGCAAACACGTTATAGGACGTGTTCTTGGGCAAAAATGCCATGACCAGCGAGAACACCAATGGAGTCGCGAGCAGGGCGAGAATCAACGTTTCCATGGACTACCCCCTCAGCTCGGACAGGTCGCGCGCATCGAGCGAGTGGGAGTCGTCCCAAATGCGACGCACGACGATGGACATGATGATGACGGCAAAAATGGCGTCGGTGGCGATACCGATCTCGATGATCTCGGGGGCGGTGGGGGCCAAAAGCGCGAGCGTCACGTGGCTGCCGTTTTCCATAAGGCAGTATCCAAAGATCTGCTTCATGATGTTGCGCTGCGAGATGATGCAGGTGAGGCCCACGAAGAAGTGAGCGAAGCTAATAGCGAGCGCAGGCGTTGCGACCTCGGCCGTGGGCAGGCTGATCTGCGTCACGACGGCAAAGCAGATCGCGACCTCCACGGCGATGATGAAGATGGCCCACGCGGGCTTAAGGCCGGCCTTGAGCGATGCGTCGCTCGGCTCGCCCATCTTCTTGTATGCGCGGTTAAGGATATAAGGGACCAGGACGACCTTGGTGATAAAGGCAGATCCAGCCCACATAAGCAGCTCCTGCGCACCGGTAGTGGCACCGAGCGTGGCGAGCAGTCCCACGAGCACCAGCGACTGTACCGCATACCAGCTGATGGCGTGCTTGATGTTCTTTGAGACGACCACCATGGTGGACGTGACGATCAGAAGGCCGCCAAGGATGTTGACGATCGAATAACCCATGTCGTTCTACCTCC
>CALLSU010000196.1:0-1219 GCA_938011935.1 uncultured Collinsella sp.
CGCCTACATTAAGGACGACAGCCTCGAAAACAAGGCGCTGGTGTACCGGGAGGAGAACCAGCACAAGACCGACCAGCTTTTGATCGATAAGAGCATTCGCTGGAAGATGGGCGAAACGTGGAAACAACTGCATCAGGCGAAGCTTATTGGCGATAAAAAGTATCGCAACCTGCTGCGTTCTTCCATAAACGAGAACGCCATGAAGGGCTTTGTTGCGCGTCAGCTCGTGGAGACGAGCCAGATGGTCAAGATGGCGCAGGCGTTGCTTGAGGCGCGTTATACCGACGAGGGAACGAAGATCGTTCCCGTTAAGGCGAGCGTGTCGCACAACCTTCGTGAGGCGGCCGGCTTGGTCAAATGCCGCGAAGCCAACGATTTCCATCATGCGCATGATGCCTATCTGGCATGCCGCTTGGGCCTGTTTATTCAGATGCGCCACCCGGGAATGTACGAGAACCCCATTGGCTACTCGCATGTGATTAAGAAGTACGTGCGCGAGCAGTCTGAGCTGTTTAAGAAAACCCATCGCATGCCTGGGTCTGCCGGATTTGTCGTCAATAGCTTTATGACTGCGGGTTTTGACCCCGAGACGGGCGAGGTCTTTGATGATGCCTGGACCGAGGACGACGAGGTCAAGCGCTATAGGGGAAAGTATCTTCCGGACGGCTGGAACGCAGCGGCAGAGGTCGAGAGCATTCGCCGTGCGCTCAACTATCGCCAGTGCTACATCTCGAGGATGCCTCAGGAGGATACGGGCGCGTTCTGGAAGGCAACGATTTACTCACCGCGTGATCCCAAGATGGGCGCAAAGCTTGAGTTGTCGACCAAACAGGGGCTCGACGCCAAGCAGTACGGTGGTTTTTCGAGTCAGCAGTTTGCGTATTTCTTTATCTATGAGGCCAAAAAGAAGGGTAAGCCGGTGTTCCGGTTCTCTCAGGTCCCCGTGTGGCACGCATCGAGGGCGACTCGGCGGCACTCGGCGAATATGCAAGGGGACTTGCGGAGAAGGAGGGCTTGGAATACGTCGGTATCACGAGGTCGAAGATCTACAAGAAACAGCTGATTGAGGTGGATGGAGACCGTTTGATTATTACTAGCGCAAAGGAGGTCAGGTCAGGCTCTCAATTGGCATTTTCGCAGGATGAGATGCTGCTGTTGAATATGTCAAAAAAGGATGAAAAGCTAAGCGTCCTTCCTTTACTTGAGGGGCTGGTGCATA
>CALLSU010000197.1:0-4882 GCA_938011935.1 uncultured Collinsella sp.
CCGCAGCACCCATCCCGGTGCCGCAGACCGTCTCGCGCGACGCGCTTGCCGGCATGGGCGGAGCCGCCGCGACCGGTGCCGCCGTGGGCCTAGGCGCCGCAGCCGGCATCGCCTCCAACATGGCGAGCACTCGCGCCCCGCAGCGCCCGCTCGCCCAGCTCGTCGACGTCGTGAGCGGCGAGAGCCATAGCATCACCTCCGCACAGGTGACTATCGGTCGCGAGCGCTCGGTTTCCGATATTGCCCTGCGCGACCCCAACGTGTCGCGCCGCCACGCCCAGCTCACCTTTACGGGCTCGGATTGGTCGATCGAGGACCTCAATTCCACCAACGGCACGCTCGTCAACAACCGCCGCATTACGCGCTGCCCGCTGCGCAACGGCGATCTGCTGACGTTTGGCCTGAGCACCTTTGAATTTAGGGGATAGTCTCTTATGAACATCGATATCGTCCTTTTTGCAGGCCGCATCGTCCTGGTCGCCCTGCTCTATATCTTCCTGTTCGCCGTCATGAAGACCGGCGTGGGACTTGTGCGCGGACAGCGCCGCGACTCGGCTATCTGGACGATCGATGTGGACAAGGGTCCGCGCGGTATCCGCGGCATCCACGTAGACATGCTCGGCCCCGTCATCGTCGGTCGCTCGCCATCTTCGGACATCTGCATCAACGAACCGTTCGTCTCGGCCTCGCATGCGCGCTTTTCGCTGCAGGGCCCGGCGCTCATCGTCGAAGACCTCAACTCGCTTAACGGCACGCTCGTCAACGGCCGCCAGCTTGTGGAGCCCGCAACGCTGCGCGAGGGCGACGAAGTCCAGATTGGCGACGTGGTCATGAAGGTGAACCGTCGATGATCGACGAGGAGAACAAGTCCGCGACTATGACCGAGGCACCGGCTGCCGCCACAGCTGCGCCGGCCCACGCCGCTCCGGCGGGCTCCGCACCCGTGGAACCCGAGGACACCGTGTTCTCCCTGCCTCTTTCGCATGTAACGCATGATATTTCGGATCTCGCCGATAACGAGGACGAAGAGGATACCGTAGCGGCGCCCATCGGCGCACATGCCGCGGAACAGCCCACAGCGCCCGAAGCAACCCCGGCGCCAGCTCACTTTGCAGAGCCTGTCGCCGCGGCAATCAACGAGAGCGCTGCGGTGTTTGCGGCACCCGAGCCCGCCGCGCCGGCGTTTCCCATAGCCCCGGCATCCGAGGTTGCGCCCGTGTCTACGCCGGCGCCCGAGCCTATAGACGTCAGCCCGCAAGACGACGAGTCGACCGCCCGCGTGTCCGAGGAGCCCGACTCCCCGGACACCGGCGATTCCGAATCAAACGCCGAGACCGACACCGTCTCTCCCGGTGACACAGCCGAGATCGACGTAGCCGCCGTTGAAGCCAAGCTCAAAGACCCCGGCTCGACCATGAGCTTTGAGCCCCTGACCGAGGAGCGCATCGAGACCGACTCGACCTATGATGCCGGCACCACCACGCAACTCATGTGGGGTGCCCGCTCCGACGTTGGCTGTGTGCGCCCGCACAATGAGGATTCCTACCTGGTGCAGTCGCCGCTCTTTTGCGTATGCGACGGCATGGGCGGTCACGCCGCCGGCGAGGTAGCCTCTTCCATCGCCGTCGAGACTATTGCCAAGACGGCCCCGCAGTCCGCCGACGCAGCACGCCTGGCGGCAGCCGTCGAGGCAGCTAACGCCGCCGTAATCGAGGCGGCCCTGAACGGCCTAGGCAAGCCCGGCATGGGCTGCACAGCCACTTGCGCCTATATCGAAAACGACACGCTCGCCATCGCCCACGTGGGCGACTCTCGCGCCTACCTGCTCCACGAGGGCACGCTCATCCGCGTGACCCGCGACCACTCCTACGTGGAGGAGCTCGTGGACGCCGGCGAGATCACGGCAGACGAGGCTCGCGTCCACCCCAACCGTTCGGTCATCACCCGTGCGCTGGGCTCAGACCCCGCCATGTATGCCGACCACTTCACTCTGCATATCGAGGAAGGCGACCGCCTGATACTGTGCTCTGACGGCCTTTCGAGCATGATTCCCGATAGCGATATCGAGAACATCGCCACGCAGTCCTCAACCGCGCAAATCTGCGTTGACAACCTAGTGGACGCGGCGCTTGCCGCCGGCGGCCACGACAACGTGACCGTAGTAGTCGTTGACCTGGTTGACGATGGCGTTATGCGCGAGGCGCAACGCGTGCGTCGCCGCAACGTCACCATCGGCGTCGTCTTAGGTCTCGTCTTGGTGCTGGCGGCTGCCATCTGGGCCTACACGGGTGTCACCGGCTCGTACTACCTGGGTACCTACCAGGGCAATGTCGCCGTCTGGCGCGGCCTTCCCGGCAAGCCGCTCGGACTCAAGCTTCACTGGCTCGAAAGCGAAACCAGTATCAAGCTGTCCGACCTGCCCGAAGACACGCAAAACCGCCTCAAGGCGGGTATTCCGCAAACAAGTGTCGACGATGCGCAGGACACGATA
The DNA here is from genome assembly GCA_938011935.1 of uncultured Collinsella sp. Taxonomy (GTDB): domain Bacteria; phylum Actinomycetota; class Coriobacteriia; order Coriobacteriales; family Coriobacteriaceae; genus Collinsella. Next base: position 2,492 of record CALLSU010000197.1, read on the forward strand.
TCCAAGTACCGCCACCAGATCGACGAGGAGCAGACCCGCCAGGTGATCGACGCGCAAACGATTCGCGACAACACCGACCAGAGATCGACCTCCGAATCAGATTCCGAGAAAACCGCCGAACAGTCCGCCGAGGCCGAAGCCTCCGATAAGAATTAGAAAGGGAGTGCCGCTTATGAGTCGCCGCAACACCGAACTGCTCTTGCTCATCGCCTCGGCGTTCCCCGTCATCCTGCTGTATGCGATGTACGTGCTCACCGCGGGCGCCGCCATCTCCTTTGAGACGCTCGCCGTGCCGATCGGCCTCTTTGCCGCCTTCGCCGCGGCACATATCGCCGTGCGCATCTTGGCGCCCGGCGCCGACCCCGCCATCCTACCCATCGTATTTATACTTTCGGGCATCGGCATCACGTTCGTGACACGCCTCGCCCCCGCTCTCGCCATCTCACAGCTCATCATCCTGTTTGTCTCGGTGGCCCTGATGGTGGGAACGCTCGCACTGGTCAAAAACCTCGACGTGGTCATGCGCTACAAGTACACCTTTGGCATCATCGGCATCATCCTGCTGATGCTGCCCATCTTTATCGGCACCACGATCTCGGGCTCCAAGCTGTGGATTCGCATCGCGGGCTTTACCATCCAGCCTGGCGAGTTCGCCAAGGTCTTTATCGTGCTGTTCCTGGCCGGGTACCTGGCCGAGAACCGCGAGCTGCTCTCCATCTCCAACCGCAAGATCCTGGGCTTTAAGATCCCTCGCCTGCGACTGCTGCTGCCGCTGTTTGCCGTGTGGGGTGTGTGCCTGCTCGTCGTCGTCTTCGAACGCGACCTGGGTTCGGCCGTGCTGTTCTACACCATCTTCTTGCTGATGCTCTACGTTGCCACGGGGCGCTTTTCGTATGTCGTTATCGGCCTTGCGCTCTTAGCCGTTGGAGCTGTGGGCGCCTACAAGTTCCTGTCTCACGTTCAGGTGCGTTTCCAGGTTTGGGTCGATCCGTTTAAGGACGCCCAGGGCCAGGGCTACCAGATCGTCCAGTCGCTCTTCTCGCTTGCCGATGGCGGCCTGGTCGGTGTTGGCATCGGCAACGGCATGGCCAACAACATCCCCGTCGTCGAGTCCGACTTTATCTTTTCGGCTATCGGCGAGGAGATGGGCCTTTTGGGCGGCGGCGCCGTGCTCATCCTGTTTATGCTTTTTGCCGTGCGTGGCCTCACCACGGCTGCCCGCGCTAAATCCGACCTTGCCGCCTTTAGCGCCACCGGTCTTACGGCAGCCATCAGCTTCCAGGCCTTCTTGATCGTTGGCGGCGTAACCCGCCTGATCCCGCTGACCGGCGTCACCCTGCCCTTTATGAGCCAGGGCGGCTCCTCGCTGCTGGCAAGCTTTATCATCGTCGCGCTCCTGCTGCGCGCCGGTGACGAGGCGACCGGACGCGAGGCCGAGCTTACCGGCACCGGCACCATGGCCGCCATCACCGATGATCAGGTCGCATCTGCCGCCGCCCCGACGGGCACGCGCTTTGCCACCTCGTCTTCCTACGGCAGCGGCAGCCATTCCGTCGGCTCGCGCATGCGCCGTCGCCTGCTCGACACGCCTGAATCCGGTGTGCTCGGCCGCGTTGCGCTCGCCAACCGTCTAACCCGTGCGGTGCTCGCCTTTACGGCGCTGTTCGCCATCCTTATCGGCAACCTCACCTATGTCCAGGTCATTAAGGCCAAGGACTATCAGGACATGCCGACCAACAACCACACCATCGCCCGCTCCAAGTACATCCAGCGCGGCTCCATCATCACGTCCGACGGCGTGACGCTGGCCGAGTCGCTGCAGCAGGAGGACGGCACCTACGTACGCTCCTACCCCAACGGTAACCTGGCAGCGCACGTGGTTGGCTACGTGAGCCAGCAGTATGGCACCACCGCCATCGAGAGCGTCATGAACGACACGCTCACCGGTTCTAAGGACTACTCCAGCTGGAACAACGCCATCGCGTCGCTCGCGGGCCAGACCCAGCCGGGCAACACCGCCAAGCTCACCATCGACTCGCGTATCCAGACGGCGGCCGAGCAGGCACTCAAGGGCTTTAAGGGCGCTGTAGTGGTCATCGACCCGCGTACCGGCGCGGTACTCGCATGTGCCAGCTCGCCCACCTACGACAACACCAACATCGACGCCCTGCTGCAGGCGGGCGGCGGCGAGGACGGCTCCATGTACAATCGCGCCATGGACGCGCTGTACACGCCGGGCTCCACGTTTAAGGTCGTTACGCTTTCCGCGGCACTCGAGACCGGTACCGCCAGCCTTACCAGCACCTACCAGGCGCCCGGCTCCATGGACATCGGCAACGCACCGGTCACCAACTATGCCAACGAGAGCTACGGCACCATCAGCCTGCAGCA
>CALLSU010000198.1:0-4491 GCA_938011935.1 uncultured Collinsella sp.
GCACGAGGTACAGGATTGTGTCTCCGGCCCCACCTTTAAGGAGCGTCTCGAGGCCGACCCGCGCTGCACCGTCAGCCAGGAAAAACTCGACGAGATCTTTGATCCGTGGGACTTCCTCACTCGCATCGATACGGTCTTCGACCGCCTGGAGCAGCTGAGCTTCGAGTAGGGTTAACCTAATTCGACCGCTTGCGGTTGCATTTCGACCATTGGCGCCTTGCCCGTCTTGGGCGAGGCGCTTTTTTATTCAAGACTTTAGTCTGCTGGCCGCGCAGCGGCCAGCTTTAAACCACCCGCTACGCGGGTGGAGACAAACGGCTTTACAAAGCCACCCCTCCGACCGATATTGACGATTGTTCAGGCCGTCAAGAATTCGAGTCGAAGGGGTGGTCGCCATGGCCCAGAAGGCCTACAGCCTTTCCCACACGAAGTGGATGTGCAAGTACCACATCGTGTTCACGCCGAAGTATAGGCGCAAAGTGATCTACAACCAAATCAGGAGCGACATAGGGGAGATCCTCAGGAAGCTGTGCGAGTACAAGGGGATCGAGATAATCGAGGGGCACCTGATGCCCGACCACGTGCACGTGCTGCTGGCGATTCCGCCGAAGTACAGCGTCGCGAGCGTCATGGGCTACCTGAAGGGGAAGAGCTCGCTGATGATATTCGACAGGCACGCCAACCTCAAGTACAAGTTCGGCAACAGGAAGTTCTGGGCGGAGGGCTACTACGTGTCCACCGTCGGCCTGAACGAGGCGACGATCGCCAAGTACATCAGGGAGCAGGAGTCCCACGACATCGCGTTGGACAAGCTGAGCGTGAAGGAGTACGAGGACCCCTTCAAGAGGAGGTGATCCCGCCGGTTCGACCGGCGCGCCACGGGTCAAGATGCACTAGGCCTGGACGAAGTCCGGGCCCGCGCCTTTAGACGCGAGCCCGGGGCCCGTGGGTTATACCCTAAGAGCAAACCACCCTTTTTAAGGGTGGTTCTGATTGGTGCAATGGGGTCAGGTTGCTTTGCACCACCACAAAGGTGCCTGGCCCTTTTGTGGTGGTTAGCGGCTAGGCGGAGGGAAGGCCCGGGGTGTTGGCGGCCTGCTGCGGCTTGAGGTGGGCGTTGCGCCAGATGATCTGGATAACGTAGCCGAGCATAAAGACAAAGGCCACGCCGCTGATGAAGCCGCCGATGAGGGGAAGTCCTGTGAGGGCGCCTGCGGCCACACCGCCGACGGCTGCCATGGCGTAGCGGTTCTGGTTATGTCCGACCATGCGAGCGATCGCGCAGCCCGCAAAAGCGGTGGAGACCAACGCGACGCCGATCACGGCGCACATGAGGGCTCCAGCAAGCGACAGGCCGGCAATCGAGATAATCAGCAACAATACGGCAGGGACAATGGCTACCGTACCCAGAAGACCGCTCATCCACAGGGGTGTGGGGCGCTGGTGGAGCATTCCGGCAGCGCTGGCGGTCGCACGCGGAAAGACGAGCTCGAGCAACAGAGCGATAAAGCAGGTCGAGAGTGCCGCGGCCACGATGCCGCCGATGATATCGTTAACCGTCGTGGCGGCGCTTTCGTTTTCGGTACGGTCGATCTTGAGCGCGCCGACCTCGGCTCCTGCGGCGCGCTCGGGGTCCTCGGAAACATGGGCGTTCACCGTGCCGGTGATGTGAGCGTTTTTGCCCAGGATGAGCTTATCGGCCCAGACCTCGACATCGCCCTCGACGGTGCCGTCGATGGTCACCGTATCGCCTGCAAGTGCTGCCGACTTGGCAGAGCCGCGCAGGGCAACCGTCTCGCCCACCGCGTAAAAACAGTTGGCGGCGCTACCGGTGTTGAGCACGACGTGTTGACCGGCTACCGTTACGCTGCCATCGATTGCTGTTTTGGAGATGTCGATGGTACGCGCCGCCAGGCGAACGGCTCCGCCTACAGTGCAGTCGCGAATCGACAAGCTCTCGCCTGCCGCGATAATATCGCGGCCGATGGAAGCGTCGTCTAGGTTAAGGCTTTGGCCGGCCCAGTACAGGTCGCTTTCGACGCCAGACGGATTTGAGTCAACTTCGGTTGCGAGCACGTTGCCCGCGGTGTCTGTACCGGCGAACGACGTCGTGGGAAGCGCGGTCAGCGCAAGTGAAATCAGTGCGAATAGGAGGGCGATGCGGCCACGCGTTTTGCGGCATCGGGACGACGGTTTTAGGTTGCAAGGCATAGGTGGTCCTTCGTTAGGTGTTCAACATGTATCTAACAGGGTACCCAACGCGCGGGCGCTCTAAAAGAACCTCTCAGTTGCATTTCGGGGACGAGTCCGCGCTAGCTATTTTTTGCGATGCAAGAAGCGCGCGATGTCTTCTTCGGTGGGGCTTTTGATGTCAAAGCGCAGCGAGAGCCAGCGCAGACCCATGGTCACGGCAACGCATACGACCAGCGCGGCGACATTGCTCATGATGCCGCTCATAACGAGACACACATAGCTTGTCGATCCGGCGATGGCTGCGATGGCATAAAAGTTAGTACGTTGGAAAATGCCCGGAACCACGCCCATAAAGCCGTCGCGCAACATGCCGCCACCCACCGCGGTGAAGAAGCCCATCATGATGCATACGGCCGGCGCAAAGCCATAAACCAGTGCTTTGTCCGCCCCAGTGGCGGCGTAGATGCCGACCGAGATGATGTCGAGCAATGGGATGAGTTTCTCGGGTTTATCGACGATTGCCGGGAAGATGTAGATGATGGCCGCCGTGGCAATGGAAAGCGGGAGTGCCATCGGCTGGTTGAGGATGTAGACGCTGCCGACCTGGAGTGTCATATCGCGCAAAAGACCGCCGCCCAGACCGCAGACCACGGCGAGTGCGACCGCGCCCACCAGGTCAAGCTTGTGCTCGCGCGCGACCAGCACGCCCGAGATCGATGCCGCGACAACAGCGAACATCTCGAGCCAAAAGGGAATAGCGACCATGGCATCCGAGGCATGTGAGGTAACGGTTATAGCGGCGACGACGGGCAAGATGGGTTCCTTTGAGTTACGGGTTTAGACAATGCCCGTACATAGTACATGGTTGGCGGGTCTCGCGACCCCATTGCTCGGCAAACGGTAGGGACTGAGCGCAGTCATAGGTTCCAAACATGTACATCAGCCTCCAAAGATGTCGAAAAATGTCGTTTTTGGAGGGTGGTGTACACGTTTGGGGGAGCACGGGGCGAGCGGGGCCGTCGTTACTCAGAAGGCGACTCTTCGGCTTGATCGCTCTTCCAGTTGCGGATAAGTACCTTGCGCAGTTCGTTTTGCCTTCGCTGATGCTCGGCATCTACGCAACGAGGCATGCCGAGCGCTTCGCGGATATTGTTCATGGCGCGGTGGAAAGCGAGTTGGCTTGCAAATTGCGTCGAGGTGAGCGTGACGATGCGATAGCCCATTTGGGCGAGCACGGCCTCTCGCTCCGCATCTGCTCCCTTGCGTTCGACCTCGTCGTGAAAGCCGCCCTTATATTCGATGCCGAGCTCTCTTCGCTTATAGGTAATGAGGGCATCGATTTTAAGCGTTCGAGCTTTGGTGCAATGCCAAAGTCGTTTAGGGATTTCGAGTGGCTTGTTGAGTTCGACACCTCGGATGCCAACACCGCCTTCGCTCGTCGGGAGTGAAAGGGCGATAGCGGATGCGGTTTCCATGGGTGAGGCTGAGTGGTCGTAGATATGTCTGAGCGCGAGTCTGGCGCGTGTGGCACCGGGTTTGCCGGGGTGCCGATCGAGCAGTTCGACAATTTCGTCCTTGGAAGTGGTGGCTGGCTGCTCGGTATAAGGGTCATCGGGATTAAGCCCCATGCGATAATCACCGCAAACTTCGTAGCCGTATTCGAGGTGTTCGATTCTGTCCATCCACTCGGCAGCGAATACGAAGGTAAGGGCTTCGTCGGTGATAAAAATACCGGGGGTCAGCTCGTCAATATGGTCGTAGGGTAGATTTTGGCCAAGAACGTGGCAATTTACACCGTTGGCGCGGATTCGCTCGAAGGCAAATACAACGGAGATATCGATGGTCTCAAGCATGCTAGTGGGAATACCGCAGTCGGTAAGAGCCTGTCGGATGCGCGCGGTGCGTTGCTGGGTGGAGAGGCCTCTTGCGCCTATCTGGTAGTCGTGTTGCGCGATCGCTTGAACCAGGTCTTGTGGCGCATGATGGACGAGCCATGCGGTTTTATGCGAAATGAGAACAGGAGTATCCATTAGGGACCTCTCGCTTTATGCCGATATGCAGTCCTTGTGTCCGTTGAAGTGAGGAAATATACCGAATGCCGGCAAAACGGCCGATCGTGCGCCGAGTGCGATATGCAAACATGTACATCAGCCTTCAAAGATGTCGAAAAATGTCGGTTTTGGAGGGTGACGTACATGTTTTGAGGGAGGGGCGGGTTCGAATCCCTCCTCCTCCGCCGTATTTGCTTGTTAGGGACTCAAAACAAAAAAGCTCCCATTCCCGGGAGCTTTCTCAACC